>NZ_QOWC01000025.1 GCF_003574465.1 Methylobacterium crusticola
CCCGCGTCCGGTCCGGGATACGACCGCCCGCGCTCGCGGCCAAGCTCTAAAGGCCGCGGCGCGCGCGCCGCGGCGTCCAGAGCGTGGCCGGGCGCGGACGCGCGGCGAGGCCGGCGCGCCCTGCGGCCTTTAGGCCGCCGGCATCCCGGCCCCGACCCAGGCCGCGGTCTCCTCGAGGGCCAGGGCGAAGCGGGCGACGAGCTCGTCCACCTCGGCCTGCGTGATGATCATCGGCGGGCAGAACGCGACCGTGTCCTGGATCGCCCGGACGATGAGGCCGTGCGCCTGGGCGCGCTCGAACAGGTGGAACGCCACCCTGCCCGGGGGGTCGAACTTCGCCCGGCTGGCCTTGTCGGCCACGATCTCGACCGCCGCGATGAGGCCGACGCCGCGGACCTCGCCGACGAGCGGGTGCTCGGCGAAGGGCGCCAGGGCCTGCTGCAGGCGGGCGCCGGAGCGGGCCGCGTTGGCGACGAGGCCGCGCTCCTCGATGATGGCGAGGTTCTCGAGCGCCACCGCGGTCGCGACCGGGTGGCCGCTGCCGGTGAAGCCGTGGCCGAAATTCCCGATCGCCTCGCTGTGGTCGGCGAGGCCCTGGTAGATCGCGTCGCTGAACAGGACGGCGGCGAGCGGCTGGTAGGACGAGGTGATCTGCTTGGAGACCACCATCATGTCCGGCCGGATGCCGTAATGCTCGCAGGCGAACAGGGTGCCGAGGCGCCCGAACCCGGTGATGACCTCGTCGGCCACCACCAGCACGTCGTGCCGGCGGCACACCGCCTGGACCTTCTCCCAGTAGGTGCGGGGCGGCGGCAGCACGCCGCCGGCGCCCATCAGCGGCTCGCCGATGAAGGCCGCGACGGTCTCGGGGCCCTCCTCCAGGATCACCGCCTCGAGCTCGGCGGCGAGCCGGTCGGCGAAGGCCTCCTCGCTCTCGCCGGCACGGGCGTGGCGGTAGGCGTGCGGGCAGGTGACGTGGCGCACGAAGGGCAGCGGCAGGTCGAAGCCGCGCTGGTTGGTGGGCAGGCCCGTGAGGCTCGCGGCCGCCACGGTGATGCCGTGGTAGCCGCCCTGGCGGGCGATGAACGTCTTCTTGGCACTCCGCCCGAGGGCGTTGTTGTAGTACCAGACGAGCTTCACCACCGTGTCGTTGGCCTCCGAGCCCGAGTTGGTGAAGAAGACGTGGTCGAGCCCCTCGGGCGACAGGCGCACGAGCCGCTCGGCGAGCAGGATCGAGGGCTCGTGCGCCTTGTGGGTGAAGGTGTGGTAGTAGGGCAGGCGGCTCATCTGCCGGGCGGCGGCCTCGACCAGCCGGCCCTCGCCGAAGCCGACGCCCACGCTCCACAGGCCCGCCATGGCCTCGATGTATTCGCGGCCCTGGTCGTCGTAGACGTGGATGCCCGCGCCCCGC
The DNA here is from genome assembly GCF_003574465.1 of Methylobacterium crusticola. GTDB lineage: Bacteria > Pseudomonadota > Alphaproteobacteria > Rhizobiales > Beijerinckiaceae > Methylobacterium > Methylobacterium crusticola. The sequence continues at coordinate 1,412 of NZ_QOWC01000025.1, forward strand.
TCGATGATCATCGGCCCGACGCGCTCGTGCCGGCGCGCGTTGGTGTAGGGGTGGAAGTGGTAGGCGACGTCGCGGGCGTGCAGCGAGTTCGGCAGGACGGTCATCGGCTCTCGATCCGGGTTCGGGGGCGGCGCGCGGCCGGGGCTGGTCAGCCGGCGGCGTAGACGGTGCGGGCCTGGGCCTCGGTGATGAAGCCGTCGCGCAGGTCCTCGCGGACCCGGTCCGGGTCGCGGGCCTGCGGCGGTCCCCAGCCGCCGCCGGCCGGCGAGCGGATGCGGATGCGGTCGCCCGGCGCGATCGGGACGTTGGCGAACTTGCTCGGCGAGACCTTGCCGAAGGCCTGGCTGATGGTGAGCCAGTCCGCGCTGCCGGCCCGCTGCATCAGGAGCTCGGCCCGCGCTCCCGGGTGGCCGCCGTGGACGCCCCAGGGGCTGACCTTCTGGCGGTCGCTCATGTAGCTGAAGGTCATCGGCGTGTCGGTGCAGCGCACGGTCTTGGAGAGCGCGAGCCCGCCCCGGAACGTGCCCGGCCCCCCCGAGCCGTCGACGAGCCGGAACTCCTCCACGTGCCAGGGGAAGCGGTACTCGAAGACCTCGACCGGGATGTGCGGGCAGTTGCCGTTGATGCCCCCCACCGCGTCGTTGCCGTCCGCGAAGCTGCGGCCGCCCCAGCCCACGGGCGTCAGGTCGTAGCAGCAGAAGAACTCGCCGCTGCGCGGGTCGGTGCCGCCGAACAGGAAGTTGCTGTGGCTCGCCCCGTCGGTGGCGGCCGAGCGGGCCTTGAGGCCGGGCGCCAGCGCGCCCATGACGCAGTTGGCGATGCGGCAGTGGGTCTCGGTGTTGCCGCCGACGGACGGCCCGGGGAAGTCCACGTTCACCACGGAGCCCGGCGGGGCGAGCACCCGGATCGGCCGGAAGCAGCCCTGGTTCTTCGGGATCGTCGCGTCGGTGAGCTGCAGGATGGCGTTGTAGGCCGCGCCGTGGGCGACCCCGAGGGTGCCGTTGATGGGTCCCTTCGCCTGGGGCGAGGAGCCGTGGTAGTCGACCACGATGTCGGAGCCCGCGACCGTCACCTCGGCCCGGATGGTGTAGGCCCGGTCCTCGATGCCGTCGTCCTCCATGCAATCCTCGAAGACGTAGCGGCCGTCCGGGATCTTCTCGATCTCGGCCCGCATCCGGCGCTCGGCGTAGTCCATCAGCGCCGCGACGTTCTCGCGGAAGGCCGCGACGCCGTGCTTGCGCACGAGGTCGGCCATGCGGCGCTCGCCGAGGTCGATGGCCGCGATGAGGGCCCGGAAATCCCCGTAATTGTAGCGCGGCGTGCGCACGTTCGCGAGCAGCAGGCGCCAGACGTCGTCGACGTCCCGGCCGGCCCGCTTGATCTTGACCGGGGGGACCCGCAGGCCCTCGTGGAACACCTCCGTGGCCTCGCCGGCGAAGCCCGCCGGCGCCATCCCGCCGACCTCGCAGACGTGGCCGATCGCCACCGCGAAGCCGATCAGCGCCCCGTCCACGAAGACGGGCTTGAAGAAGGTGTGCTCGGGCGTGTGCAGGCCGCCCCGGTAGGGGTCGTTGTGCACCAGGACGTCGCCCTCCTGGAGCTCGGCGAGGGCGATCTCCTGCACGCAGGAGCGCAGGAGGAGCGGCATGCCGCCGATCATCGAGGGGCAGAAGTCGCCCGTGGCGACGAGCTCGCCGGTGGGCAGCGCCAGCCCGCAGGTGAAGTCGAGGGATTCCGAGAAGATCGTCGAGTAGGAGGTGCGCATCAGTGTCACCCCCATGTCGCGGCAGATCGAGACCAGGATGCCGCCGACGATGTTGAGCGAGACCATGTCCATCGGGTGCTCCTCTCAGGCCGAGATCAGGAGGTTGCCGTACTGGTCGACCGCCAGCGACTTGCCCGGGTCGAGCACCGTGACGGAGGCGGCCTCCTCGACGAGGGCCGGGCCGGCGATGGCGTGGCCGCAGCGCAGGTCGGCGCGGGCGTAGACCGGCGTCTCGACGAAGCCGCGGGCGAACCAGACCGGGCGGCGGGAGCGCGGCTCGGCCGGGCCCGCGGCCTCCGGGACGACCGGGAAGTCGAGCGCCCCGGTGCGGGCGATGCCGGTGACGAGGAAGTTCACGATCTCCATCGGGTCGTCGAGGCGGAAGCCGAAGCGGGCCTCGTGCTGGGCGTGGAAGGTCGCGAGCAGGCCCGCGATCTCCGCGTCCGTGAAGGCCTCCGCCTCGGTGGCGATCTCGAGCTCGTAGTTCTGGCCGAGGTAGCGCATCTCGACGCTGCGGCGGATCGCGACCTCCCGGTGGCCCTGGCGCGCCAGCTCCGCCCGGCACTCGGCCACGAGGGCGCCCATCGCGGCGGCGGCGCGCCCGCGGTCGAAGGCGCGCGAGGTGAGCTGCACCGTGCGGTAGCGGTCGACCCGGGCATCCGCCATGGTGAAGCCGAAGGCCGAGAACTGGCCCGGGAAGCACGGCACCAGGCCCCGGGGGATCGAGGCCTCGCTCATCAGGTCGGCGACGTGGGGCGGACCGGCGCCCCCGAAGGCGACGAGGACGAAGTCGCGCGGGTCGAGGCCCCGCTCGGTCAGCACGGTGTGGAGCGCCCCCACCATGGTGTTGTTCGCGATCCGCACGACCGCGAGGGCCGCCTCCTCGACGGCGAGGCCGAGGGCGGCCCCGAGCGGGGCCACCGCCCGGCGGGCGGCCTGCGCGTCGAGCGCCATGGCGCCGCCCAGGAAGTTGCCGGCCGCGATGCGGCCCAGCACCACGTTGGCGTCGGTGACGGTGGCCAGGGTGCCGCCGCGCCCGTAGCAGGCCGGGCCCGGGTCGGCGCCCGCGCTCTCAGGCCCCACCACCAGCATCCCGCCGGCGTCGATCCGGGCGATCGAGCCGCCCCCCGCCCCGATGGTGCGGATGTCGATCATCGGCACCTGGATCGGGCGGCCCCAGGCGATCTCGAAGTCGGTGGTGAACTTCTCCTGGCCGTCCACCACCGTCGAGACGTCCGTGGAGGTGCCCCCCATGTCGAGCGTGACGAGGTTCGGCAGGCCGAGGCGCTCGGCGACGCGCTTGGCCGCGATCACGCCGCCGGTCGGCCCCGAGACGGCGATCTGGATCGGCTGCTCGACGGCGGCCTCGAGGCTCATCTCGCCGCCGTTCGAGCGCATCACCACGAGGCCGGCGGCGACGCCCTCGGCGTCGAGCGCGCGGCGCATCGTGCCGAGCTGGCGCCCGACCACGGGCTTGATGAAGGCGTCGCAGAGGGTGGTGGAGGAGCGGAAGTGCTCCTTCCACTTCGGCAGCACCTCGTAGGAGATCGACACCGGCACGCCGGGCAGGCGCTCGGCCAGGATCGCCTTGACGCGCTGCTCGTGGGCGGGGGCGAGGTAGGAGTGCAGCAGCACCACGGCGACGGCCTCGATCCCGCCCTCGTGCCTCAGCCGGTCGGCGAGGGCCTCGACCTGCGCCTCGTCGAGGGGCTCGAGCACGTCCCCGGAGGCGCCGACGCGCTCGTCGACCTCGTGGGCGTCCCGGCGCCGCACGAAGGGCTTCGGCTTGACCCAGGCGAGGTCGTAGTGGTGGCGCCGGTTGCCGCGGCCGATGAAGGGCACGTCGCGGAAGCCCCGGGTGGTCACGTAGGCGACCCGGGCGCCCTTGCCCTCGAGGAGCGCGTTCGTGGCCACCGTGGTGCCGAGGCGGATGCCCCGGATGCCGGCGATGTCCCCGAAGGTGCGCAGGCCCGTGATGATGCCCCGGATCGGGTCGTGGGGCGTCGAGAGGTTCTTCCAGGCGCTCAGGGTCCGGTTGGCCTCGTCGTAGGCCACGAAGTCCGTGAAGGTCCCGCCGATGTCGATGCCGAGCCTGTAGGCCATCGCGTGCTCCTCTGGCTGCGTCACGCCCCCGCGTAGTCCACCGGGGTCGCGTGCCAGCCGGCGGCGCGCTTGGCCCAGAAGGCGTCGTGGAGGCGCCGGTAGACCGGCCCGGGACGGTCGTTGCCCAGGATGCGGCCGTCGATGCGCGCGGCCGGCATCACGCCGCCCGCGGTCGTGACGAGGATGATCTCGTCGGCGTCCCGCAGCTCGGCCGCCGCGACGGGCCTGACCGCCACCGGCAGGCCGAGCTCGCCGCAGAGCGCGATCACCGAGTCGCGGGTGATGCCCTCGAGCACGCCGGCGTCCGGCGTCGCGAGGCGGCCGCCGGCGACCAGGAAGACGTTGAAGCCCGGGCCCTCCGTGACGTGGCCGTCCTCGTCGAGGAGCACGCAGAAGTCGGCGCCCCGGTCGTGGGCCTCGAACTGGCCGCGGGTGAGGTCGGCCCAGTGGAAGTTCTTCGCCCGCGGGTCGACCGAGCGGGCCGGGATGCGCAGGGTCTCGGCCACGACGAGGTGGGCGCCGCGCTCCATCACCTCGGGGCGCACCAGGGAGATCCAGGGCAGCGCGAAGGCCGCCAGGTAGTTGCGGGCATGGGCCGGGTGGTAGGGCGCGCCCGCGGGCGGGCGCCCGCGCAGGCAGTCCATGGCCACGTAGGCGTCGCGCAGCCCCGCGAGCGCCACGCAGCGGTGCAGCACCGCCTTGATGGCCGCGTCGCTCTCGGGCGGGCGGAGGCGGAAGGAGTCCATCGAGGCGCGGAAGCGCCGGACGTGGTCGTCGAGGCGGAAGAAGGCGCCGTCGCGCACGCCCACCACGTCGTAGGTCACGTCGGAGCGGCGGTAGCCCCAGTCGGTGATGGGGATCGCCGCCTCGCCGACCGGCATGAAGCGGCCGTCGATGTAGGCGGCGCCGGCCGCCCAGGGGGACGCGTCGGTCATGGATTGTCCTCTAGGAGGCCGTCTCGGGCCGCGCGGCGAGGTCGACCGGCGGGGCGGCGGGGGCGGCCGGCCCGTCCGGGAGGAGGGCGAGCTCGCGCCCGCGGCTGAGGCCGTTCGGGCGGAAGATCAGGATCAGCGCCATCACGAGGCCGAGCCCGATCTCCTGGCTCCCGGACGGCAGGGCGAGGGTGCGGCCCCCGACGGACAGGCCGCGCTCGAGGAGGCGCAGGGCCTCCACCACCGCCGTGACGGCGAGGACGCCCGTGACGGCGCCCGTGAGGCTCGCCTGGCCGCCGACCACCAGCATGGCGATCGTGATGAAGGACAGGCTGAGGTAGAACGGGTCGACCGTCAGGATGCCGAGGAACTGGGCGTAGAGCCCGCCGCCCATCCCGGTGAGCGCCGCGCTGAGCACGAAGGCGACGAGCCGCACCCGCACGATCCGCACCGCCGAGGCGCTCGCCGCGACCTCGTCGTCCCGCGAGGCCCGCAGCATCAGGCCGAAGCGCGAGACCTGGAACAGGTAGGCGGCCAGCACCGCGAGGCCCGCGAAGGCGCAGGCCGTCCAGGGGCCGACCACGGTCGGGATCCCCACGATGGAGCTGACGCCGGCGGTGACCGAGTCCCAGTTGGCGTAGACGCTGTTGACGATGATCAGGAACGCGAAGGTGGCGATGGAGGCCGCCGTGCCCGACAGGCGCATGATCGCGAGGCCGAGCAGGAACGCCACCAGGGCCGGCAGGGCGAGCGCCCCCAGGATCGCGGCCCAGAACGGGAGCTGGTTCTCCTGGAGCACCGCCGGGAGCCCGGAGAGCATGATCTGCTTGAAGGCCGGCTCGGCCGTGGACCAGGCCGCCGCGTAGGCGCCGATGCACATGAAGCCGACCTGGCCGAACGAGATGATGCCGGAATTGCCGATGAAGACGGAGAGCCCGACGACGACGACCACCCGGATGAACATCTCGGTCAGGGTCACCTGCACGGCGTCGCCCCCGGCGAGGCCCGCGCAGGCGACGAGCCCGAGGACCAGGATCAGGAGGACGGGCGTCTGGTGGCGGGCAAGGCGGCGCATGGGGCTCCTCAGACGCGCTCGACGGCGCTGCGGGCCGGCACGAGCCCGCTCGGGCGCACCAGCAGCACCAGGATCACGAAGGCGAACGCGAAGGCGTCCCGGAAGGCGCGCAGGTCCGGCGGCAGGTAGGCCTGGAGCATCGTCACGATGAGGCCGATGGCGAAGCCCCCCACCACGGCGCCGACGAGGCTGCCCATGCCCCCGACCACCACCGCCACGAAGGCGAACAGCGCCAGGGGCACGCCCATCGTGTGGCTGAGCGAGCCGGACTGGGTCGTGTAGAGCAGCGACACCACGCCGGCGAGGACGCCGCTGATCGCGAAGGCGAGGCCGATCACGAGGTTGCCCCGCACGCCGAGGTACTGGGCCATGCGGAAATCCTCGGCCGCCGCGCGCATCTGCACGCCGTAGGGCGTCCTCTTGAGGAAGAGGGTCAGCCCCGCCATCAGCACCAGGGTGACGACGAGCGTGATGAGCTGGAGCATCGGCACCCGCAGGTCGCCGATCAGGATCTGGCTGTTGGCCGCGCTCCAGAGGTCGACGGCCTTGGGCCGCGAGCCGTAGGCCATGAGCACGCCGTTCTGGATGATGTAGCTCACCGCGAAGGAGGCGATCATCAGGGTCGGCGAGGAGGCCCGCCGCAGGGGCCGGAACACCAGGGCGTCGGTGAGGAGCGCCGCCACGATGACGATGAGGCAGATCGCCGGGATCAGCACCGGCCAGGGCCAGCCGCCGATGAGCAGGCGCGCGGTCACGTCCGCCGAGGGCACGATCAGCGCGTAGGCGCCCACCGTGATGAAGTCCCCGTGCGCGAAGTTGATCAGCCGCAGGATGCCGAACAGGAGCCCGATGCCGAGCGCCACGAGGGCGTAGAGGCTCCCCAGGCTGACGGCGTCGACGAGGTTCTGCAGGAACGGGATCACGCGGGCGCCTCCGCCGGTTGGGCCGCCCGCTCGCCGAAGCCGAAATAGGCCTGCCGGATCGCCTCGCCGTCCCGCAGGTCGGCGGCCCGGCCCTCGAGCTGGATCCGGCCGCCGCGCATCACGTAGATGCGGTCGGCGTGCCGGAGGATGCGGTTCGAGCTCTGCTCGTTGATGAGGAGCGTCAGCGCGGCCTCCCGGCGCAGGTCGAGCAGGATCTCGTAGATCTGGTCGATGATCTTGGGCGCGAGGCCGAGCGAGGGCTCGTCCACCAGGAGGAGGCGGGGCCGCGTCATCACGGCGCGGGCCACCGCCAGCATCTGCTGCTCGCCCCCCGAGAGCCGCCCGGCCGGGCCGTGCAGGCGCTCGCCGAGGCGCGGCAGCAGGGAGAGGATGCGCTCGCGGTCGGCCCTGGCGGCGGCGCGGTCGCCCCGCAGGTGGCCGCCGATGGCGAGGTTCTCCGCGACCGTGAGCGTGCCGAAGACGTGCCGGCCCTCCGGCACCAGGGAGACGCCCAGGCGGGCGATCCGCTCCGGGCGCTCGCCCAGGATGCTGCGGCCCGCCAGGCGAACGTCGCCGGCATGCGGGACGACGCCGCCCGCCACCGCCGCGAGGGCCGTCGACTTGCCGGCCCCGTTCGGCCCGATGATGCAGACGACCTCGCCCTCGGCGACCGACAGCGAGACGCCGCGCAGGGCCACGAGGTCGCCGTAGCGGACCTGGATGTCCTCGACGGAGAGCAGCGCCGCCATCCCTACGCCTCCAGGCCGAGATAGGCGGCCATCACGGCCTCGTGGCGCTGGATCTCCTCCGGGGTGCCCTCCGCCAGGGTGCGCCCGCCGTCGAGGACGTGGATGCGCCGGCTGATGCCCATGACGACCCGCATGTTGTGCTCGATCAGCAGCACCCCGCAGGTGAAGGTGCGGGGGATCGAGGCGACGAGCTCCATCAGGTCCTCGCACTCGGCGTCCGACATCCCGGCGGCCGGCTCGTCGAGGAGCACGAAGGCCGGCGAGAGCACGAGGGCCCGGGCCATGCCGAGCCGGCGCTGGTCGGTGTAGGCGAGGGCCCCGGCGGGCAGGCGCTCCTTGTCGGAGAGGCCGATCCAGTGCAGCAGCGCCCGGGCGTGCTCCTTGGCGGCGCGCAGGCTGAGGCCGAGCCCCGCCCCCGTGACCTCGACGTTCTCGATCACGCTCATGTCGCGGAACAGCCGCCCGGCCTGGAAGGTGCGGGCGACGCCGCGCTGGCGGAACTGCGCCGCGCTCCAGCCCGCGGTGTCCGCCGCGCCGAGGAGCACCCGCCCCTGCGTCGGGCGCTGGAAGCCCGTGAGGCAGTTGACGAGGGTCGTCTTGCCGGCACCGTTGGGGCCGATGAGGCCGAAGACCTCGTGGCGCTGGAGCGCGAGGCTCACGCCGGAGATCGCCGCGAGGCCCTGGAAGCGCACCGAGAGCCCGTCCACCGCGAGGGCGGCGGCGTTGGTCAGGCCCCGGTCGACGCCGCGGGCCGCCGGCTCGGTGTAGGCGTGCTGCATCGGGATGGGTGTCCTGGCGGGGGGTGCGCCGGCGCATGGCCGGCGCGGGGCGCGCTACTTCTTGAGGCGGTAGAGCACCGCGTCGGGGATCGTCTCCGTGATGGTCCACTCCTCGACCGGGCTCTCCTTGTCGTCGGCGTACGACACCACGATCATCGGCATCCGGGTCTGGATGTGGAGCTTCGGCGTGAAGGTGCGGGGCCCCAGGATGGTCGGGGCGTTGTCGGACTTGTTGAGCTCGGCCACGACCTTGGCGGCGTCGGTCGTGCCCGCGCTGGTCACGGCCTTCGCCCAGAGGTCGAGGTAGGCGTAGATCGGGTAGGCGTACTGGGTCGTCGGCGGCTTGCCGTACTTCCTGGCGTAGGCGGCGGTCAGGTCGTTCACGGGCGGGCGCGGGTCGCTGACCGTGAGGGCCTGCACCGGCAGGTAGAAATCCTTCAGGCCCGGCGTCGAGTTGAGCCAGTAGGTGCCGTCCATGGCGGTGGCGCTGAACACCGGCAGGGCGATGCCGGCGGCCCGGAGCTGGCGCACGGCGCTCGCCGCGCCCGGGTTCGTCGAGCACAGCATCACGTGATCGACGCCCGCGGTGCGGACCGCGTCGTTGAGGCGCGTGATCTGCGAGCTGATGGTGGGGTCGAGGCCCTTGAAGGTGTCCTGCCCGACGATCTTGCCGCCGACGGTGGGGAAGTTCCACTCGTAGCCGGCGCAGACGGACTTGTTGTACTCGATGGTCTCGTCGACCAGCATGTAGCCCTTGCGCACGCCCTTGCGGGCGTAGCCCCAGCCCGCCATCACGGCGCCCTCGAGCTGGCCGGCGTTGTTGGCCGTGAACGCGTAGGGCCCGACGCCGAGGACGCCCGCCTTCGGGTCGGAGGCGCCCATGAAGACCGAGACCACCCCGGCCTTCTGGGCCTGGAGGGCCGCGGGCGCGCCGTAATCGTAGTCGGCGGAGACGAGGAGCAGGTTCGCGCCCTGGTCGATGAGCTGCTTGCCGACCTTGGCGCCCTCGACGCGGTCGGTCTTGGTGTCGGCGGTGACGACCCGGATCGGCTTGCCGAGGAGGCCGCCCTTCCCGTTCGTCTGCTCGATCCAGAGCTGGGCCATCTTGGCGGCCTCGCCGTCATAGGCCTCCATCCAGCCCGAGAAGGCGACCGCCAGCCCGATGGTGATGCCGTCGGCGGCCGCGACGGGCCGCAGCCCGAGGGCGAGGGCGCCGGCCAGTACCGCGCCGATCACTCGTTTCGCTGTCACGCTGTCCTCCTGCCGCATGGCCGGATGCGCCGGCCGCCGTCGTGGGCTCGATTGGCAGCGCCCGGCCGGATCGCCGGACGCCCCGGCGGTCCGGCCGCGCTCAGGCCCGGGCGTCCTCGGCCCGACGGCGCGCCTCGCGCTCCGCCTCCCAGGTCACGCACCAGTCCGAGCAGTAGGTCCGGCCCTGCGCGGTCACCGTGTCGGGCGCCTCGTTCGCGGGCTTCTCGTAGAGGAGGATGCCGCAGTTCGGGCACTTGGCGTAGCTCTCGACGTAGAGCCGGTTGGGGGCGAACTTCATGCCCGCGCCCTCCGGACCGCGCCCGCCCGCTCGTCGGCCTCCCCCGGGGGCTCGCCGCGGCCCGCCCGCCCGTACATCCGGTGGACGAAGGCCCAGGTCGTCTCGAGGTGGTGGCGCATCGCCGCGACCGCGCGCTCGACGTCGCCCGAGGCCAGGGCCTCGACCACCGGCAGGTGGGCGAGGGCGGAGTGCATCGGCGGCTCGCGCTCGAGGTCAACGTAGGCGATGAGCATCTGCACCTCGGTGTCGATGCCCTCGTGGGCGCGCAGGGTCTGGCGGTTGCCCGACAATTCGCAGATCCGCCGGTGCAGGGCCATGTCGGCCTGGTGCAGGTCGGCGAGGCGCCCGCCGCGGGCCGCCGCCACCATGCGCTCGACGAGGCGCGCGAGGTCGTCGTGGTCCCCCGGCCGCATCCGCGGCAGGGCCTGGCGGACCGCGAAGGATTCCACGCAGATGCGGAACGAGAACACGTCGTCCACGTCCTGCGGGGTGAAGCGGCGCAGGAAGTGCCCCCGGCGCGGCGCCGAGACCAGGAAGCCGCGCTGCGCGAGCCCCGAGACCGCCTCCCGGACCGGGTTGCGGCTGATGCCGAGGGTGCGCGCCAGCTCCGCCTCGTTGATGCGGTCGCCGGGCCGCAGGCGCCCGGACGTGAGCGCCTCCAGAAGATAATGGCGGACCTGATCGGACAGGCTCAACGTGTCGATCAGCCTCTGCACGGCACATCTCTCCGGCGCTACCTGCATGAACGGTCTTCCTCGTGCGGGCGTTGCGACGCTCAGACGGATCGAAAACCTCGTGCCTGCCTTCGAATACATGAACTGCAGACAGTGGACAGTTTAAAAACTGTCCTAGAGGTGTCAACGCGTCCGGTGAGGGAATATTGAGCAGGCGCCCGCACAACCCTTGGGCAGTTGCCCGCGCCCGCTCCGGACCGGCCCCGGGACGCTCAGGCGTCCCGCCACTTGGCGGCGGAGCGCCTGGCGAACATCTCGCGGAACTGCGCGGTGGAGCGGGGCAGGAGCGTGCCCTTGTCCCAGTCGAGCAGCACGGCGTAGCGGCGCACCGCGTCGAGGGCGTCGATGCGCCCGGCCCGGTACTCCGCCGCGACCGTCTCGGGGTCCTGCGCCAGCCAGGCCCGGCGCCGGCCCCGGATCTCGGCGCGCAGGGCCTCGGTCGCCGCGGCGTCGACCTCGTAGCGGCAGAGGTCGGCGTCGACCACCCGGAGCACCACGCCGTAATCCTTGGCGGCGCGCGCGACCGAGACGTAGTCGTCGGCCACGTCCTCGACCACGCGCGCGGGGTCGCGCTCGAGGGGATCGCCGAAGCCGCCGCCGCCGGCGGTGGGGCGGCTGAAGGTGTCGCCCGGGCCGATCGGCACGTCGGAGAAGACGGAGCCCAGCCACTCCTCGCGCCCCCCCGCCCGGGTCAGGGAGAGGCCGTGGGGCATGGACGGCAGGCCGCCCTCGATCCCCCAGACGATCGCCCGCTCGCGGTCGCAGATGTACGAGATGACGCTGCCCTCCGCCTCGAGCATCACCGAGGTCTTGCGCACCCCCGCGCCGCCGCGCCAGCGGCCGGGCCCGGCGGAATCGGTCAGGATCTCGTACTGCGTGGTCAGGATCGGGTTCGCCCGCTCCTGGCCCTCGACGGGCTGGGACATCAGCCCGGTGCCGAAGCAGGCGGTGGTGACGTTGCTGCCGTCGCGGCCGTTGCGGCCGCCCCAGCCCCCGGGCAGCCAGTCGTAGAACATGTAGATCGGCTTGTCCGGCCGGCGCCCGTCGCGTCCCCCGGTGAGCAGGTACTCGAGGTTGAACGCGCACGCGATGGCCCGCTCGGGCATGATGCCCGACCAGATCTCGTAGATGGCGTTCATGATCTTCTCGAACGGCATCAGGAAGCCGGTGACCGCCACCGGCCAGCGCGCGTCGACGATCGAGCCCTCCGGCGCCACGATCTCGAAGGCGCGGTAGAAGCCGCTGTTGAGCGGCAGGTCGGGGAAGAAGGTCTTCATCCCGGCCGCCACGGCCGAGAAGGTGGCCCCGAAGGCGGAGTTGTAGATCGACCCGATGGTCGGGTGGCTGCCGGTGAAGTCGTACGTGACCCTGTCGCCCCGGATGGTCATCCTGACCCGGATCGGGATCAGGCCCTCGCTCCCGGCGGGGTCGCGGTCGATGAAGTCCACGGTCTCCCACTCGCCGTCCGGGAGGGCCGCGACGCGCTGGCGCACGGCGCGCTCGACGTAGTCCTGCACGGCGGCGAGCCCGGTCTCGACCGTGTCGCGGCCGTACTTCGCCACGAGGCGCAGGATCTCGCGCTCGCACACCGCCGTCGCCTCGGCCTGGGCCTGGATGTCGCCGATGATCGAGGCCGGGTCGCGGGTGTTGGCGGCGATGAGGCGGGCGACGTCGGCGCAGAATCGGCCCCGGGCGAACAGGCGCACCGGCGTGATGCGCAGGCCCTCGCGGAACATGTCCCGGGCCGCGACGTCGAAGGAGCCCGGCACGCTGCCGCCGACGTCCGACCAGTGCCCGTTCGACTGGCTGAAGGCGATGACCCTGCCGTCGGCGAAGATCGGCCGGATCAGGCGCACGTCGCAGAAATGCGTGCCGCCGGCGTAGGGGTCGTTGACCGCGTAGACGTCGCCCGGGTGCATGTCGCCCTCGAACGCCCGCATCACGGCCTGGCAGGTGAAGTGCAGGGTGCCGACGTGGACCGCGATGTCCTGGTTGCCCTGCGCCGCCGAGTGGCCCTGCGCGTCGTGCAGCGCGCTCGAGAAGTCGCGGTTGTAGATCACGAAGGAGTAGCAGGTCCGCAGGATCTGCTCGCCCATCTGGTCGACGCTGGTGATGAAGGCGTTCTTCAGGACCTCGAAGGTGACGGGGTCGAGGGTCTCGGCCATCGGTCTCACTCCTTGTCCCCGGACCCGGGCCCGGTCGCGCCCGACGGCGCCTCGCCGGGCGCGACCCGGATCAGGATGTTGAGGTAGCGGTCCACCTCCGCGACGGTGCCGGGCGGGACGAGCACGGTCGAATCGACCTGCTCGACGACCGCCGGCCCCGCGAGGCGGAAGGCCGCCGGCAGGGCGGCGCGGTCGTAGACGGGGGTGTCCAGGGCCTGTCCCCCGAACCAGACCGGCCGGCGGCCCACCGGCTCGGGCGTCGCGCCGGTGGGCGCGTGGGCGGCGAGGGCCGCCTTGGGCACCACGCCCACGGCCTTGAGGTTCAGGCGGAAGAAGCCGACCGGGGCGTCGTCGCGGCGGAAATTGTACTCGCGCGCGTGCTGGCGGTGGAACGCCTCGGTCAGGTCCGCGATCGCCCCGATCGGGCGCGGGGCGGGCACCGCGAGGGAGCGCCACTGGCCCTGGTACATCATGTCGATGCTGCGCTGGAGCACGATGTCCCCCTCCGCCACGCCCTCGTGGGAGAGGCGCTCCAGGGCCTCCGCCTCCAGCTTGCCGAACTCGGCCTCGGTGGCGGCCGGGTCGGCCTCCTCGGCGCCGACGAGGAAGCTCTCGGAGAAGTCGTGCTGGATGTCGACGAGGAGGCAGCCGAGGGCCGAGGTGACGCCGGGGTTCGGCGGCACGATGACCACCGGGATCGCGAGCTCCCGGGCGATGTCGACCCCGTGCAGCGCCCCCGCCCCCCCGAAGGCCACGAGGGCGAAGTCGCGCGGGTCGTAGCCGCGGCTGATCGAGATCAGCCGCACCGCGTCCGCCATGTTGGCGTTGGCGACCCGCAGGATCGCGTCGGCGGCCTCCGGCAGGGCGAGGCCGAAGGGCTCGGCCACGCCCTCCCGCACCGCCTGCGCGGCGAGGCCCGCCTCGAGGGTGATCTTGCCGCCGGCGAGGCTCGTGCCGAGGCGCCCCAGCACCACGTTGGCGTCGGTGTTGGTGGGCTGGCGGTTGCCGCGGCCGTAGCAGGCCGGGCCCGGATGGGCGCCGGCCGATTGCGGGCCGTTGCGCAGGGAGCCCGCCTCGTCGGTCCAGGCGAGCGAGCCGCCGCCCGCCCCGATGGTCAGGACCTCGATCGAGGCGAAGCGGATGGGGTAGCCGAACTCGATGTGCCAGTCCTTGGTCACCCGGGACTGACCCTCGTAGGCGAGCGAGACGTCCGTCGAGGTGCCGCCCATGTCGAGGCCGATGGCGTTCGGGTAGCCGCACAGGCCGGCGATGTGGCGGCTGGCGATGGCGCCCGCGGCGATGCCCGAGCCCGCCAGGCGGGCCGCGAAGTCCTTGACGCTGGCGGGCGTCATCACGCCGCCGCCGGTGTGGAGCAGCAGCAGGTCGCGGGCGTAGCCGCCCTGCCGCAGGGCCTCGCCGAGGCGCGCCGTGTAGTCGACCACCACCGGGCTCAGGGCGGCGTTGACGACGGTGGTCGAGAAGCGCTCGTGCTCGAAGATCTCCGGCAGCACGCCGGACGAGATCGAGACCGGCACGCCGGGCAGTTCCTCCTCGAGGATCGCCCGCATGCGCCGCTCGTGGGCGCCGTTGACGTAGGCGTTCATGAAGCAGACCGCGACCGCCGCCACCCCGCGGCGGCGCAGGATGCGGGCGACCTCGCGGGCGCCGGCCTCGTCGAGGGGCGTCACGACCTTGCCCTGCGCGTCGATCCGCTCGGCCACGGTGAGCCGGTCGCGCCGCGGGACGTAGGGGCGCACCACGTCCTTGTAGGTGTCCCAGAGATCCTCCTTGTTGGCCCGGCGGATCTCGATCACGTCGCGGAACCCCGCCGTGCAGACCATGGCGGTGCGCGGCAGGCGCCGGGTGATGAGGGCGTTCGTCGCCACCGTGGTGCCGTGGGAGAACAGCGCCACGGCGGCGAGGTCGATCCCGGCCTTGCCGAGCCCCGCCAGGATGCCGTCGATCGGGTCCTGCGAGGAGGCGGTCTTCTCGATCCGGATCAGGCCGGTGGCCTCGTCCATGATGCAGATGTCGGTGAAGGTCCCGCCGACGTCGACGGCCACGCGCAGGGTCTGCAAGGCTGGAGCCTCCTCTCGGGGTCGCGGTGGGCCGCTGTCCTGCGGCGGTCAGGCGCTCCTGGCCGCCCTGGCCGCCCTGGCGTCCCGGGGCGTGCGGCCGAACTGGGCCCGGTACTGCCGGCTGAACTGCGCCTGGTCGCCGAAGCCCCAGCGATAGGCGATCTCCGAGATGGTGCGCCGGCAGGCGGGGTCGCGCAGGGCCTCGTCGCAGAGCAGCAGGCGCTGGCGGCGGATCCAGCCGCAGACGGTCGTGCCCTGCGTCTCGAAGAGCTGGTGCAGGTAGCGCACCGAGAGGCCGCAGGCCTGCGCGACGAGGTTCGGCGCCAGGTCGCTGCGGGCGAGGTTCGCCCGGATGTAGCGCTCGGCCCGCTGGAGGTGGGCGCCCTGCACCGAGGTGGCCTGGCTGCCGAGCGCCCGCGGGTCGGACTCGACCGCGAGGGCCAGGAGGTCGACGAGGTGGCGGCCGGCCATGTCGCGGGCCGCCTCGTCCATCTCGTCGACCCGGGGGGCGGAGAGGCGGAGCATGTCGACGAACAGGGCGCCGACGCCCCGGGTGGCGTCGAAGCTCAGGGTGGCGAGCCGCTCGGGCCGGCCGATCCGGGCCCGCAGCACCGCGCTCGGCACCTTGAGCACCCAGAGGGCGTTGGGGTCCGCGTAGGCGAACTCGTAGGGCAGGTGGCTGCGCTCGATCAGGAAGGCGCCGGGCCGGCAGCGCACGTCCTTGCCGTCCTGGCGGAACGAGACCTCGGCCCGCTCCGGCACGGTGATCAGGAAGCTCTCGTCGTGGTCCTGCAGCAGGTGGCGGGCATGGCGGCGGTAGACGAGGCCGTCCGAGACGTTGCGCGAGATGGCGACGCTGCCGAGCGACCAGACGTCGAGGTCGCCGGCAAAGCCCGGGCCCGAGCCGAAGCCGAGATCGAGGGGGAAGTAGGTCCGGCTCACCGCCTCGTCCCAGGCGCGCCTGCGCTGCGCCGGCTCGGCGTGCGCGGTCGAGAATCTGACTCGCATGGCCCCGCTCTCCTCGCTGCCCCGGGCCGCGTCGCCGCGGGCCCGGCCCTCCCTTTTGTCCCGGTCGTCCGCTCTCCCGCCACACCCGCCGCAGTAGACGGGATCGAGGCCCCGAACTCTTGGTCGCCAGCGCGCGAAGTCTTGGTCGCCAGCGCGCGAGGTGCTGCCCGCGAGCGCGCGAGGTGCTGCCCGCGAGCGCGCGAAGGATTGCCCGCGAGCGCGGTCCGGGCCCCGCCGCCCGGCGTCAGGCGAGCGCCGCCCGCACCCGCGCCAGCCGCTCGGCCGACTCGCGGCGGGCCGCCAGGGCCTGCGCCATGTCGACCCTGGCGAAGCGCATCGGCTGGTGGGGCTGGAGCTGCCCGATCAGGTCCATGTCCGCTGCAATCACCGTGCCGATCATGAAGTAGCCGCCCCCCGAGACCGCGTCGCGGTGGAGCACGATCGGCTCGGTGCCCCCCGGGACCTGCACGGAGCCGTAGGGGTAGCCGCTGTCGACGATGTTCGAGGGGTCGGAGCCGGCCCCGAAGGGCGGCTCGCGGGGCACGAAGTCGAGGGGGCGGCCGCCCCGGAAGCGGTAGCCGATCCGGTCGGCCTCCGGCGCCACCTTCCAGGTGTCGGCGAAGAAGCGCTCCCGCGCCTCGGCGGTGACCCGGTGGTCGTAGAGGCCGGGCAGCACGCGCAGCACGGGCTCGGCCCTGCGCCGGAGGGCGTCCGGCAGGGCCGCCCCGGCGGGCGGCGGGCGCCGGGGCGCCCCGACGCCGATCCGGTCGCCGGCCCTGAGGGCGCGGCCCTCGTGGCCGCCGAGGGCGCCGAGGGCGTAGGTCGACCGGGAGCCCAGCACCACCGGCACGTCGAGGCCGCCCGCGACCGCGATGTAGGCCCGCGCCCCGGCCTTGAGGTAGCCGAAGGACAGGACCTGCCCGGCCCGGACCGGGAAGGCGGCCCAGCCCGGCTGCTCCGCGCCGTCGAGCCTGGGCGGCAGGTCCGCGCCCGTCACCGCCACGGTGGCGTCGCCGGCAAAGCGGATCTCCGGCCCCAGGAACACCGCCTCGAGGGCCGCGTCGCCCTCGTGGTTGCCGACGAGGAGGTTCGCCGCGACGAGGGCCTCCCGGTCCATCGCCCCCGAGAGCGGGATGCCGAGGTGGTAGTAGCCGGGCCGGCCGAGGTCCTGCACCGTGGTGGCGAGGCCGGGCTTGGCGATCTCGAGCGGCGGCCGGGCGTCAGCCATGGAGCACCCCCAGCAGCGCGGCGTTGGTGCCGGCCGGATCGGCCTGGAACGCCGGGAGCGAGAAATCGACCTCGCGGATCAGCGGGCAGAAGCGCCCGGCCTCGACCTCCGCCACGGCGGCGTCGTAGGCCTCGCGCCCGATCGGCCTGAACTTCACGATGTCGCCGGGCCGGAAGAAGATCATGAACTCGCGCAGGTAGCTGATCGTCTGCGCGGGATCGTAGATCGGCATCGGGGTGATGCCGAACATCTGGTAGCCGCCGGCCCCCCGCACCGAGTAGATGGCCCCGAAGCAGCCGCCGTGGCCGATCGTGAGCTTCGGCGTGTCGGTGCGCGGGCGCAGGTACTTGGGCGCCTGGATCTGCCGCTCCGGCTCGACCATCTGGTAGAGGAAGGGCAGCCCGGCCACGAACCCCACCATGGAGACGAACCAGGGCGAGCCCGCATGCGCCGCCACGAGCGCCGGCACGTCCGGGTAGCCGTTGATCCGGGCGGTGTACGCGAGGTCGGTCGCCGTCGGGTCCTGGTGGCGCTCGCGGAAGCGCATCAGCGTCTCGTGCGTCCAGGGATCGCCGTAGTAGACCGGCATCTCGATGATCCGGGTCCGCAGCTCGCCGCCCCCCGCGCCCGCGCCCTCGAGGCGCCGCAGCTCGCCCAGGAGGTCGTCCGGGGCGATCAGGTCGGGATCGAACCGGATCTGGAACGAGGCGTTGGCCGGGCAGATCTCGGTGACGCCCCGGATGCGGCTGTCGCGCACCGCGTTGGTGATCGACAGGCTGCGGAAGAAGGCGTCGAGGGACATCGCCTCGTCGACCTCGACGAAGACGTGCTCGTCGCCACCGAATGTGTAGCGCATGGTCGCGAGGATCCTTCTCAGGGGGCGAGCGGGTTCGACTCGAGCCAGGCCTCGAGCCAGCGCGTGTGCACCGCGCCGGCCCGCACGGCCGGGTCCCGCAGGAGCGCGCGGTGGAGGGGGGCGGTCGTCGGCACGCCCTCGACCGCGAGCTCGCCGAGGGCCCGCTCCAGCCGGGCGAGGGCGGCCGCGCGGGTCTCGTCCCAGACGACGAGCTTGCCGAGGAGCGAATCGTAGAAGGGCGGCACCGCGCAGCCGGGGTAGAGCATCGCGTCGAAGCGCACGCCCGGTCCCCCCGGCACCGTCAGGCCCGTCACCGTGCCGGGCGCCGGCCTGAAGCCGCGGGCCGCATCCTCGGCGTTGATGCGCACCTCGATGGCGTGGCCGCGGGGCTGGACGTCGCCCTGGGCCAGGCGCAGGGGCTCGCCCCCGGCGATGCGGATCATCTCGCGCACGAGGTCGAGGCCGGTGATCATCTCGGTCACCGGGTGCTCGACCTGGATGCGGGTGTTCATCTCGATGAAGTAGAACGCGCCCGTGGCGGCGTCGTACAGGTACTCGAGGGTGCCGGCGCCGCGGTACCCGACCGCGCGGGCGAGCCGCACCGCCGAGGCGCACAGGGCCTCGCGGGCGGACGGGGCGAGGCCGGGGGCGGGGGCCTCCTCCCACACCTTCTGGCGGCGGCGCTGGAGCGAGCATTCCCGCTCCCAGAGGTGGATGGCGTCGCGCCCGTCGCCCAGCACCTGCACCTCGACGTGGCGGGCCTCGGCCACGAAGCGCTCGAGGTAGAGGCCGCCGTCGCCGAAGGCGGCCGCGGCCTCGGCGGCGGCCTGGGGGATCAGGGCGTCGAGCGCCTCCGCGCTCGCCGCCACCCGGATGCCGCGCCCGCCGCCGCCGGCCGCGGCCTTGATCATGACCGGGAACCCGACCGCCGCCGCGGCCGCGCGGGCCGCCGCCAGGCCCTCGACGCGGCCCTCGCTCCCGGGGAGCGTCGGCACGCCGGCCTGCGCGGCCATCCGGCGGGCCGTCGCCTTGTCGCCCATCTGCCGGATGGTGTCGGCCGAGGGCCCGATGAAGACGAGGCCCGCCTCCTCGACCATCCGGGCGAAGTCGGCGTTCTCGGACAGGAAGCCGTAGCCCGGATGCACCGCGTCGCAGCCGCTCTCGCGCGCGGCCCGCAGCATCGCCTCCTTGTCGAGGTAGGACTTGGTCGCGTGGGCGGGGCCGACGGGCGCCACCGCGTCGGCGAGGCGGGCGGCCAGCATGGCGCCGTCGGCGGCGCTGACCGCCTGCACGGTCGCGATGCCGAGCTCGCGGGCGGCGCGGACGATGCGCACCGCGATCTCGCCCCGGTTGGCGACGAAGATCCGGCGGAGCGCCATCCCGTCAGCCCTCCTCGAGGTCGTAGAGCGGCTGGCCCGCCATCACGGCGTCCTCGTTCCCGACGTGGAAGGCCTTGAGGATGCCGGCCTCCTCGGCGGTGACGGGGGTGAAGGTCTTCATCACCTCGATGAGCCCGACCGTGTCGCCGACCGCGACGGCGTCGTTCTCGGCCTTGAAGGGCGGCTCGCCGGGGGTGGGAGAGCGGTAGAAGGTGCCCGGGAGCGGGGCGTGGACGGTCTTGAGCGCCATTGGGGATCCCTCGCGGCTTCGTCGTTCCGGCGGGCGGGCCGGTCAGGCCGGCGCCTCGCCTCCGTCCTGCCGGAGCGCCCGTCGCAGGGTCCGGGCCAGGTCGCCCGCGCCGGGCGTGTCGGAGTGGATGCAGATGCTCTCCGAGCCGACCGGCACGTCCCGGCCGCCCACCGTGCGCACCACGCCCTCGCGCAGCGCCCGCAGGCAGCGGGCGGTGCCGGCCTCGGGATCCACCGGCGGGTGCTCCCGGGTGATGATCAGGCTGCCGTCGTCGGCGTAGTCGAGGTCGGCGTAGAACTCCGCCACCATGGCGTGGCCGCGCTCGGGGTAGACGGTCTCGTGCAGCGTCCCGCGCATGCCGAGGACCGGCACCCGGAAGATGTCGGCGGCGTCGCAGATGGCCTCGGCGGTGTCGCGCTGGCGCGCCGCCATGCCGTACAGGGAGCCGTGCGGCTTGATGTGGTTGAGCGTCATGCCCTCGGCGTCGAGGAAGCCCTTGAGGGCGCCGATCTGGTAGATCAGGCAGTTGGCGAGCTCCTCGCGGCCGATCTTCATCTCGCGCCGGCCGAAGCCCTGGAGGTCGGGCAGGGAGGGGTGCGCCCCGACCGCGACGCCGTGGCGCCGGGCGAGCCGCACCGTCGCCCGCATGTGGTTGAAGTCGGAGCCGTGGAAGCCGCAGGCGACGTTGGCGATGTCGATGTGGGGCATGATCGCCTCGTCGTCGCCGAGACGCCAGATGCCGAAGCCCTCGCCCATGTCGCAGTTGACCATCACCATCGGGACGCCTCCGGCCGGATCACCGCGGCGAGACTCGCAGGGGCGCCTCCCATTGTAAAATCGGGATTCCGCGTGCCGTCGTTCGAAAAATCCGATACCGTCGGTCCGGGGTTCCGGTCGGGCCGCGGGGGTTGCGGGCGTGTCGATCTCCCTCAAGCAGATCCGCTACTTCATCGCGGCGGCGGAGGCGGGCCGGATCTCGCAGGCCGCCGTGGAGCTGAACGTCTCGCAATCCGCCGTGACGGCGGCGGTGCAGCACCTCGAGGGGGTGCTCGGCGTGCGCCTGTTCGAGCGCCACCCGGGGGGCGTCGCCCTGACGCGGGAGGGCAGCCGCTTCCTGCTCCACGGCCGCAACATCACGGCGGCGGTGGCCGAGGCCCTGCGCGAGCCCCGGGCGGTGGGCGCCGCGGTCTCGGGCACGGTCAGGGTCGGGCTGACCTACACGGTGGCGGGCTACTTCCTCCCGCGCCACCACGCCCGCTTCGCCTCGAGCTTCCCGGACGTGACCCTCAGCCTCTTCGAGGCGCCCCGGGACGTGATCGAGCGGGCGCTCCTCGACGGGGCCCTCGACATCGCGGTGCTCCTCGTCTCGAACCTCGAGGCCCGGCGGGAGCTCGCCTCCGAGACCCTGATCCGCTCGCGCCGCAGGCTCTGGCTGCCCGCCGAGCACCCGCTGCTCCGGGAAGGCCGCGTCGGCCTGAGCGACGTCGCCCGCAACCCCTACATCATGCTCACGGTCGACGAGGCCGGCCACACCGCCGGGCGCTACTGGGCGCGCACGCCGTTCAGGCCGGAGGTGATCTTCAGGACCTCTTCGGTCGAATCCGTGCGCAGCATGGTGGCGGCCGGCATGGGCGTGACCATCCTGTCGGACCTCGTCTACCGGCCCTGGTCGCTCGAGGGGCAGCGCCTGGAGCGGCGCCTGCTCGAGGACGACGTGCCGACCATGGACGTGGGCCTCGCCTGGCGGGCCGGCGCCGCGCTGGCGCCGGCGGCCCGGGCCTTCCGGGAGTTCCTCGGCCTCGCCTGCGCGGGGCAGGGGTGAGCGCGGGCGCGCCCGGCGCCCGGCCCGCGCCTCAGATCAGGCGCTGCGCCGAGAGCTCGTTCTTCAGGTAGGCGTAGAAGATCGGCGCCGCCACGAGGCCGGGCACGCCGAAGACCGCCTCCATGACCAGCATGGCGAGGAGCAGCTCCCAGGCGCGGGCCTGGATCTGGCCGCCCATGACCCGGGCGTTCACGAAGTACTCGAGCTTGTGGATGACGACCAGGAAGGCGAGCGAGCCGGCCGCGAGGGCCGGCGAGACGCTCAGGCTCACCAGGACGATCACCGTGTTCGAGATCAGGTTCCCGATCACCGGCAGGAGCCCGGTGAGGAAGGTCACCGCCACCATGGTCTTCGTGAACGGCAGCGGGATGCCCAGCCAGGGCACGAGCCCGAGCAGGTAGACGGCGGTGAGCGCGGTGTTGAGGGCCGAGATCCGGACCTGCGCGAAGACGACGCTGCGGAAGGCCGCCCCGAGCAGCCGGACGCGGTCCGTCAGGGCCCGCACCAGCGGCCCGCGCTCGGCGGGCCCGCTCTCGCGGCTCACCGCGACCATGCCGCCGATCACGAGGCCGAACACGATGTGGATCAGGCCCCGCCAGAGGTCCTGGCCGAGGGAGCGCACCTGGCCGGCATGCTCGCGCAGCCACGCGACCGCCTCCGCCTTGAGCTCGGTCGATTCCTCGGGGAGGAAGCCGAGGGCCCAGGGGGGCAGGCGGGAGCGGGCGGTCTCGAGCACCTCGGCCATCTTGCGCAGGAGCACCGACAGGTTGTCCGATTCGCCCGACAGCACCGCGATGAGGCCGAGGATCGCCGCCGCGACCGCCGCGACGACGATGCCCGCCAGCACCGCCACGACGATGATCTTGGCCGTGTGGCGATGCACCCGGGCGCCGAGGCGGCTCGACGCCAGCGCGTGCACGATCTCGTAGACCAGCAGCCCCGCGAGCAGCGACCCGAGCAGATGGACCTGCAGCACCCCGACGAGCGCGAGGGCCGCCAGGGCGAGCGTCGCGGCCTCGAGGCGAGAGGGAGCGCCCGGCGCGAGGGTGGCGGGCGGTGGCGTCCGGGGGGAGTCGAGCATGAGGCCGGCTCAAGCGCTGCACTCTCGCCAGTGTACACGCGCCCGCCCCGCCTGAGCAGGCCTCCTGCCGGGGCCGCGCCCTGCCGGGGCGGCACCCTGGCGGGGCCGCACCCCGCCGGGAGGCCCTGCGTCCGGCCGGCCGGGCCGTGGCCTTCAGGCCGCGCCGGCGGGCGCCCAGGGCTCGCCGGCCCGCAGGCACGCCGCGAGGGCGCCGGCGTAGACGGCCAGCAGCGCCTCTCCCTTGCGGGCGTCGGCGCGCCGCGCGTCGCCGGCGACGCCGCGCGGGGTGAACTCGCTGAAGGAGCGCGGCCGGCGCAGGGTCGGCAGCAGCCAGGCGGCGACGTCGAAGGCCGGCCCGTGCGCCTCGGGCAGCCGCGCCCCGTCCACGAGGTTTGGCTCGAGCGCCATCATCATCGAGGTCTCCGCCTCGCAGGCATGCATCAGGCCGTCCTGATCCTCGAGGAGTGCGCGCGCCGCCTCGGTCCCGTCCATGAAGTAGGTCGCGGTGGCGACCGGCGCGTCGAGCTCGCGGGTCAGCTCGACCGTGAGCGCGGCGAGCGCGGCGATGTTGCCGCCATGGCCGTTGACGAGGACGATGCGCCGGAAGCCCGCCCGCAGGATCGAGCCGCACAGGTCGCGCAGCAGCGCGTGGTAGGTGGGGAGGCTCAGGCTGAAGGTGCCGCCGAGCGCGACGTGGTGCTCGGCGAGCCCGCACCAGAGCGTCGGCGCCACCACGACCGGGAGGTCCGGGGCGAGGAGGCCCGCGGCCCGCCGGCACACGGCGCCGCACAGGATGTCGTCGACGCCGGTCGGCAGGTGCGGCCCGTGCTGCTCCGTCGAGGCCACCGGCAGCAGCACCACGGCGTCGCGGGCGGCGAGCGCCCGCAGGGCCTCGGCGGAGAGGCGGTTCCAGGCGGTCTCGGTCATGGGGATCTCCTCGGTGGGGCGCCGGCCAGAACGGCCGGCGGCGCGCCGCCGTCAAGAGCCGCGGCGCCGGCCGGCTCCCGGCGGCGTCCGCCCCGCCGCGGCGCCGGCCCACCGTGGCGCCGGCCGGCGACGTAATACTGAGGTAATATGAGGGCTCTAATCCGTCCGCGGCGCTATTCGCGGCCGCAAATCGGGAGCATAGGCTAGGCCCGACCCGAGGCAGATCTGGCGCCAGACAAGGAATGTTTTTTCCGGGCTCACGCTACCTCGAGCCAAGGGGGATGATGTGGCTGACCAGAGAGAGACTTCGACCTTCGGCAGGATCTTTCGCCACACCGAACCGACCTATCGGGCCTACCTGCTCGATGAGAGCGACAAGATCGTGTGGGCCGAACTGATCGCCGCCCGGGATGACGACGACGCGGTGAGCTTCGCCCACGGGATGATGGAGAACCACGCCATCGAGCTGTGGGACCGCGCCCGCTTCATCACGCGGCTCGAGGTGCCGACGCCGCGGCGGGCCGCCTGATCGGGGGCCGGCGGCGCGCCGACGCCGGGCGTCCGGCGCCGGTGCTCCGCCCCGGGATCGCGAGATCGTCTCGCCCATGACGGCAGCGCCGGGCAGAGGATGCCGGGCGGTCCGACGTATCATTCAAATCAATGATTTGTCTGACTTACGACTGTGGCCTGCCCACCATGCAGTCGCTGCCATCCTTAGAATGCTCAAAAATAGGAGTTTTCATTCTTCTACTTAAGTGGTAGGTTCCGGATCAGTCCAAGCCGCCGCGTGGCGGCGCATGAGCTTGGACACACTTCAGAAAAACATTGTGGAGAGTTGCATGCGCAAGTTCAGCTTGATCGCGGCCGCCTTTGCGCTGGCAACGGGTGCGTTCTGGATGACGATGCTGACTTCCCCGCCGAAGTCGCAGGCGAAGATCGCAGCCGGCATCGACACGCGCGAGCTGACCCTCAAGCTCAACCTCGATCGCGGCGCGACCTACGATCCCTACTGAGCGCCGCCGCGGGTCGCCGCGCGCCGCATCAGGCCGCAGCGCGCGCGCCCCGGCCGCAACGTCGCCGGGCACTCCGCGTTCTCGAGCGCCGGGAGGCGGCCCGAAGGCGCCGCTCGGGCGGCCGGCGAGGCCACGAGGGCGAACGCGGCGCCCCGGGAATCCCGGCACTGCACGACCCAGCTCCCGCCGGGGACCTGGCGGGACCCCATCGGCACCTCGCCGCCCGCCCGGGTCACGCGCTCCACCGCGCCCGGCGACGGTGAAGTCGTAGAGCCGGAACGGCGCCGGGAGGGCCCCGGGCCTCGTCATCATGCCGCCGAGGGCCGGGCGCGACCGGGGCGGGCGCCTCGCCCGGGGGCGCGAACAGCATGAACGGCGCGCCCTGCGGATCGGCGACGACCGCGCAGCGGCCGATGCCCGAGGTGTCGGCCGGGGCCCGGTGGACGCTGCCGCCGTCCCGCGCGACCGCCGCGTCGGATGGCCTCTCGGACGGTGGGTTCAACCGGAGCCCGGCCCTCGGCGCGGATCCCGGCCGATCCGAGGTGCCGCGCCTGACGGACCGCCGGGCCCACGGCGCGCCGGGAACCCGGGCACGGGGGTGCATCGCCGCCATCCGAACGTATAGGTTGGTTCGCCACGCGCACCGTGGCTTCCTCGCCGGGGTCGACGGGCCGCGGCGCCGGCGGGCCCGCGGCGGTCCCGGGTCCGCGGCCGGCCCCGGCGCGCCCTCCGTCGCGCCCGGTCGCTCCGGCTGGCCGTGCCAACACCGTTCAGCGAGGACATCATGTCGACCAGCACCGTCGCCGACCTGATCGCCGAGACCCTGCAGCAGGTCGGCGTCGCGCGCATCTACGGCATCGTGGGCGACAGCCTCAACGGGCTCACCGAGGCCCTGCGCCGGCGCGGCACCATCGACTGGGTCCACGTCCGGCACGAGGAGGCCGCCGCCTTCGCGGCGGCCGGCGAGGCGCAGGTCACCGGCCGGCTCGCGGTCTGCGCCGGATCCTGCGGGCCCGGCAACCTGCACCTCATCAACGGCCTCTACGACGCCCAGCGCACCCGGACCCCGGTGCTGGCCATCGCGGCGCAGATCCCCTCGGCCGAGATCGGCGGCGGCTACTTCCAGGAGACGCACCCCCAGACCCTGTTCCAGGAGTGCAGCGTCTACTGCGAGCTGGTGTCGGACCCCGCCCAGATGCCCTACGTCCTGGAGAACGCCATCCGGGCGGCGGTCGGCCGGCGCGGCGTCGCCGTCGTGGTGGTGCCGGGCGACGTGGCGCTCCGGCCGGCCCCGCGCCGGGGCATCGCCCCCAATGCCGGCCTGCTGCCGCCGGTCCCCGTCGTCACCCCCGGCGAGGCCGAGCTCGACGCGCTCGCCCGCCTCCTCGACGGGGCCGAGCGCGTCACCCTGTTCTGCGGCCGCGGCTGCGCCGGCGCCCGTGCCGGGCTCATGCGGCTCGCCGAGACGCTCAAGAGCCCCATCGTGCACGCGCTCGGCGGCAAGGAGCACGTCGAGTTCGACAACCCCTACGACGTCGGCATGACGGGCTTCATCGGCTTCGCGTCGGGCTACGAGGCCATGCACGCCTGCGACGTGCTCCTGATGCTGGGCACCGACTTCCCCTACAAGCAGTTCCTGCCCGCCGACGCCCGGATCGCCCAGGTCGACATCCGCCCCGAGAACCTCGGGCGCCGCTGCCGGCTCGACCTCGGCCTCGTCGGGGACGTCGGCGCGACCATCGCGGGCCTGCTCCCGCGGCTGACGCCCAGGACCGACCGGGCGCACCTCGACGACAGCCTCGCGCGCTACCGCCGCGCCCGCCAGGGGCTCGACCAGCTCGCGCAGGGGACGCCCGGGCGCACGCCGATCCATCCGCAGTACCTGGCGCGGCTGGTGAGCGAGGCGGCGGCGGACGACGCGGTCTTCACCTTCGACGTCGGCACGCCGACGATCTGGGCGGCGCGCTACCTGACGATGAACGGGCGCCGGCGCCTCGTGGGGTCGCTGTCGCACGGCTCGATGGCCAACGCCCTGCCGCAGGCCCTCGGCGTGCAGGCGGCGCAGCCCGGGCGGCAGGTCGTGTCGCTCTCGGGCGACGGCGGCTTCACCATGCTGATGGGCGACCTGATCACGCTGAAGCAGATGAGCCTGCCCGTGAAGGTCGTGATCTTCAACAACGGCACGCTCGGGTTCGTCGCCCTGGAGATGAAGGCGGCGGGCTTCGTCGAGCTCGGCACGGCGCTGGAGAACCCGGACTTCGCCGCCATGGCCCGCGCCATGGGGATCCACGGCGTGCGGGTCGAGGACCCGGGCGATCTCCCGGACGCGGTGGCGTCGGTGCTGGCCCATGACGGACCGGCGCTCCTCGACGTGGTCACGGCCACGCAGGAGCTCTCGATGCCGCCGACCATCGGGCTCGAGCAGGTCAAGGGCTTCGGCCTCTGGCTCATCCGCGCCGTGATGAGCGGGCGCGGCGACGAGGTGGTCGACCTCGCCAGGACCAACCTCCTGCCCCGCTGAGGCGGCGCGCACCGGGCTGTCCTCGTCCGGGGCGGACCGCCGCCGCGGCGGCCGGGCAGGGGGGCCGCCCGGTCTCGGTCGGGCGGCCCCGGGGACACGGCCTGCGCCCGCCCGGGGTCGGCGAGGCGGGCCCGTCAGCCCGGGACGAGGCCCGGCCGGTCGGCGGGGAAGCGGCGCAGCACCGCCGGATCGACGTTCAGGTGCTGGGCGACGAGGTCGGCCGGCGTGTGGGTCAGCCAGTCGGACAGGCTGATCTCCTGGTACTCGCCGGTCCGGAACACCGCGAGGAAGATCAGGTCGGTGCTGCCCGTGTTCTTGACGTAGTGGCCGTTGCTCTTGCGGACGTAGCCGATGTCGCCGGCCCGGAAATCCGCCGTCTGCGCCCGCGGGCCTGCGTCGAAGACCGTCATGCGCCCCTCGCCCTGCACGTAGTACTGCCACTCGTCGGCGTTGGGGTGCCAGTGCATCTCCCGCATCGCGCCCGGCCTGATCACCTCGACGGCGGCCGCGATGGTCTTCGAGATCCTGAAGGTCCGGCTGTCGGCCATCTGCAGGCGCCCGGACGCGTTCTCGCGCACCGGCGTGCTCGCCTCGAGCGAGAAGGTGAAGGGCTCGGGCGGCGCGCCGCCCGCGGCCACCTGCGCCTGGTCGGCCGGCAGCGGCCCCGGCTCGCGCCCCTGGAAGATCCAGAGGTCGGTGAGGGGGATCGACGCGAAGGTGGCAGCCGGCACGCCGAAGTTCAGCGCGAGGTCCTCGGGCGGGGTGTGGGCGAGCCAGTCGGTCAGGAGCAGCGTGCCGTACTCGGACTGGCTGCCGTCGTCGAAGACGATGAGGAACTCGCACCCCTCCGGCCCGAGCCCCTGGAGGGAGTGGGGCATCCCGGCCGGGAAGTACCAGAGATCGCCCCGGCGGACGTCCTGCACGACGGCGCGCCCGCCCGCATCGAGCACGGTGATGCGGCAGCGCCCGTTGGTCACGTAGGCCCACTCGGCGGCGAGGTGCCAGTGCATCTCCCGGATGCCGCCGGCATCGAGCCGCATGTTCACGCCCGAGACCGTGGTCGAGATCGCGAAGTCGGCCTGCGTGACCTGGCGCGCCCAGCCGCCGCGCTGGATGCGCTTGTGGGCCGTGTTGAAGGAGGACCAGAAGGTCGGCATGTCGCCGACATCGGTCGCCGGCGGGTTCTGCGCGGACGGGAACTGCGCCGCGAGGGGCGGGCTCCGGGGGCCGGGATCGGCGAGGGCCCCGGGGCTCGCGTTGACGGCGCCCTGCGGCGGCGCGTCGGGGTTCCCGAAGGAGGCGGCGCGGCCCGGCGTGGCGGCGGCGAGGCTCCCCGTGGCCGCGAGGGCGAGGATGCTGCGTCGGGAGAGAGGGTCCATGACAGGTCCTTATCCGGGGGTGACCCGGGGCTGGCAGGCCGGCGCGCCGGACGGGCGGCGCGCACCCGCGGACGGCAAGCAGGTGCGCGCCCGGAGAGGCGGCGCGATGTCGCGTGACGGTCGTGTGCGGAAGCGCGCGTGTTCGAGGCCGGAGGGCCTCGGAATGTCTGGCCTGTGCTACGACGGGAAAGAATAGACCGGCCCGATCCCCGATCAATCATCCCGACGTATGAGGCGATCACCCGGCCGGATCGCCGCCGGCCCGCATCCTGCCAGCCGGAGCCTCGCTGCGCGGATGCGCGTGCGCGGCCTCCCGCCGGAGGGCAGGGCGGGGCCGAGACGGCGCCGGGCGCGCAGGCGCAGCCGCGCCCGACGGGACCGCGTCGGGAGCGGTCGGCGGCCCTGGGTGGTCTTTCGCCCGCACCCCCGATCGGCGAGGATTCGGGCATGACCTGGGACGACGTGCTCGCAAGCGGCCTGACGCTGCCCGGCATGGAGGCTTCGACCTCCTACGGCACACCCGCCCTCAAGGTGAGGGGCAGGCTCGTGACGCGCCTGCGTACCGAGGATGACAGCCTCGTTCTCCACGGCGTCCCGCCGGACGAGCGCGAGGTGCTGATGGCGGTCGACCCCCGGGTCTTCCACGTCACGCCCCACTACGCCGGGCATCCAGCGGTTCTGGCTCGGTTGGCGGCCTTGGAGCCTGAGCGGCTCTGGCCCTTCCTGGTGCGTCGCTGGCGGGAGGTGGCGCCCAGGCGCGCCGTCGCCGGCTTCGACGCAGCGCGGGTCGGGGAGTGACGGATCGGGAGGCCGCACCCGTCGGCTCCGACCGCGGCGGGCTCCCGCCGCACGCCCTCGGCCTGTCCACGAAGGTGTCGAGGCAGGCCGGGGCCGCATCCCGCGGGGCCGGGAGCGAAATGCCCGCCGAGGCGCGCCGACGGCTGCGCGGTCGCGCCGGCCCTCAATGAAGTTCGTAGCAGTTTGAGATGACCCGCGGGTTTCTCGTCACGTCGTACAGATTGGAGCACTGGACAAGAAAGTTCACATCCTTCTTGCGAAACAAGATCACCGTGGAGCGGCTGTCGAAGGTTCCAACGTACCCGGCAACGTCCCAGCCCTCGGCGAGGAGACGCCCGATGGTTCGAGGCGGCTCGGCTGCCGACACGCCGCTCCAGACGCAGAGACCGAACAGGCCGAGCCAGTACCGCATCGCAATCCTCCACATCCGGCACCCGCGCGGGGAGCCGCTCTCGATCGCCCGGGACCAGCCTCGACCCCGGTCCCGACGAGGATTCCAACCCGCCGGCGGCTGCCCCGGCCGCTGCCCGTCCCGGATCCCTTCGATCCGCGTCGGCGTCCCACCGAGCCTGGACCCGGCGCGGGCCCGCCGGAGCACGGCATCGCCGAAGACCGGACAGGCGCGGATGACGGCCTCCTGCCGGTCCGTTCCGCGCGCCTCAGGCCGCGGCGACGATCCCGACGACGGACGCGAGGTCCGGCAGAGCGATGTCGGGCATCCGTTCCTCCTGCGGCGACGCACCTCGCGGGCCGCGGGCCAAGGCGTCCCCACCGGGCTCAACGCGCCGCGATCGGGTTTCGCGCCGCGGGACGGGAAGCCGGGTCGCTCGCAACCCGGAGGGCCTCCGCCCGCGCCCCGATCGGCCGGGCACGGCGTCGATGCCGGCATCGGCACGGGTCGTCAGATCGGCGCCACGCCGCTCAGGTAGGGATCGACGGGCGGCTCGGCCGGCACCGCGAGCCGAAGGGTCTCGCGCCCCGCCGCCCGGGCGATCCAGGCAGGGCCGCCCACCTGCTTGCGGATCGACGCGTCCGTCCGCGTCGAGACGAGGCCGTAGATCGGCCGCCGGCCGTAGCCGGGCGCGGCGTCACCGAATGCCCAGGCCAGGTTGCCGTAGGTCGAGGGGTCGCGGCCGTCCAGGCTCAACCGGTCATTGAGGTAGCACGCGGTCGCCCAGCCCGTCTCCGGGCTCGGCGTCATCGCGATCACGCGCTTGGCCCAGTACATGCGCAGGTTGTTGTGCATCCAGCCATCGAGCAGGTACTGCTTCTGGCACGCGTTCCAGGTCTCGTCGGCGGTCTCGCCCGCCACCAGCGCGGCCAGGGTCTCGAGCTCGGGTCGCGCGTCGCCGGCGTGCTCCGCCAGTTCGCGGCGGGCCCAGGCCGGCACGCGGGCGAAGCTCTCCGGCACGGGCATGGTGCGGGCCTTGTAGTGGAACCACTCGCGCCAGGTTCCCAGCTCGTCCAGGAACTTGCCGCGGGCGTCCGGCTCGACGTCGGCGGCCTGGGCCGCGGCCACGATCTCCCGCGGGCCGACCACGCCGAAATGGAGGTACGGCGACAGGGTGCTCGCGCCCTCGGGCCGGCTCGCATTGTTGCGCGCGCCGGCATAGGCCGGCAGAACCTCGTCCCGCAGCCGCACGAGCCGCGCGGCCACCTCGGCCCGGGTCGCCGGGAACAGGGCGGATGGCGGCAGGGCGTGGTCGATCGCGCAGGTCGCCACCAGGGCGTCGAGGGCCGGGTCGTCGAGGTCGGCGAGCAGGTCGGGCTCGTAGGGCAGCGGACCCGCGTAGGGGCCGGCGTCGGAGACCTCGTCCACCCAGCCGTACCAGGTCTCACGGACCCGCTCGTGACGCCGGCGGAAGGCGGAGGTCGTGCCGACCCCCTGCTCGATCGCGGCCGGCGGCACGACGCAGGCGGCGTTGACGGCGAAGACCGCGCCCTGCGCCCGGGCGGCGAAGCGCTCCGCCTGCCACTGCGCCACGAACGCGGGCTGGTCCTCCAGCACCACGGCGGCGGCGTGCTCGGCGAGGCGGTAGACGAGACCGCGCTCGCGCTTGGCCGCCCGGTCGACGAACTGGACGCAGGAGAGCCCGCGGGCGCGGCACTCGCGTCCGAGGTCCCGCGATGCGCCGAGGACGAAGCGGTGCAGGCGGTCCGAGGCGAACGGGTAATCCTCCCGCACGCCGTGATAGACGAGGACCGGCAGGCCGTGGGCGTTGCCGAGGCGGATGGCGGCGTCGATGACGGGGTTGTCGACGGCGCGCAGCGCCTGCTGGAGCCAGCACAGAACGTAGCGCGAAGCCCTGACGGGCCGGGCGGCATTCAGGGCGCGGACGCGGGGTGCTTCACGCCAGTTCGCGAGGGTCGGCGGCAGATCGTGATCCATGCGGCTCGAACGGGCGGGACCGCGCGCGGGTTCAAGGTCCGCCGAGCGGCATTTTTGCGCGACCCTGCGTCGGGCGGGCGACCGCGCGGCCCCGCCCCGACGTCGCGATCCGCGAGGCCGGCGGGCACCGGCCCGGCGGCGCTAGCCTCGGCTTCCCGCCATGCCGGCCCCGGCCCCGGCCCCTTGACGTGCGGATCCTGGCCCCGCGCCGGCAAGCAGGATCCCGGGTCGAGAGCTCGGGTCCCCGTCCTCGCGCGCGGCACGCTCCGGCAGGTCCGCCGGGTGGCGCGATCCGCACGGTGGTGTAGGAGGGTGCGACACCTCGGCGGTGTCGCGTCGTTCTCGTTGTGCGGGTCGCAGTCCATGCGGGCAAGCCGGTCGTGGTGAGGTTCCGGCTCATCGGGTGCCTGGCGGTGGTCGCCGCCCTGTCGACGCTCCCGACCGCGGCACGCGCGCAGACGCCGGCGCCCGGCTTCGGCGGCCTGGCGCTCAGCCGCGACGTCGACCTGCGCCTGCGGACGATCCGCGACCGGTCGGACGACCTGGCAGCGGCGGCGGCCGACGTCCCCGCGGCGACCGCCAGGGCGGCGGCGGTGCTCGTCGCCGACGAGGGAGCGACGCCGGCCGGCCTGGTCGCGCGCCTTCTCCTCCTCTGGCTCGGCGGCTGGCTGTCCGAGCGGCTGTTCTGGCGCTGGTCCGCCCCCTGGACGCACCGGATCGTCGACAGCCCGCTGGAGAGCGCGCGGCAGAGGCTCCGGGCGCAGGCCCGGCGCCTCCTGTTCGCCCAGAGCCTCGTCCTGAGCTTCGCGGCCGGTGCCTGCCTCGCCTACCTCGTCGCCGCGCCGCCGGGCGCGGCGGGCGTCA
Organism: Methylobacterium crusticola; assembly: GCF_003574465.1. Lineage (GTDB taxonomy): Bacteria > Pseudomonadota > Alphaproteobacteria > Rhizobiales > Beijerinckiaceae > Methylobacterium > Methylobacterium crusticola. The sequence continues at coordinate 33,779 of NZ_QOWC01000025.1, forward strand.
TGGCGCTCGACACGCTCCTGGCCATCCTGGCCGTGCGCAGTGCGCGCGTCGTCGGCCGCTTCCTGTTCGCGCCCGGCGGCCCGCGGCTGCGTCTCGTGGCCCTGCCCACGAAGGCGGCGTGGCGTGCCCAGCACGGGCTCACCGTACTGGCGGCGACCGTGGCGGCGGGGCTGCTGTGGACGGCCCTGCTGCGGCTGGGCGGCGCGGCGCCGGCGACGACCGACGCGGTGACGAGCCTGACGCTGCTCGTCGCCGCGCTGCTGGTGCCGGTCGTCGTGGGCGCGGTCGTGCGATCGTCGCGGGAGGCCGAGCGGCGCTCGCCCCGCCCGGTCGCCGTCGCCCTGGCGCTCGTTCCGGCCTCCTCGTGGCTGCTGGCGCAGTCCGGCCTGTCCAGTGCCGCCTGGGCCGTGCTGGTGCTGGGCCTCGCGCCGGCCGTCTCGCTGGCCCTGGGGGACGCGGCCCGGACGGTCGCGTTCGGACCCAACCGCACCGGCGCGCTGACGCGCGAGGAGCGCATCGTCGCGCGGGCCGCCCGCAACGTCGCCCTGATCGCGGCCCTGCTGCTCCTCGTCGAGGGCCTTCCCGGGGCGGAAGGGGGCCTGGGCCTGACCGTGACCGCCGAGGTCGTGTCCGCCCTGCTGATCCTGCTCGGGACGGACCTCGTCTGGCAGGTCATCCGCAGCCTCATCGACCGGGGCCTCGCCCACGTGGGCGACGATCCGCGCGCCGACCGCCTCGCCACGGTCCTGCCCGCCATCCGCACGGTCGTGCTCGTCGCCCTCTCGGTCACGGCGGCCCTGAGCATCGCCTCCGCCTTCGGCCTGCAGATCGGCCCCCTCCTGGCGGGCGCGGGCGTGGTCGGCCTGACGATCGGGTTCGGCGCCCAGGCGCTGGTGCGCGACGTCATCGCGGGCTTCTTCCTGCTGCTGGACGATGCCTTCCGGGTGGGCGAGACCATCGAGAGCGGCAACCTGCAAGGTCAGGTCGAGGCGTTCTCGTTGCGCTCCGTCCGGCTGCGCGACGACAACGGACACATGCACACGGTCGCGTTCGGCGAATTGAAGGCCGTGACCAACTTCTCACGGGACTGGGCGGGGCTGGAGGTGCCGGTCTACGTGCCCCACGGCGTGGCCTACGAGGCGGCCGCGGGCCTGATCCAGGCGGCGATCGCCGGCGTCGAGGCCGACGAGGCGCTGAGCGCCGTGCTGACGGTGCCCCCGAGGTTTCTGGGCGCAACCGGCCTGTCGGAGACGTCCGTCCGGCTCGCGGTGCTGATCCGCACGGTTCCCGGCAGCCAGGCCAGGGTGCGCTCGGAGCTGCTGCGCCGCGTCCTCGCGGGCGCGGCCGCCGCGGACGTCCCGCTCGGCTCAAGCCTGCGCACCGGGTGAGCGCGCGGCGGCCGCCGCGGCGTGGCGGCCGGAAGGCGGCGCGCGGCCGGATCCGGCCCCCGCCGGCGGCCGGGGACGCGAAGGCCGCCCCGCCGCCCGCGCCTTGCTCGTCCCGCGGGTTCGGCTACCCTTGCCCGAAACGGGACCGGGAGGACGGCATGGCGAGGGGGCGTGGCGCCGCGCACGCGGCGGTCGGGATCGCGATCCTGCTTGGCGCGACGCCGCCGGGCTCGGCGCAGGAGGGCCGCCCGCCGCCGGACGCCCCGGTCATCGGGGCGAGCCGGGGCCTGCCCTCCGCCGCGCGCATCGACCAGGCCAGCGTTCCCGGCCTGGCAGGCCCCGGCGAGATCATCGTCGACGTCTGGGGCATCCCGCACATCTACGCCGCCGACGAGCGCGACCTCTTCCTGCTCCAGGGCTTCAACGCCGCCCGCGACCGCCTCTGGCAGATCGACCTCTGGCGCAAGCGCGGCCTCGGGCGCCTCGCCAAGGATTTCGGCCCGGCCTACGTCGAGCAGGACCGTGCGCTCCGGCTCTTCACCTACCGCGGCGACATGGATGCCGAGTGGGCCGCCTACGGCCCGAAGGCCCGCAGCTACGCCGAGGCCTTCGTGGCCGGCGTCAACGCCTACGTCGCCGACGTGCAGGCCGGGCGCCTGCCGCTGCCGATGGAGTTCAAGCTCGCCTCGACCATGCCCGACCTGTGGTCGGCCGAGGACGTGGTGCGCATCCGCTCCCACGGGCTCACCCGCAACGTCGCCTCGGAGGTGAAGCGGGCCCTCGTCGCCTGTGCGGCCGGCCTCGACGCCGACCGCCTGCGCGTCAAGCTCGAGCCCGACTGGACGCCGAAGGTGCCGGACGGCCTCGATCCCTGCGCGGTGCCCAGGGATGTGCTCAAGCTCTACGACCTTGCGACGCGGCCGGTCTCCTTCGCGGAACCGTCGAGGAAGCAGGCGGTGCTGCACGACCCCGACGCCTTCCTGGCGCGCGCCGACGCGGCGCGCGACGCGATCGGCTCGAACAACTGGGTGGTCGCGCCCGAGCGCACCGCCACGGGCCGCCCGATCCTCGCCAACGATCCCCACCGCGAGCACAGCGTGCCCTCGCTGCGCTACATCGTCGGGCTGCACGCCCCCGGTCTCGACGTGGTCGGTGCCGGCGAGCCGGCGCTGCCGGGGATCTCGATCGGCCACAACGGCACGATCGCGTTCGGGCTGACCATCTTCAACGTCGACCAGGAGGATCTCTACGTCTACGAGCTGAACCCGGACGACCCCAACCAGTACCGGTGGCAGGGCGGCTGGGAGGCCATGCGGGTCGTGCACGAGCCCGAGGCCGTGAAGGGCGAGGCGCCGCGCACGTTCGTGCTGGCATTCACCCGCCACGGCCCCGTCGTCGCGGTGGACGAGGCCAACCACCGCGCCTTCGCGATCCGCTCGGTCTGGTTCGAGCCGGGCACCTCGGCCTATTTCGGCTCGTCCGACTACATGACGGCGAAGAACTGGGACGGCTTCCTGGCCGCCATGCGCCGCTGGGGCGCCCCGTCCGAGAACCAGGTGTACGCCGACGTGAGCGGCAACATCGGCTGGGTTCCCGGCGCGAAGACGCCGCGGCGCACGACCTACGACGGGCTGCTGCCGGTGCCCGGCGACGGGCGCTACGAGTGGCAGGGCTTCCTCGGCCTCGACGACCTGCCGCGGGCCTACAAGCCCGAGGCGGGCTGGCTTGCGACCGCCAACCAGATGAACCTGCCGCCGGGCTACCCCGTCGACCAGAGGCGGGTCGGCTTCGAGTGGTCGGATCAGGCACGCTGGCAACGGATCGCGGAGGTGCTCTCGCGCAAGGCGAAGCTGACGCTCGCGGACGCGATGGCGTTGCAGAACGACGACACCGCGATGCAGGGGCGCCGGCTGGTCGCGGTCCTGCGGACGCTCTCGTCGAGCGATCCCGCGCAGGCGCGGGGCCTCGAGCTGATGAAGGCCTGGGACGCCCGCGACGCGGCCGACAGCGCGGCCGCGGCGGTCTACGAGGTCTGGATCGCCCGGCACCTCGGGCCGGCCTTCGTGGCGGCGCTCGCCCCGAAGGCGGCCGGGATCATCGGCAACGACGTGGCGCTCGGCACGGTCATCGACGCGAGCGAGGCGCCGGCGCGATGGTTCGCGGGCGACGATCCGTCCGGCGCGCGCGACGCCGCCCTCCTGGCGAGCCTGGGCGCCGCGGTCAGCGAGGTGCAGGAGCGCCTCGGGCCCGATCCGGCGACCTGGGCCTGGGGCAGGCTGCACAAGGCGCAGTTCGATCATGCGCTCGCGCCGCTGGCGGACGCGCAGATGCGGCCGCAGCTCACCGTGGGGCCCCTCGTGCTGTCGGGCGCGAGCAACGTTCCGCACGCGGCGTCCTATCGCAAGAGCGACTACCGGCTGACCGCCGGCGCATCGTTCCGGATGGTCCTGGACGTCGGCAACTGGGACGCGAGCCGGGCGATCAACGCGCCGGGCCAATCGGGCGACCCGCTGAGCGGGCACTACCGCGACCTCGCCCCGCTCTGGGCGACGGGCCGCTACGTTCCGCTCCTTTACACGCGTCCGGCCGTCGAGGCGGCGGCAGGCGAGGTCCTGCGCCTCACGCCGCGGTGACCGTCGCGGGCGCTCCCCGGATGGCGGGCCGCGCGGGGGGGCCTCACGAACCGCGGGGCGCTGCTGCCGCGCCCGGCGTCGCGCGGCGCCCCGCGGGCCGGTCGCCGTCGGCCAGGCGATAGAACCTCTCCGCCGTGCCGCGCAGCAAGGCGTGCTGCTCGGCAGGCGCGTACGAGGCGATCAGCCGCTTGAACGCGTTCCAGATCACCACGTAGCTGTAGGAGCCCTTGTCGACCGGAAAATTGCTCTCGAACATGCAGCGCCCGGGACCGAAGGTCTCGATCAGCGTCTCGACGTAGGGCGCGATGGCGCGCGCCACCTCCTCCGACGAGGGCGGGGTCGGGCGGTCGTGGAAGCCGAAGCCCCACAGGCGCATGCCGAAGCCGCCGATCTTGGCGAAGACGTTGTCGGCACGGGCGAGCGCGGCGATCCCGCGGCGCCACTCCACGAAGGCCTGCTCGCGACGGCCGGCGTAGGGACCCATGCCGATCGCACCGCCGGAATGGTTCATCACGATGCCCAGTCCGGGAGCGGCCTGCGCGGCGTCCAGCAATTCGGCCAGCTGCGTGTGCAGCACCCAGGTCTCGAAGCCCAGCCCCTCGGCGGCCAGCACCGCCAGGCCGCGCCGGAAGCGCGCGTCCTCCAGCAGGCGGGGCGGCGGGCTGGCCACCGTCCCCTTCACGGCGGGATCGGGATGCCACGCCGCGATCTGGCGAAGCCCGCGGAAGCGGCCGCGCCCCGCCTCGCGCATCGCGTCGGTCACCTCCCGGAGGCGATCGCCGAGGCGCAGGTCGGCGTGGCCGACGATCCCGGCGCAGACCCTCGGACCGCCGCGTGCCGCGCAGGCCTCGCCGGTCGCGGCCGCGAACGCGACCTCCCCGACCGGCCTCAGGTGCTCGGGACCGTCCCGGTGGTAATGGGCGTGACACTCGAGGTAGACGGTGGCGTCGACCCGGTGCCCTGCGGCCGCGTCCTCCAGGAACGCGTCCAGCAGGTAGGGGGCGCCGCCCCGGCTCCAGAGATGATGGTGGGGATCGACGATCGGGAGCTCGGGCAGGAGCGCCGCCTCGACGTGCCGGTCGAGCCACTCGGAGCGTGTCGGCACGATCGCCTCCGGTTCGCGTGCGGAGGGTGCCGTCACGATCGGCCCGGCGCCATGAACAACCTCCATCCGGCTCCCGAGGGCGGATCGACGCCGGGAGATCGCGTCAGATCAGTTCCCCGGTCGATTTCTCGAGCGCGGTCCAGGCCTCGTCGCCGAACTTCTCCCGCCACTCCCTGTAGAACCCGGCCGCCCGCAGGGCGTCGCGAAACGCCGCCGGGTCGACCTGCGCGATCTGCATCCCCTTGCTCCTGAGAACGTCCTGCATCGACGTCTCGAGCGCGGCGACGTCGGCGCGGTCCTCGTCGGCGGCGCGGGCGAACTCCTCGGCCAGGATGGCGTGAAGGTTCCTCGGCAGGGTGCGGAAGAAGCGGCCGTTCCCGAGCAGCCAGAACCCGTCCCACATGTGACCCGTCAGGGAGCAGCACTTCTGCACCTCGAAGAACTTGCCCGTATCGATGATCGAGAGCGGGTTCTCCTGGCCGTCCACCACCCGGGTCTGCAGGGCCGTGTAGGTCTCCGACCAGTTCAAGGCGGTCGGCGACGCTCCGAAGGCCTTGAACATGGAGATGCCGAGCGTGCTCGGAGGGATGCGGATCTTGAAGCCCTTGAGATCCCGCGGGGCCAGGATCGGGCTCTGCCCGCTGGTGATCTGCCGGAAGCCGATGTCGAAAATCCTGTCGAAGACGACGAGCCCGCTCTTCTCGATCCGTGAGCGGATCAGGGCGCCGAGGTCGCCGTCCATGGCCGCCCAGACCTTGTCGTAGCCCGGGAACGCGAAGCCGACCGCGTTGATGGCCGTCACCGGCACGAGCGTCGAGAGCACCAGGCCGGAGGCGGTGTAGAGCTCGACGGCGCCCGAGCGGACCTGGGACAGCATGTCCGTATCCGTGCCGAGCTGCCCCTGCGGGAAGACCTGCAGCTCGACCCGCCCGGACGTCCGCTCGCGGATGCGCTCGCCCGCCTCCCGCATGCGCCGGTTCAGCGGGTAATTGGCCGGCTGGTTGTTGCCGAACTTGAGCACGACCTCGGCCGCGCTCGCCGCCCGGGTGATGATCGTGCAGGCGAGGGCGCCCGCGGCGCCTCCCAGCAGCGACCGTCGGCGAAGCGACGTGCTGTGCATGAGCTCTCCTCCCGATCTCGCATTCTTCTGTGTCCGCAGCGTCCGGCGATCCGCGCGTCCCGCGTCGCCCCGGTGCGCGGTTGAGCGGGCGAGGGCTCAGGCCGCCGCGCGGGCGGCCGCGTTGAGATCCCTGAGCGCTCGCAGCAGATGGTTCGTCTCCACCCCGACCGCGACGACCGAGGCGCCGCGCGACAGCCAGGAGCGGGCCCCCTCCGCGGTCGGCGCGAACACGGCGGCCGCCAGCGACCGGCCGCGCGCCTCGGCCAGGACCCGCCGCATCCGCTCGTGCACGAGCGGATGGTCGATCTCGCCCGGCACGCCGAGGGCGTGGGACAGGTCGACCGGCCCCAGGAAGGCGCCGTCGAGCCCGGGCGTCGCCAGGATGGCCCCCGCGTTCTCGACGCCCTCCCGGCCCTCGATCATGACGAGCACCGCGGCCTCGGCGTTGGCGCGCGCGAACCAATCGGACGAGCCGTCGAAATCGGCGGCCCGGACCCAGGGGTTGGCACCGCGCGTGCCCTCGGGGGCGAACCGGGCCGCCGCCACGGCGGCCCGCGCCTCGGCCGGACCGGCCACCTGCGGGACCAGGATGCCGGCGGCGCCGGCATCCAGCACCGACCCGATCAGCGCGGCCTCGTTGCGCGCCACCCGCACGACCGGGTGGACGCCCCGCGCCCGCGCCGCGAGGATCAGGGTCCCGAGCTCGTCGATCCCGTAGGGACCGTGCTCCATGTCGAGGATCACGAGGTCGAAGCCGGCCAGGCCGATGATCTCGATCACCTCGACGCTGCGGATGATGGAGAAGACGGCCGTCAGCGGCGACCCGTCCCGGAGCCGTGCACGAAGTGGTGGAAGCATCGCAGCCTCGCCTTCCGGGTTTGGTGGGTCGGGCGCGGCGGCACGCCCGCGCGGCCGGATCGCGACGGTCCCTCGACCGCGCGCTCCGCCTCAGGCCGCCGCCGATGCCCGCGACAGGTTGTCGATCACGCGCTGCGTGACGTCGCGGGTCGTCGCCCGGCCGCCGAGATCCATCGTGAGCCCGCCCGGCGCGGCCATCGAGGCGTCGACGGCGGCCTCGACCGCGGCCGCCGAGCGCACCAGGCGCCCGTCCTGGTGGCGCTCGCCGAGCCAGCGCAGCATCGCGGCGGCCGACAGGATGGTGCCGTACGGGTTGGCGACGTTCCTGCCGGCGATGGTCGGAGCCGAGCCGTGCGCCGCCTGGAAGAAGCCGTTGCGGTCGCCGAGCTCGGCGGAGGGCGACATCCCCATGCTGCCGACGGTCACGGCCGCCAGGTCGGAGATGATGTCGCCGAACATGTTCTCGGTGACGATGACGTCGTAGAACTCCGGCCGCTCGACGAGGTGGCAGGTCATGGCGTCGGCGTAGGCGTAGTCCGCCTCGACGTCGGGATACTGCTCGGCTACCTCGTTGAAGACCTTGCGGAAGAAGGCGTAGCTGCGCAGGACGTTGGCCTTGTCGCAGAGCGTGACGCGCTTCTTGCCGTCGCGCGGCGCGCCGTTGCGGGCGCGCGCCAGTTCGAAGGCGAAGCGGGAGATGCGCTCGACGCCCTTGCGGGTCACGACCAGGCTGTCCACGGCCGTCTCGTCGCGCAGCACGACGCCGCTGCCGCGGGCCGCGTACAGGCCCTCGGTGTTCTCGCGGATGATGACGTAGTCGATGTCGCCCGGCACGCGGTCGCGCAGCCGCGAGGCGACGCCCGGGCGGAGCTTGATCGGCCGCACGTTCGCGTAGAGGTCGAGCCGAAAGCGGGTCTGCAACCCGAACTCGATGCCGGTCTCCGTGCCGTCGGGATAGGTCACGCCCGGAAGGCCCGCCGCGCCGTGCAGGATCGCGTCGGCGTTCCTGCAGCCCTGGAAGCTCTCCTCGGGATAGGCGCTGCCCGAGCGCCGGTACTCCTGCGCGCCCGCCAGGTAGGCCTTGAACGCGAAGGCGCCGTCCAGGCCGGGGAGGGATTTCACGACGCTGAGGGCGGCCTGGCACACCTCGGGCCCGATCCCGTCACCGTCGACCACCGCGATTTCGTAGACCCGCATGGATCGCGCTCCCGCCCTTCGTCGTGCGACGCGGACGCCGCAGCGCGGCCGCCCGCCAGGGAGGGACTTAACCCGGCCGATTACATATATCAACAGATATATCTAATCCGGAGCCGCCGATCCGGCAGAAAGGCGGGACGGGATGTCCCCGGCCCGCGGCGGGCCTGGGCGGCAGAGGGGTGGGCGGTGACGCGGGCGTCCGATCGAGCTTACGCGGCCATCAAGGACCTGATTCAGCGGGGAGCGATCCCGCCGGGCGACCTGATCGACGAGACCGAGACGGCCCGCCGGCTCGGCATCTCCCGCACGCCGGTCCGCGAGGCCCTGCTGCGCCTGCAGACGGAGAGCTTCGTCGAGATCGGCCGCGGCAAGGGCATCCGGGTGCTGCCGCTGTCGAGCGCGGCGCTGCGCGAGATGTACCAGGTGATCTCCGGGCTGGAGGTGACGGCCGTGTCCCTGATCGTGCGGAGAGGGCCGTCGTCGGGCGAGCTCGACGGCCTGCGGGCCGCGCTCTCGGCCATGGACGCCGCGATCGCGGCCGGTGACGTCGGGGCCTGGGGCGAGGCCGACGAGACGTTCCACCGCGAGCTGATGCGGCTGTCGGGCAATCGCAAGCTCCACGAGGTCGGCTGCCAGATGCGCGACTTCGTGCTGCGCGCCCACCGGGTCGCCCTCCGGCTGCAGACGCCGGAGTACCGCGCCGCCTCGACGCGCAGTCACTCGGGCCTGATCGCGGTCCTGCTCGGGGGCGATGCCGAGGCGGCGGCGCAACGACATCAGCACCAGCGCCTGCGCGGCGAGGAGGCGTTGATCGGGGTCGTCGACAGGTTTCAGATCGCGAGCCTGTGAGGGGGCTCGGGGGCGCCCCGAAGGCGCCCCCGCGGGCTCGGCCCGGCACGATCGCCGCGGCGGCGTCCGGCGCCCCGCGCGAGGCGGCCCGTCCCCTGGCGCATCCGGCTCGCCGCTTCCCTGCCGGGCCGGCACGCGTCGGTTCCGCGTTCGACAAGGCGGTCCTCACGGGCCCCGGAGGCGCTCCGCACGGGGCTCCCGGGCGGCGGGCTGGTGCTCTCGCCGGGGCGCGGGCATGGTGACGGGGTGTTCCTCTGAATCCCCGGTGGCCGCATGACCGCGATCGCAATCCTGGTGGAGCCGGAGGTCGTCCTCATCGCGTCCGACGGCGCCGCTTGCGAGCCGCGCACGTTCAGGCTGACGCAGGCCGCGAGCCAGGTCCTGCTGTGTCCGGAATGGTCCTGCGTGCTGGCCGCCCGCGGGGCCGGCTGGGCCGCCGCTGCCGCCGTCAAGCGGCGGGCGCAGTTGGCGAACATCGCGTCCTTCGACGCGCTGATCGCCGGGAGCGGGCCGCTCGCGCGGGCCGCCGAGGACGACCTCGCGCGGACGCACCATGAGCCGAGCCTCGGCCTCAGCCTCCTCCTCGCCGGCTGGAGCGACGACCGGCAGCGCATGGAGCTCTACGTGATCCGCACCCGCGCGCCCGCGGGCCGCCCGATGCCGGGCGACGACGGCCGCGCCGCGCGATTGCCGAACCTGGTGCTCGTCCCCAGCCCGACGGACGCGGCCGCCGCCCTGGTCGGCCTCGAGCTCTTCACCGGCCAGATGCAGTTCGACATGGGGAACCCGGCCGAGTACCTTCAGCGGGTGATCGCCGCCGCCCGCTTCTCCGGCAGAGGCACGCCGGACGAGCCCTGCACCGTGGGCTGCTTCATCCAGGTGACGCAGCTCCAGCGCAACTCCGCGCACACGATGATCACGCACCGCTGGAACGACCGCATCGGGGAGCCGATGCAGCCTTTCCGGGAGATGACGGTGCCCGCCTTCATGGTCCGACGGGACGCATGACGACGCCGTCGCGGCGGCGGCCGCGAACGATGCAGGGCCGGCCCCGCCCCGACGCGGCGCCCGGTCCGCGGGCGCCGGCCGGGATGTGCGGGGACCGGCCGGGCGCCTCGCCCGCCGATCGCATCCGGATCGGCCGGGAGATCGCCCGGCAGGGCGCCCCTACCGCCGCCCGCCGCCCGCGACGGAGTGCATGTCCCGCTCCACGGCGGCGATCGCGCTGGCCTCGGCCTTGGCTTGGGTCGGATGCGGCCGGTCCGACCGCTCGACGAGCCGCCCGCTCCTGCGGACGGCCCACTGGTAGTGCCCGGCGGGCTTGGGGAGAGGTGAAACCTCGATGGTGTAGGGATGGGGGATGCTGTCGGACATGATGCTCCTATAGAGGTCGGCCTCGCCCGCGGCCATACGGCCGTCGCGAGGCTCGTATGCAGCGGCACGAGGCCAGCGCGCCCTCCCGCCGGCGGCGGGCGGCCCGCGCGCTCAGCGCCGGGGGAACGGGAACCGGGCGGTGCCCCGCGGCGATCCGATGTGCGGGGGCCCGCGACCGGGCGGCACGCCGGCGCCGCGGCGGTCGCTCACCGCAGAGCGAGGAGCACGGCCTCCACCCGGTTCGCCGCGCCGACCCGGCGCATGATGTTGCGCACGTGCACCTTCACGGTGCTCTCCTTCATGTCCAGCGCCAGGGCGATCCGCTTGTTCGACTTGCCCGTCTTGAGCTGCTCGAGGACGGCGGCCTGACGGGTGGTGAACGGGCGGGGCGGCGGGACCGGGGCCGTCGGCCCGCCCGGCTCGCCCGGCTCGCGCCGCCGCAGGAGGCAGTCCGCAGGGACGAAGATCCCGCCGGCCTGGACGAGGCGCATCGCCTCGGTCGCCACCTTGAGGCTGAAGCTCGTCGGGATGTAGCCGCACGTGCCCTCGCTCAGGTGCGCGACGACCTCGCCCGGATCCTCGCCGTCGCCCAGCAGCACCAGCCGCGCCCCGGGGGCGACCCGCGCCCGCAGCGCGGCCCGCATCCCGCCATCCGGCGCGGCGCGGGGGTCGCAGGAGAGCACCACCAGATCGCCGTCGCGCAGACCCGCGGCGACGCCGTCCCTCTCCTCGATCGACGGAAGGGCGACCACCTGGTGGTCGGGGAACGCCCCGGCCAGCCAGGTCGCGAGGCACTCGCGCAGCAGGCGGCGGGGCTCGATGAGCGCCACCACCGGCTGGCGGGCGGCCGCGGGGCGGCGAGGCCGCCGGGTCACCGGAGCGTGCCGAGGTAGCCGATGACGGCCGCCCGCTCCTGGGCGCTGACCGCGCCCGCGAACTCCATCGTGGTTCCCGGGGAGGCCACGCGCGGCGCCCGCAGGAAGGCGTCGAGGCGCTCCTCGGTCCAGACCCCGCCGAGCTGGCGCAGGGCCGGCGAGTAGTCCGGGTAATCCCTGACGGAGGCGACCGGCCGGCCCACCACGCCGCGGAGGGGCGGCCCGATCCGGGGCCCGCTCACCCGGACCGACTGGTGGCAGCCGCTGCACTTCTCCGCGAACAGCCCCTCCCCGGTGGCGCCCTCCTTCGGGCGCAGCGACACCAGGCTGCCGTCCGTCGTCCACAGGATGATGCGGCCGTCGTGGCCCTCGACGAGGTCGCGGATCCCGCGTCCGATCGCGATCGGCTCGAGATACGCGACCTGCCCGTCCCGCAGGCGCGCCCGGAACAGGGTCTGCGCCTTGAGGGAGGCGATGAGCAGGTCGCCGCGCCATTGCGGGAACAGCCCGCGCTCGACCCCGATCACGTTCGAGACCCCGATGGACGGTACCCAGGCGAACACCGGGGGCTGGTACTCCCCGGGCTCGGGGCGAGGCTTGTTGAGGGGCCAGGAGAACGACCCGTAATCCGTGCCGTCGGTCGCGTAGGGCCAGCCGTAGTTCGTGCCCGCGACCAGCCGGTTGAGCTCGTCGCCGCCCTGCGGGCCGTGCTCCGTCGACCAGATGGTTCCGGCGTGATCGACGTAGAGCCCCTGCGGGTTGCGGTGGCCGAGCGTGTGGAGCGTGGCGCGGCCGTCCTCGAGGCTGATCGCGAGGGTCTTGCCGTAGGACGTCGCGGGCTCCTGGGCCTGCGCGACGTCCGAGGCCACGCCGTCGAAGCCGAAGTCGCCGACGGTCAAGAGCAGCGTCCCGGCGTCGAGCAGCGCCATCCGGCCGCCGCCGAAGTAGCCGACGAACGGGCGGCCGCGGCGGCTGTGCGCGCCGCGGATCGGCAGGCAGGGCGCCGTCTCGTAGAGCGTGCGCCAGCCGCCGGCGGCGGCGCCGCGCAGGAAGGCGGCGCGGTCGGCCTGGAGCATCGACACCCGCTCGACCCAGCATTCCCGGGCGGCGTGCCAGTAGGCGTGCGAGACCAGGACCCGCGCCTCGGACCCGATCTCCTGGACCAGCAGGCTGTAGGTGCGGAACGCGTCGGTGCTGAGGGGCTCGCGGCCCGCCGCCGTCTTGTGCTCCTCCCGGGGCTGGTCCTCGGGCGCCGCCTCCGCCCAGGGCCGGCCGGCCGCCGCCGCGAAGGCCTCGCCGTTGATCGGGACCCGGTAGGGGAGCGGCGTGACCTTCAGGTGCTCCGTTCCCGGATCCCACGCGAAGGCGTGGAGGTCGCCGTCGGCGGTCAGGAGGAGGTAGCGGTCGCCGATCCGCGCCAGCGCCCCGCCGCGGATGACGGACCGGGGGAAGACGCCCGCGTAGATGTCGACGTCGAGGTTGTAGTACTCGGTCTTGATCAGGGCCGCGGTGTGCTGCGTGACGTAGCGCGCGAAGCTGAGTGCCAGGGGGGTCGAGATGGCCGCGACGACGAGCGCGGCGCGCACCGCGACCCGCAGCGAGCGCGAGGTTCGCACGAGGTAGGGTGCCGGCAGGAGCGCGACGGCGGCGGCGAACACCGTCAGGGTGATCGCCCGGGAGTAGGTCGTCCGGGTGACGTAGAAGCCCAGGAAGACGAGGCTGAAGATGGCGGTGATCGCCACGGCGTTCCGCCAGAGGCCGCGCCTCGGGCTCACCGGGGGGACCAGCGTGGTGATGCCGGCACTCGCCAGGAAGGCCGCGGCGAGGCAGCCGAAGGGCAGCCACTGCAACCGGGGCAGCTGCCAGATGGGGAATCCGAGCTGCCAGTGCGGCAGGATCAGCAGCAGGCCGGCCACCGCGGTGTACCACGCCGCCACCAGTTGCCAGGGCGGCGCGGTGTTTACTCCAGATCTCATCTCTCGTCCCCGCGGCGACCGCATCAGCACGTACGCATGCCGGCTGCCGCCTGACGCAGATCATCTTGCGCGGGTGCATGTGTTGGCAGCCCGATTTTCGATCTCGGCCACACCATTCGGGTGCCAGCGCTGCGGCAGACCATCCTCCAAGGTCGTAAGGTTTGAGACGAGCATCGATGATCTTGCCCTGATCCGCCCCCTGAAGTAGTCCGCCCGGATGCATGCTTTCGAGCCGGGACGAGGATGGACGGACGGGAACCCCGTCGCACGAGCTGCGGCCTGATCACGGATCCTCGACACCGCGGCTCCAGCGGATAGGTGTTGTCGTCCGCCCCGCCTCGCGCCTCGCACGGTCCGCTCCCCTCGCCCCTCACGCCCATCCGAGGACGGCCTCGTTGCGCTCATCGCCCTCAGCTCTCAGGGACCCCCTGCCGTGATCCGCTCCGCGCCCATCACCCTGCTCGCTGCCTTGACGGCGCCCGTCGCGGCCCAGACCTTCGCGCCGCCGGAGATCGGGCTGCAGGCGAGCGGTGCGTGCCGCCAGCTCGCCCTGCGCGACCGCGCGAGCGCCGCGATGGTGCCGATCGGCTGTCTCGAGGAGACGGGCGCCGGCTTCCGGCTCACCCCGACCGGGCTCGCTCTCACCGGCCTCTCGCGGCTGGACACGACGGCCGCCGGGCGCCTGGCGGGGCGGCACAACCCGCCCAATGCCGTGATGCTCGGCGGCGGCAACCGCATCTCCTTCTGCCCGACGCTGTCGTGCGTCGACGCTCCCTCAACGGACCATCAGCGCGCCTCGCTGCTGGTCTCAGCCGAGACGCAGGTCGACGGCGCGGTGGAGGAGCAGACACTCGCGGTCCTGTCCACCATCAAGACCGGCTACTCCCGGACTTGGGCGCCCAGTACCGCCTACGCGGCCGGCGACAACGTGTCGATGCAGGATGGCCGCAACAGCGTCTACCGCGCCGTGCAGGCTGGCACTTCGGCGCCTTCGGGTTCCGGCCCGACCGGCAAGGGCAGCAACATCGTTGACGGGGCGGTGCGCTGGGCTTGGGTCAACGATGCCGTGATCAACGCCAAAGTCGGCCTCTACAACGAGGTTCAGAACGTCGCTGGCGGCGGACACTCGTGGGCGCAGGCCAACAACTTTCACCTGAGGCCGGGGCACACACCAACCTTCAACGTCAACACTGAGTTTGATTTTCAGAACGACAGCGGCAGCGATTGCATTGTCGGCGTGGCGAATTGCAATAATTTGTACGTAGTTACTGCTGGCACCAACAAATCTACAGCCGGGGTCGCGGTCTCTACCACAAACAAGAGCGGGTTCGCATCATATTTTGGGATCATACTCAGCAGCCCCCAACTCGCCTCCAACTCGGCCATCGAAATCGATACTGGCGGCGCCCGCGCGATCGGCGTCGGAGCATTCATGCCGGCCTCCTACACGAGCGCCGCCATCGAGGATCTCTCGACGGCGCCGGCCGGCCTCGTCATCCGAGGGGCAAAGGCGATCGCGGGGGTCGTGGAGCATTCGACGTCGTCGAATGGGATCGCGCTCAACGGCATCTACTCCGGGGCGCAGATCGTCGGCACAGGGTGGAACGTGAGCCCGGCGGGCGCCGTGACAATGAGCGGCGCGACGGTCAACGGAAACCTCTACGTGACCACCCCGCTCGTCCCCGCGACGGCCGCGACCCCCTGCGCCAAGGGGCAGATCAGCTACGACGCGGAGTTCGTCTACGTTTGCGTCACAGCCAACACCTGGAAGCGGGCGGCGCTGGCGAGTTGGTAGCCCGTCCTGCCGATCCAGCCGCGACGAAGTCCGACGCGGCGACGCAGGACAGGCTCGCCCGCTGGATCGCACGAACTCCGACGCAAGGCGTGGGAGGCGTTCAAGCTTCTACCCGTAGAGCACAATGGCGATACACGAAGCCCGCACTGGTACACGCAGATCATCTGCGTGAAGAACGACGGCGGCCACTCCCTGTCCCTTGCCGCGCATGGCATCCTCAGCAACAGGGCATCCGCAGCAACCTGGAAGACAACCCACACCTGTCCGTCTCATCCGTGAGGGCAGGGCCGCGATGGCCGGCCCCCCGGCCACGGCCATGCAGACGGCGAACGCACGCGGGCGGGCGAACGAGAGGGGTTTGAGGAATGCGCAAGGAGCGATCGGGCGGGGTGACCTGAACCGGGCGAACGGCACCGGGCGTGCCGGACCCTGCTACCGATCTGTACGGGCCCGCCGCCGCCGCGGCGGGCCCTCTCACGGGCATCGTGCCTCGCCCGCTTTCCTTGGTAGAATGCAGGCGCTCCCAGAACGGAATGGGCGCGCCGATAAACGAGAAGCGCACGCCCGACCTGCCAATGTCAGAAGACAACCGAAAATTATTATGCTTATTCCTTATTTGAATTCCAGTCTCCATACCTGCTCGACCACGTTACGTTGCCCTCCGGGCCGTAACTCATAACCAAACCTTCAAAAGAGTCGATTTGATCGGGGGGATAGGTGTGGCTGCCTTTGTGTGATTGGACAAGATTGCTTGCAACGACATAGCAGTTCGCCGATTTTGCGAGCGCCGAGCAGAATAAGTTACCATCGCTGGCACCACCGGCGGTGCCAATTTTCGCAATTTCGCACACGTGCAGCCAAATCTTCTCAACGACGGGAGTGCCGCCTTCATTGAATTTCGTGAACATGCCCACATTGCTTCGATCAAAGCCTTGACCGAGCATCATCCTTCCCGGCGAGCCGTGACAGTGGATGATGAGGTTTTTCAACTTGCCACCAGGAGCATCGACGGCAACCTTGCGCGTCCACTCCAGAATGTGTTCTCTTGTCTCAGTTGCCTGTATATACCAAGTATTCCAAGCCTGATATTTCGTATCGCAGCGCGGATCATTAATTGCCATGCTGGGACGTTCAAGTTTTATCATTTTCGCACCTCCATCGCAAATCCGAGTTGGTAGCAAGGCGATTTCACTGTGGTGGCTAATTTTCGGATGTGCGCTGGCACACCGAACTGGTCGGCGCGCTGATTTTCAACGTGATCTTGTCTGCAAGCCAACAATCCCGGCTCATGCGGGAGGGCTGCGGCGACCGGCTCTGGATCCGGAGCGCCTCAGCGTCCCGATCCGACCGGCGCGGTGTCGCGTGCGCCGAGAACCGTCAGAGCAACGAGGGCGCGGTTTTCCTCAACGGCAGCAGCGCCCGCATCGTGTCGGGGGCGGGTGCCGCGAGCGGCTGTCCGCGGGCGATGTCGCGCTCGCGACCAGGGACCGGTCCAAGCCCGTCTTCGCGGCCGAGGCAGGCGGGGCGGAGAGGGTAGCGCGGTCCACGCGGCGACCTCATCGTTCGTCGGGCTGGTGCTGGAGCAACGGGGCTGAGCCCCGCGACCGCGAGCAGCGCGCCGCATCCCGCCGCGGGACGCTGGTGCCCCCGGCACGCGCGCCACGGGAGCGCGACAGGGGCACGGCAGGCCCCCCGCCGCCTTGCCGGGCGCGGAGTGGTCGTGTCAGCCTCGCCTGCTCCTCATGGCCGGCACGACGGCAGGACCCGCGGCCAGTTCGCGGTACCGTTCGGTCTCCGCGCCGTATATCGCGATCCGACCAGCGTCGTCGTAGTGCACGCCCCAGCCGTATCGCTTTGGGAGCGCTGAGGCCCGCATGCAGGGGTGGGATCGGCTCAGCAGCGCGCGGCGTGCCGCGGCCGCTTCGAGTCCCTCCCCGGCGACTCCCTTGTGCCGCCGGTGCACCTCCCAGATCAGGCCCTCATGGTCGTAGCGGTATGGCTCGGCCGTGAGAAGTGCGTGCTGGATCGCGGGCACGCTCGGCGCGCCGCCCCGCTCGCCCGGCACCGTGCCGACCTTCGCCGGACAATCGGCGGCGATTGTCACGAAGCAGTTCCGGATGGTCTGCACGGCTCGCGCTCCCCTGCGGCCCCGCCGAGGTTAGCGGGAGCGCCTTCAGGCCGCGATGACGCGGTGGCAACGGTGCGGCACGAAACCGCCACCGCCTCGCTGACGTGGGGCGTCCAAGCCCTCCGCAGCCTCGTCGAGGAGCCGACACCCGCGGCCGACCCCGAGCTTGAGGCGATCCGAGCCGAAGAGCGGGACCGCGAGGCCGCGGAGCGTCCGCGGCAGGACGCCCTGTGCGCCGAGGGGCTGACCAGGCACGCAAACCGGATCAATGCGGAGTTCGCGGACGACGACGCTCGCCGGCACGGGCCACGCGAGCACGAACAGGCGCGCTTGATTCACAACGACGCCCGCGGTGCGCGCCAGCCAAGCGCCCCGCAAGCTGGACGTGCTTGAGCAGTACACGGGGGACGAGGACGGCGACGGGGACGGCGACGACCGGGCGGACAGACGCACGATCGTGATGCCAGCCGCCCTCAAGGCCGACGTTCTCCGGTTCGGGATCGGGGAGACGGCGTCGTTTTGCTGGGGGCACACGCGTGAATCGGGAGCCGCACCAGATGGCTGAACCACTGACGATACACAGCAGAAAACATCAACTTGGCGGAAGGGGTGGGATTCGAACCCACGGTGGAGTCGCCCCCACGGCGGTTTTCAAGACCGCTGCCTTAAACCACTCGGCCACCCTTCCAAGTCGCTGACAGGGTTCGGCTTTCCGCCGAGGCGGCGGGGTCCCGGGGGACCCGTCCGGCGACCGCTCCGGCGCGCCCTCGTCGGGCGTTCCTCTGTATGGCCTCGCGGAGCGCGGCGTCAACCGGCGGCGGCCCGAACCCGTGGGAGCGCGCCGCGGTCGCGGGCGGGCGTGGGCCCGTCGCGCGAGGGGGCCGGGCGCGGGCGTCGGGTGCGGGGCGTGCGCGAACCGAAGTGCGGCGCGGGGCCGGTCGCCCCCGGATGCCGCGCCCCGAAAATGCCGGGCTCGGCTGCGAAGCCGGCGCGATGCCCGCGCTCGCGATGCCGCCCGATCCGCCGGCCCTCGTCCGGACCGCCGCCGCGCCCTGCGACGCGACGGTGCGGGCGCGGCTGCTCGCGCCGCCGACCGCGGACGAGGACAGCGTCGCACTCACCTGCAGCCTGCGCCTCGAGCGGGGCGATCAGGTGCTCAAGCGCATCGTGCTGGAGGGGTCGGCGGCGTCCGGCGTCGCGATCGACTGCGACGGCGCCGCGATCGGGCGGCCGGACGCGCCGGCGCGCCTCGACGCGGTCACGCTCGCGATCCGCTCCCGGCCGCCCTCCGGGCCGGGCGAGCCCTGGGACCGTCCCGCCGACATCCGGATCCGCGACTGCGCGGTGTTCGGCCACGTCCGGATCTGGGGCATGGGCGTGAACGGGCAGGCGCCGCCGGTCCGCGCCTCCTCCCGCAGCCTGGGCCATACGGAGCGGGCCCAGGCCGCCGCGCCGACGGGCGTGACGATCACCGGCACGACGATCACGGCCTCCGGACCGATCCCGCTCTACCTCGGGCCCGGCGTCACGCGGGTGATCCTGCGGGACTCGCGCCTGGCCGGCACCTCGGTCGCCACGGCGCTGTACCTGGACGCCGAGAGCGCGGAGAACCGCATCGAGAACAACGACGTCACGACGCAGACGGGGCGCGAGGCGATCGCGGTCGACGGCTCGGCGCGCAACCGCATCACCGGCAACCGCTTCACGCTCGACGGCCGGGGCGGCGTGCGCCTCTACCGCAATTGCGGGGAGGGCGGGACGGTGCGCCACCAGACGCCGTCCGACAACGTGGTCACCGGCAACACCTTCCGGGTCAGCGGCCTGTTCCAGGCCGAGCCGATCGTGGTCAATTCCCGGAACGGCTGGCGCCTCTCGTGCGGGGAGGATGCCGGGTACCCGTTCGGCAGCAGCATCGACAACAGCGACGGCGGAACCGGCAACGTCGTGGCGCCCAACACCGTCGCGCCGCTCCGGCGCCTCCGGGAGTGAGCGCACGGCCGGTGCGGCGGGCGCCCGGTCCGCCGGCCGGAGGGCGACGCGCCGGGAATAGAAGTCAGCAGCCGGACGTTGTTCCCCGTGAACGGGAGACACCGATGCCAGAACACGACATCCGAGACATTGCCGTCGCGGCCTTGTCCCTGCAGGTCACCATGCTGAGAGTGCTCGCCCAGAAGGGCCTGCTCGACGATCAGGACGTCAGCGCCATCGGACATTCCGCCATCCAGGACGTCGTATCCCTGCCGAACGCCGCCGAGGTCGAAGCCGTCATCAGGAGCGTATTTCGCGTGTGAGCCGGGTCGGAGTGCGTCATCCGGACGATCCTTAGAGCAGCATCCGATCACGCTGCAATCGGCCGCTGCTCCAGGTTTTTGACTCTGCCGCATGTTCTGCGGCGAACCGGTGTCCACTTCGCCGGAAAATGCTCTAGCGCGAGCGGACGGCGACGTCGGCCGGCCCCTAAGGGCGCAGGCCGCCGTGCCGTCCGGGCGGCGCGCCTCGCCCGCGCGGGTCGATCACCGCGGGCGCCGCCCGGCCATCCCGCGCGCGGCGGCAGGGACCTGGCTCGGCCGCAGGGCAGCCCCGGCCGGGCGCGCCCGGCCCCGATCGCCCGCCGCGAGACGGGTCGGGCCTGCCTTTGCCGGGTCGGATGAACAACTTTCAGTTGCAATCAGGACATCGCGCTCGCCTCGTTCGCGAAATTCCATCCCGTACAGGTCGCACTTAATATATATTAAGGACCCGGACGCCGTCCGCCAATAAGGTGGCAATCAAGAACGAAAGCACACAGTCGCGCTGACGCCGGGAGCGTTTCGCCATGGAGAAGTCGCCTCCTTCCCGGGATATCCCCGGCAGTCGAGAGATTGCCATCGAAGGAAGCGGCGGACACTTGAAGGCCATCGAAGCGACGGTCCGGCGCGCTCCGGCCATCATTCTTGTCGATCCTCGCCAGCTCGTGCGCGAGTGCTTCAGCCGGTGCCTGGCCGAGGCCATTCCGGACCACGAGATCATCACGTTCGCGTCGATCGACGCCTGGGACCGCGCCGGG
>NZ_QOWC01000026.1 GCF_003574465.1 Methylobacterium crusticola
GAGGTCGCCAGGACGGCGCGGCGCGAGCCCGCGATCCGGCCCCGGCCGGTGGCCCGCGCGGCTCCCGCCCCGCGGCTCGCCGCGGCGGCGCGGGCGCGGAGCCGGCTGGCGGCGATCCAGCCGTTCCCGCCCCATCCCCTGATGATGCGGGCGATGCCCCGGGCGATCCCCGTCGCGGTCCGGCCCTGGCCCGGGCACGCCTGGAGCGACGAGCGGGCGATGCGGCTCCAGCAGGCGCGGGAGGCCGGCTTCCTGGTGATGCGCAGGACCACCTGGGAGGACCTGGACGGGCGCCGGATCCACACGCTGCGCCCCTTCGACGACGACGAGGAGTGAGGCCCCCCGCGGGCGCGGGCCGAGCCCGATGACGCGGGGCCTCCGGCGCCGGACCTGCCGCGGCGCGCACGCGCCGCCGGGCGATCAGGCCGGGAGCGAGCCCCTCGCGGGGTCCGCCTCCCGCGGGGTCCGGGGCCCCGTCGCGGCCGAGGGCGCCTCAGTCGCGGCCAGCGAGGTCCCGCAGCATCGTCTCGACGCTCGGCAGGGCCCGGGCGGGCTCGGGGTGGTCCGGCTCGACGGCGAGGACCCGCGGGCCGACGGACGCGTCGACCGGATGCCCCTCCAGCAGCAGGCCTGCCGCCAGGATCGCGAGCGCGATCGCCGCGTGGCCGAGGGCGCCGGGACCACCGGCCTGCGCGGGTTCGCTTCGCCGGGTCATGGCGACCTCCCTGGTTCGTGACTGAGGCCAGATCTTCGTGGCTGAGGCCAGCTTGCGGACCGGGGCAGGTCCCCACAAGCCGTAAGGCGCGAACCGAACCTTCGCGCCGGCCGAAGGCCCGGGCGGTCAAGCGGCCCGGCCTGCGGGGGCGCCATCTCCACGCCGGGGCGATTGCCGGGCGCCGGGGCTTCTCTATAACCGGGGGACGCTCAGCCATGACCGGCCGCCACTCCGCCCAGCGCGGGGACGCCCCGACTGGACGATCGGCCTTCTGGTGGAACCGGCGGAGTGCGATCCGGCATGGGCGGCGGGACAGATCCGGCGCGGGGGCGCCCCTGGTTTCCGGCGCTGCGCCGACGCGACGGGCGGCGGCCGTGGCCCGGCATCCAGAGGATGCGCGCGAGCTTCGCCCTCACGGCGGTCGGCGCGGTCCTGCTGCTCCTCGTCGGCTCGGCCAACGCCCTGCTGCTGATCTGGCAGAATACCGTGCAGGAGCGGATCGCGCGCACGCTGGCGGTGGACGGCCACCTGATGGAGATCCTGTCGGGCCTCCAGGACAGCGAGACGGGGCAGCGCGGCTTCCTCCTCAGCGGGGACCCGAGCTTCCTGGCACCCGCGGCCGAGGGCCGGGCCCGGGTCGTGGCCGACCTGCCCCACCTCGAGGCGGAGACGCAATCCGATCCCGGCCAGCAGGCGCGGCTCGCCGCGCTGCGACCGGCCATCGGCCTCAAGCTCGCGGAGCTGGACCGGACCCTCGACCTCGACCGCCAGGGCCGCCGGGACGAGGCCGTCGCCCTCGTGCGCGCGGGCGACGGCAAGGCGACGATGGACGAGATCCGGCGGATCATCGGGGCGATGCGGCGGGAGGAGGACGCCCTCCTCCTGACGCACCAGCGGCACGCCCACCGCATCGAGGCCCTGGTCGGCGTCGGCACCGCCCTGTCGACCGGGGTGATGGCGCTGCTGGCGGTCCTGGCCCTGCGGGAAGCCGGGCGGCGGGCGGCGCTGTCGCGCTTCCTTCCCGCCGAGGTGGCGCCGCTCCTCGAGCGCGGCGGCAGCCTGCGCCTCGGTCAGCGCCGGCGCGCCGCCATCGCGTTCGTGGACATCCGCGACTCGACCCTGATCGCCGAGCGCTCGGACCCCGAGGCGGTCGCGCTCTTCGTCACGGAGTTCCGGCGCTGCGTCGCCCAGGCCGCGCGGGCGACGGGCGGCGTCATCGACAAGTTCATCGGCGACGGCGCCCTGGTGGTGTTCGGCATCCCGCAGGCGCAGGACGACGACGCCGCCAAGGCGGTCGACTTCGCGCTCGCCCTCGAGCAGCGCGTCGCGCAGTGGAACCAGCGCACGGGCCGGGAGCCCCAGGTGCGCATCGGCATCGGGGTCCATTGCGGCGACGTGTTCGTCGGGGTGGTGGGGGACGACGACCGGCTCGAATTCACGGTGCTGGGCGATGCCGTCAACGTCGCAGCGCGCCTCGAGCAGGCCACCAAGGCGTTCGGCGCGACGACGCTGATCTCGCAGGCCGTCCTCGACGCCGCGCGGGTTCCGGCGGCGGAGTGGCGCGAGGTGAGCCGCGCCGCCCTGCCGGGCCGGCGCGAGGCGTTCCCGGTCTATGCCCGCGAAGGCTGACGCCGCCTCAGGCCCCCGGCCGGCGCGTGGGGCGGTGCCGGCCGGCTGATCGTCTGACCGCGGACGCAGGTTCGACGCGGCACGGTCCGGGCGGGCGCGTGGAGACCCGGGCGCGCGGGGTCCCGGGCCGGCCGCCCGCTAGCGCAGCCGACCCGGGCGGGTCGGCTCGAAGACGATCTTGCGGTGGAAAGCGCACCAGCTCTTGCCGTCCGGCACCGGGGCACCGCAGCACACCGCGCGGTCGTTGGGCTCGCCGATGATGAACTTGCAGACGAACGCCCCGGACTGCGCGAACGGGACGCGCAGCTTGGGGGAGGGTTCCTCGACGGCATCGGCGGCATAGAGATGCGACATGCGCACGAGCTGGTTCATCAGGAGCTGACTCGCTGGCCTTCCATCACCCTCGACGCGTAGGGCACCGGGCCGGTTTGGGGGTTCGACAGGGTTCGCCGCCCATGCGACCCAAGCGTACACGGGTCGCAGGGGCGGCGCGATCGTACAAATCTGGGGAGAGGAATGGCAGAACGCAAGCCCCTTAGGCATTTACACCGATTATTTCCCGGCCGGCAGCCGCCCCGGGACGCGGCCGCGGATCCGGCGCGCCGCCCCGCGCGGAACATCGCCCGGCGCGGAACGTCGCCGCCTGAGGCTCCCGGAGATCCGCGCGCCTCCCGGGCGCGCGACGTCCGGAGCGGGCGTTCCCGGGTGCGTCCGCGGGGGCTGGCGGGCGGGCGCCCGGGCGTGTAACCGCCCGGGGCGCGGGGGCGGCGCACGGCCCCCGCCGGAGACCTGCGCGGAGACCTGCCCCATGCGCTTCCTCGTGACAGGCACGGCCGGCTTCATCGGCTTCCACCTCGCCCGGCGCCTGCTGGAGGCGGGCCACACGGTCGCGGGCGTCGACGGCGTCACGGACTACTACGACGTCGGGCTCAAGCAGGCCCGGCTGGCGCGCCTCGCCGCCGCGCCGGGCTTCTCGGAGCACCGCTTCATGCTGGAGGAGCCCGGCGCCTTCGCGGCCCTGATGGCCGAGGCGCGGCCCGACGTGGTCGTGCACCTCGCCGCCCAGGCGGGCGTGCGCTACAGCCTGGAGCATCCGGAGGCCTACGTCGCGGGCAACATCGTGGGCACCTTCCAGGTGCTCGAGGGCTGCCGGGCGTACCCGGTGCGCCACCTCCTGTTCGCCTCGACCTCCTCGGCCTACGGCGGCAACCGCACTGTGCCGTTCCGCGAGACCGACCGGGCCGTGTCGCCCCTCACCATCTACGCCGCCTCGAAGCTCGCCGGCGAGGCGATGGCGCATTCCTACGCCCATCTCTGGCGCATCCCGACGACCGCGTTCCGGTTCTTCACCGTCTACGGGCCCTGGGGCCGGCCCGACATGGCGCTGTTCCTGTTCACGCGCAGGATCCTGGCGGGCGAGCCGATCGAGGTGTTCGACCACGGCCGGGCGGTGCGCGACTTCACCTACGTGGACGACCTCGTGGAGAGCATCGCGCGGCTCATCGACGTGCCCCCTCCCCCGCCGGGCGCGGCGCCGGTCTCGGCGGCCGACACCCTGAGCAGCGTCGCGCCCTACCGCCTCGTCAACATCGGCGGCGGGCGGCCGGTCACGGTCGCGGCGATGCTCGACACGCTCGAGGCCGCGCTGGGCCGGCGCGCCGTGCGCCTCCTGCGCGACCTGCCGCCCGGCGACGTGGAGCGGACGGAGGCCAGCACGGACCTCCTGCGCGACCTCGTCGGCTACGTCCCGGCGACCCCGATCGAGACCGGGATCCCGGCCTTCGTGCGCTGGTACCGGGGCCACCACGGTGGTGATCCGGATCACCACGGTGCCGATGCGGATCACCACGGTGCCGGTCCGGATCGCCACGGTGCCGATCCGGCGCGGGAGGGCGCCGATCCGGGCTCCTCGCCCTGACGGGCGGCTTGTCAGGCGCGGCGGGACGGTGCTCAATCCCCGCATGCCCCACCGCCTCGACACCGTGGACGATCCCGTGCCGCCGCCCGCCCGCGCGGCCGAGGCCGCGCCGCGCCAGACCCGGCGCTACGCCCAGAAGCGGGACGCGATCCTGCACGCCGCCGCCGCGCTGTTCAACGAGGCGGGCGTGAAGGGCACGACCCTGACCGACGTCGCCCGCAGCGTCGGGCTGATGACGAACAGCGTCACCTACTATTACCGCCGCAAGGAGGACCTGGCGGCCGCCTGCTTCCTGCACACGATCGGGGTGCTCGACGGCCTCGTCGCCCAGGCCGAGGAGGCCCCGACCGCGCCCGCCCGCCTCCAGCGCCTCCTCGATCTCGCGGTCGCCCACCGGGCCGCCCTGGCGGCCGGCGCGGAGCCCGACATCGCCGTCCTCAACGACGTGCGGGCCCTGCCGGCGCCCCAGGCCGAGAGCGTGTTCCGCGCCTACAACGCCCTGTTCCGGCGCCTGCGCGGCCTGTTCGACGACGGCGCCCTCGACCGGCAGGACCGCAACGCCCGCACCCACCTGCTGCTCTCGGTGCTCCACTCGACGCGGCTCTGGATCGGCCGCTACGAGCCGCGGGACTACGCCCGGGCGGCGCAGCGCATGGGCGACCTCCTGATCCACGGCATGACGGCGCCGGGATCCGCCTGGAACCCGCGCCTCCTGCCGGAGCCGGCCCGGCCCGAGGAGAGCGAGGTCTCGCCGGAGGCCTTCCTGCGGGCCGCCACCATCCTGATCAACCAGCAGGGCTACCGCGGCGCCTCGGTGGAGAAGATCTCGGGGCTGCTCAAGGTCACCAAGGGGTCGTTCTACCACCACAACGACAACAAGGACGACCTCGTCGCCAACTGCTTCGCCCGCAGCTTCGCGCAGATCCGCGCCGTGCAGGACGCCGCCGCCGAGGCGGGCGGCAGCGGCTGGGAGCGGATCTGCACCGCCTCGGCGACGCTCGTGCGCAACCAGCTCGGCCCCGGCGGCCCCCTGCTGCGGGTCACGGCCTTCAGCGCCCTGCCGGAGGCGCTGCGCACCGAGACCCGGCGCACCATGAACCGGCTCACCGAGCGCTTCGGCTTCTGCCTCGTCGACGGCATGGCGGACGGCTCGGTGCGCCCCCTCGACGCCGGCATCGCGGCCCAGCTCGTCTCCAGCATGGTCAACGCCGCCGCGGAGCTGCCCGCCTGGGTCCCGGGCATCACGCCCGAGACGGCGGCCGGCCTCTACGCCCGCCCGCTCTTCCTCGGGCTGTTCGCGCCGGCGGCCGTCGCGGCGCAGGCCGGGACGGCGCCGCGATCGTAGAACCGGTACGGTGCCCGGATGCGCCGTCCCGGCCGGGCGGAAGGGGCGCGGAGGCGGGGGCCCGGCGCCGTTTTCGAAGAGACGGTTTTGCTCCGCGCCGGTTGGCGCTAGGGTCCGCGGATGGGCGATGCCGGGGCGCGAGACCTCGGCCAAGGGAGGACGCAGGCATGGACTTCACCCTCTCCGAGCGGCAGCGGCACTGGCGCGACCGGGTCAAGGCCTTCATGGACGCGCATGTCCGCCCGTCCGTGCCGGTCTACCGGGACGAGATGGAGGCGTTCGGCACCGACCGCTGGCAGCCGGTGCCGGTGATCGAGCGCCTGAAGCCGATGGCCCGCGCGGAGGGCCTGTGGAACCTCTTCCTGCCCCCTTCCGGGCAGCACGACGACGGCGACTTCCACGGCGCCGGCCTGACCAACCTCGACTACGCGCTCTGCGCCGAGGAGATGGGCCGCATCTCCTGGGCCTCCGAGGTGTTCAACTGCTCGGCGCCCGACACCGGCAACATGGAGGTGCTGCACCGCTACGGCTCGCCGGCCCAGAAGGACCGCTGGCTGCGGCCCCTGATGGCGGGCGAGATCCGCTCGGCCTTCCTGATGACCGAGCCCGACGTCGCCTCCTCGGACGCGACCAACATCGAGACCCGGATCCGGCGCGACGGCGACCACTACGTCGTCAGCGGGCGCAAGTGGTGGTCCTCGGGCGTCGGGGACCCGCGCTGCGCCATCGCGATCGTCATGGGCAAGACCGATCCCGGCGCGGCCCTGCACCAGCAGCAATCGCAGATCCTGGTGCCCCTCGACACGCCCGGGGTCGAGGTGGTGCGGATGCTGCCGGTCTTCGGCTACGACGACGCCCCCCACGGCCACGCCGAGGTGATCCTCAACGACGTGCGGGTGCCGGCCGGGAACCTGCTCCTCGGCGAGGGCCGCGGCTTCGAGATCGCGCAGGGGCGCCTCGGGCCGGGGCGCATCCACCACTGCATGCGCACCATCGGGGTCGCCGAGGAGGCGCTGGAGAAGATGGCCCGGCGGCTGCTCTCGCGGGTGGCGTTCGGCAAGCGCATCTCCGACCACTCGGTCTGGGAGCAGCGCATCGGCGAGGCCCGCACCGACATCGAGATGACGCGGCTCCTGTGCCTGAAGGCCGCCGACATGATGGACAAGGTCGGCAACAAGGGCGCGAAGCTCGAGATCGCGATGATCAAGGTCGCCGGCCCCCGCATGGCCCTGAAGGTCATCGACGACGCCATCCAGGCCCACGGCGGCGCCGGCGTCAGCAGCGATGCGGGCCTCGCCTACGCGTACGCGCGCATCCGCACCCTGCGCCTGGCCGACGGCCCCGACGAGGTCCACAACCGCTCGATCGCCCGGCTGGAGCTCGCGCAGTACGGGAACAAGGAGCGGGCGAAGGGCTGAGCGCGGCGCAACCCGCGGACCCGGTCCGGCGACCCGGGTCCCCGGGGGCTCACCGCCCCGCGGTCCGGACGGGGTTCAGGCGGCGATCAGGCCGCCCATCCGGGCCACCCGGGCGAGGTGGTGGTCGGCGTCGCCGAAGAGCGCGTCGATCATCGTCACGCGCTTGAAGTAGTGGCCGACGCTGTACTCCATGGTCACGCCGACGCCGCCGTGGAGCTGCACCGCGCCCTGGCCGACGAGGCGGCCCGAGCGGCCGATCTGCACCTTCGCGCCGGAGATCGCGCGGGGGCGCTCGCCGGCATCGTCCTCGCCCGACATCATGGTGGCGAGGAACGACATCGAGCGGGCCTGCTCCAGGGCGACGAACATGTCGGCGGCCCGGTGCTGGAGCACCTGGAACGACCCGATCGGCACGCCGAACTGCTTGCGGGTCTTCAGGTACTCCACGGTCTGCCGGTGCATCTGGTCCATCGCCCCGACCGCCTCGGCGCAGAGCGCCGCGATGGCCTCGTCGGCGACGCGCTCGATCGCCGGCAGCGCGTCCTCGGCCGAGCCGATCACCGCCTCCGGGCCGATCCGGACCGAGGACAGGGAGACCTCGGCCGCCCGCATCCCGTCCTGGGTCGGGTAGCCGCGGCGCGAGACGCCCTCGGCGCCGGCATCGACCAGGAACAGGCCGATGCCGCCCCGGTCGCGGCGCGAGCCGGCGGTGCGGGCCGACACGATCAGCCGGTCGGCGCTGTCCCCGTGCAGGACCAGCGACTTCTCGCCCTCGAGCACGTAGCCGTCGCCGTCGCGCCGGGCCGTGACGCCGACGTCGGCGAGGTCGTAGCGGGCCTGGCGCTCGCCGTGCGCGAGG
Source organism: Methylobacterium crusticola (assembly GCF_003574465.1). Taxonomy (GTDB): domain Bacteria; phylum Pseudomonadota; class Alphaproteobacteria; order Rhizobiales; family Beijerinckiaceae; genus Methylobacterium; species Methylobacterium crusticola. Next base: position 7,885 of record NZ_QOWC01000026.1, read on the forward strand.
GCGTAGCGCGTCTCGCCGCCGATGAGGCCGGGCAGCCACGCGGCCCGCTGCCCGGGGCTCGCGGCGTGGCGCATGACGCCGCCCGCCAGCACCACCGTGGCGAGATAGGGCTCCAGCACCAGGGCGCCGCCGAACGCCTCCATGACGATCATCGTCTCGACCGGGCCGCCGCCGATCCCGCCCTCGTCCTCCGCGAACGGCACCGCCAGGAGGCCCTGCTCGGCGTAGGCGCTCCACATCGCCCCGGAGAAGCCCGCGGGCTCCCGGGAGGCGCGCCGGCGCGTCTCGAAGTCGTAGCGGTCGGCGAGGAGCCGCTCGACGCTGTCCTTGAGGAGGCTCTGCTCCTCGCTCAGATCGAAATCCATGGGGTCGCTTCCGTTCCAGCCGGGCGCTCGACGGTCCGGGGCTCGTCAGAGCCCCAGGATCGCCTTCGCGATGATGTTCTTCTGGATCTCGTTCGAGCCGCCGTAGATCGAGATCTTGCGCCAGTTGAAGTAGGTCGGCGCCGCCGGCGCGGCCCAGTCGGGGCCGATCGGGGGCTCGTTCGAGGGGTGCTCGGCCTCGTCCTCCTCGGGCGCGAAGGGCAGCACGTAGGGCCCCACCACCTCGAGCAGCAGCTCGGTGGTCGCCTGCTGGATCTCCGAGCCCTTGATCTTGAGGATCGAGGAGGCCGGGTCCGGCTTGCCCTTCTCGCGCTTGCGCTCGGCCGCGACGACGCGCAGCTGCGTCATCTCGAGGGCCTTGAGCTCGATCTCCAGGGCGGCGAGCTTCTCGCGGAAGCGCGGGTCCTCCAGGATCGGCGTGTCGCCGACCCGCTCCAGGGCCGCGAGTTCCTTGAGGCGCCGAATGCGCTGCTTGGAGACGCCGACGCGGGCGATGTTGGTGCGCTCGTTGCCGAGCAGGAACTTGGCGTAGTCCCAGCCCCTGTTCTCCTGGCCGACGAGGTTCTCGACCGGCACGCGCACGTCGTCGAAGAACACCTCGTTGACCTCGCGGCCGCCGTCGATGGTCTGGATCGGCCGCACCGTGATGCCGGGCGTCGTCATGTCGATGAGCAGGAAGCTGATGCCCTCCTGCTTCTTGACCGTGGTGTCGGTGCGCACGAGGCAGAAGATCCAGTCGGCGTACTGGCCGAGCGTGGTCCAGGTCTTCTGGCCGTTGACGACGTAGTGGTCGCCGTCGCGCACCGCGCGGGTCTTCAGCGAGGCGAGGTCCGAGCCGGCCCCGGGCTCGGAGAAGCCCTGGCACCACCAATCGTCGAGGTTGGCGATGCGCGGCAGGTAATGCGCCTTCTGCGCCTCGTTGCCGAACTGGGCGATCACCGGCCCGACCATGTAGACGCCGAACTGCAGCGGCGAGGGCGCCGGGAAGCTCTGCAGCTCGTCGAGGAAGATGTACTGGCGCACCGGGTCCCAGCCCGTGCCGCCCCACTCGACGGGCCAGTTCGGCACCGCCCAGCCCTGTCTGTTGAGGATCTTCTGCCAGGTGACGATGTCGTCCTTCGACGGGTGGCGCCCGTCGACGAGCTTCTGGCGGATCTCGTCCGGCAGGTTCTCCTTGAAGAAGCTGCGGACTTCCTCGCGGAAAGCCCGCTCCTCGGGGGTGAAGCGAAGGTCCATGGTTGCCTCCTTGAGGACGTGTCGCGCTGCCGCCCGCGACCGGGCGGCGCTCGGAAATCTGCTGTCGCGGGCGGGCCCGCCCCCGTTCGCGCCGGGGCCGGGCGCCGCCGAGGCTCCCCCGGGAGGCGCGCCCGGCCCGGCGCGAGGGGACCGGCCCGCCGCGAGGGCCCCCGGTCCGTTGCGGCCGGAACGCGGGCTCAGAGGTCCTTGAAGCCCTTGCCCTCGCCCGCCAGCCGCTCCAGCAGGGCCGCGGGCTCGAAGTCGTCGCCGTACTCGGCCTGGTAGGCCCGCAGGCGCTCAAGCACCTTCGGCAGCCCGATCGTGTCGGCCCAGAACATCGGGCCGCCGCGGTAGACCGGCCAGCCGTAGCCGTTGATCCACACGATATCGATGTCGGACGCCCGGATCGCCTTGCCCTCCTCCAGGATCTTGGCGCCCTCGTTGATCATCGGGTAGAGGCAGCGCTCGAGGATCTCCTGGTCGGATGCCGGCCGGCGCGCCACGCCCTGGCGCTCCGCCACCCGGGCGATGATCTCCTCGGTGACCCGCGAGGGCGTGGCCCGGCGCTTGGCGTCGTAGTCGTAGAAGCCGGCCGAGGTCTTCTGGCCGCGGCGGTCCTGCTCGCAGAGCAGGTCGCGCACGCTCTCGGACCGGTTGCTCTCGGGGCTCCAGCCGATGTCGAGGCCGGCGAGGTCGCTCATGGTGAAGGGCCCCATCGGCAGCCCGAACTCGTGGATCACCCGGTCGACGTCCCAGGGGGTCACGCCCTCGAGGATCAGGCGGTTCGCCTCGCGCTGGCGCTGGGCCAGCATGCGGTTGCCGACGAAGCCGTGGCAGACGCCGACCAGGACCGCGATCTTGCCGACCTTGCGGCCGGTCTGCATCGCGGTCGCGATCACGTCCTTGCCGGTTTTTGCGCCCCGTACCACCTCGAGCAGGCGCATCACGTTGGCGGGCGAGAAGAAGTGCATCCCGATCACGTCGCCGGGACGGCTCGTCATGCCGGCGATGGCGTCGATGTCGAGGTAGGAGGTGTTCGAGGCGAGGATCGCGCCCGGCTTCGCGATCCGGTCGAGCCTGGAGAAGATCTCCTTCTTGATCGCCATGTCCTCGTAGACCGCCTCGATCACGAGGTCGCACTCGGCCAGGGCCTCGAGCTCCAGGGTGTCCGTGAGGAGGCCCATGCGGGTCTCGACGTCCTCGGGCCGCAGGCGGCCCTTCCGGGCGGTGTTCTCGTAGTTCGTCCGGATGGTCCTGAGGCCGCGCTCGAGGGCCTCGCGCTTCATCTCGACGATCGTGACCGGGATGCCGGCGTTCAGGAAGTTCATCGCGATGCCGCCGCCCATCGTGCCGGCGCCGATGACGCCGACGCGGCGGACCGGGCGGGCGGGCGTGTCCTCGGGCACGTCCGGGATCTTGGCGGTCTGGCGCTCGGCGAAGAAGACGTGGCGCTGGGCCGCCGACTGCGTGCCGGAGACGAGCTTCAGGAACTGCTCGCGCTCGAAGGCGAGCCCCTGCTCGAAGGGAAGCCGGCAGGCCGCCTCGACGCTGGCGATGCAGGCCTCCGGCGCCTCGAAGCCGCGGGTCTTGCGGGCGTTCTCCTGGCGGAAGGCCTCGAACAGGCCGGGATCGTCGCGCCCCTCCGCGATCCGGTCGTCCCGGTCGCGGATCCTGGTCAGGGGGCGCCCCTCGGCGACGACCCGCTCCGCGAAGGCGACCGCGTGGGCGAGGAGGCCCTCCTCGGGCGCCAGCTCGTCGACCAGCCCCATGGCGGCCGCCGCCTCGGCGCCGATCGGCGACCCGCCCACGATGACCTCGAGGGCCTTGCGCGGCCCGACCACCCGGGGCAGGCGCTGCGTGCCGCCGGCCCCCGGCAGGATGCCGAGCTTGACCTCCGGCAGGCCGACCTTGGCGGAGGGCACCGCCACCCGGTAGTGGCAGGCGAGCGCCGTTTCGAGGCCCCCGCCGAGGGCGTTGCCGTGGATCGCCGCGACCACGGGCTTGCCCGTCGCCTCGATGCGGTTGAGGAGGTCGGGCAGCGAGATGCCGCTCTGCGGCCGGCCGAACTCGGCGATGTCGGCGCCGGCCGAGAACATGCGCCCGCCGCCGATCAGCACGATCGCCCTCACGGAGGGATCGTCGGACGCGGCCGCGACGGCGCCGCGGATGCCCTCGCGGAGCGCGGCGCCGAGGGCGTTCACCGGGCCGGAATTCAGGGTCAGGACCGCCACCGCGCCCTCGCGGCGGGTCGAGACCGGGGAAGTGTCTTGCGTCATGCCAGGTTCCTCCGGGCGGGCGCCCTCCCGGCGCCGTTCCGAGACGAGCGTGTCGGTCAGTAGATCTCGAACAGGCCGGCGGCGCCCATGCCGCCGCCGACGCACATCGTGACCACGCCGTACCTGGCGCCGCGGCGGCGGCCTTCCAGCAGGATGTGGCCGGTCATGCGCGCGCCCGACATGCCGTAGGGGTGGCCGATCGAGATGGCGCCGCCGTCGACGTTGAGCCGCTCGTCCGGGATGCCGAGGCGGTCGCGGCAGTACAGCACCTGGCTGGCGAAGGCCTCGTTCAGCTCCCAGAGGTCGATGTCGTCGACCGAGAGGCCGTGCTGCCGGAGGAGCTTGGGCACCGCGAAGACCGGGCCGATGCCCATCTCGTCGGGGTTGCAGCCCGCCACCGCGATGCCCCGGTAGGCGCCGAGGGGCTGGAGCCCGCGGCGCTCCGCCTCGCGCGCCTCCATCAGCACCACCGCCGCCGCGCCGTCCGAGAGCTGGCTGGCGTTGCCGGCGGTGATGAAGCGCCCCTCCTTCACCCGCTGGCCGTCCTTGAAGACGGGCTTGAGCCCCTGGAGGTCCTCGAGCCGGGTCTGGGGCCGGTTGCCCTCGTCCTGGGACAGGGTGACGTCCTTGTGGGAGACCTGGCCGGTCGCCTTGTCGGCCACCGCCATCCGGGTCGTCACGGGCACGATCTCGTCGGCGAAGCGGCCGGCCGCCTGCGCGTCGGCCGTGCGGCCCTGCGAGCGGAGCGCGTAGGCGTCCTGCGCCTCGCGGCCGACGCCGTAACGCTCCGCCACGGTCTCGGCCGTCTCGATCATCGTCATGTAGATCGCCGGCACGTGCGCGGCGAGCCAGGGATCGGCGGCGCGGAAGCGGTTGATCTTGTCGTTCTGCACGAGGGAGATCGACTCGAGGCCACCCCCCACCGCGACGTCGATCCCGTCGGTGATGATCTCCTTGGCGGCGGTGGCGATGGCCATCAGGCCCGAGGCGCATTGCCGGTCGAGGCTCATCCCGGCCACGCTCTCCGGGAGCCCGGCCCGCAAAGCCGCCTGGCGCGCGACGTTGCCGCCGGCCGAGCCCTGCTGGAGGGCCGCCCCCATCACCACGTCGCCGATCTCGGCCGGGTCGATGCCGGCGCGCCGGACGGCCTCCGCGATGGCGTGGCCGCCGAGCGCCTGCGCCTGCGTGTCGTTGAAGGCGCCCCGGTAGGCCTTGCCGATGGGCGTGCGCGCGGTCGAGACGATGACGGCTTCCCGCATCTTGAGTTTCCTCCCTAGGGCCCCGTCGCCCCTGTGGAGCCGGCGGGTCTCCGATCACTTATCGAGGATTGGGTATGGAGCCGCAAGACCCCGAAACGCGGGGCAAAACCAAGGGGCGCCGACCAGTTCCTCCCGTCCGTGCCGCCGCGTTTTCGAAAAGGCGGCTTGCTTAATCGCTATACAGAGCTAAGGTCCCGGCAAAACGCAAGACCTGATTTGGGAGAACGCGCCGTGCCGCTCTTCGATCTCTCCGGCCGCGTGGCGGTCGTCACCGGCTCGTCCCGCGGCATCGGGCGCGCCATCGCCGAGCGGCTCGCCGAGCACGGCGCCACGGTGGTGATCTCCTCCCGCAAGGCCGAGGCCTGCGCGCCCGTGGCGGCGGCCATCAACGCGGCCCACGGCGAGGGCCGGGCCGTCGTGACGCCGGCCAGCATCTCGTCGAAGTCCGACCTGGAGCGCCTCGCCCGCAGCACCGAGGAGCGCTTCGGCCGGATCGACGTGCTGGTCTGCAACGCCGCCTCGAACCCCTATTACGGGCCCATGAGCGGCATCGCGGACGAGCAGTTCCGCAAGATCCTCGACAACAACGTGGTGGCCAGCCACTGGCTGATCGGCTTCGCGGCGCCCGGGATGATCGCCCGGCGGGACGGGGCGATCATCATCGTGTCGTCGGTGGGCGGCCTGAAGGGTTCGGGGGTCATCGGCGCCTACAACATCTCCAAGGCCGCCGACTTCCAGCTCGCCCGCAACCTCGCGGTGGAGCTCGGGCCGCACAACGTGCGGGTGAACTGCATCGCCCCGGGCCTGATCCGGACCGACTTCGCCCGGGCGCTCTGGGAGGACCCGGCCTCCTACGCTGCCTACACGGCCCGCACGCCGCTCGGGCGCATCGGCCAGCCGGACGAGATCGCGGGCGCCGCCGTGTTCCTGGCGAGCCCCGCCGGGGCCTTCATGACCGGCCAGAGCATCGTCGTCGACGGAGGCCAGACCATCACCTGAGCCCGCGACAGCCGGAGAGCCGCGACCCCACGACGACCGAGAGCCCGCCGATGACCGAGCCGTCCGCCCCCGCGACGAAGCCCTGGCCCGCCCTGTCCCTGGCGGAGGCGACCGCGCGCCTGACGGCGCCCGGGTCGCCCTTCGCGATGGGCGAGGCCGTGATCCGCGGCGTGCCGACCCGGATCTGGACCGCCGCCCCGCCGACCCTGCGCGACGTCTTCCTGGCCGGCCGGGCGCACGGGCCGAAGACCTTCCTGGTCTACGAGGACGACCGGGCGAGCTTCGAGGCCTTCTCCCGCGCGACGCTCGCCCTCGCCGACGACCTCGTGCGCGGCGGCGTCAGGCCCGGCGACCGCGTCGCCATCGCGATGCGCAACCTGCCCGAATGGCCGGTGGCGTTCTTCGCCGCCCTCCTCGCCGGGGCGATCGCGACGCCGCTCAACGCCTGGTGGACAGGCCCCGAGCTCGACCACGGCTTCGCCGATTCCGGCGCCGTGGCGGCGATCGTCGACGAGGAGCGCCTCGCCCGCATCGCGGAGCGCCGCGGCGCCTACCCGGCCCTCGGCCGGGTGCTGGTCGCCCGGGCGCCGGCGCCCGCGGGGGCGCGGGGCGTCGAGAGCCTGACCGACGTGATCGGCCCGGTCGCGGCCTGGGCCGGGCTGCCCGAGGGCCGCCTGCCCGACATCGGAACGGAGCCAGAGGATCCCGCGACGCTGTTCTACACCTCGGGGACCACGGGCCGCTCCAAGGGCGCCGTCGGCACCCATCGCGGCGGCGCCTGCGCGGTGCTGGCCCACCCCTTCTCGGCGGCCCGCTCGTTCGTGCGCCGGGGCGAGCCGGTGCCGGCGCCCGACCCGGCGGCGCCCCAGAAGGTCGCGCTGCTCTCGATCCCGCTGTTCCACGTCACGGGCTGCTTCGCCACGCTGGTGACGAGCCTCCACCGCGGCTCGCGCCTCGTGATGATGCGGCGCTGGGACCTCGCGGGGGCGCTCGCGTTGATCGAGCGGGAGCGCTGCACCAGCGCGGGCGGCGTGCCGACCATCGCGTTCCAGCTCCTCGACGGGCGCGACGCCGGCACCCACGACCTGTCCTCCCTCGAGACCATCAGCTACGGCGGCGCCCCGGCCCCGGCCGAGCTGGTGCGGCGCCTGCGCGCCGCCTTCCCGCACGCCCAGCCGGCCACGGGCTGGGGCATGACCGAGACCTCCGGCACCTTCACGCACCACCAGGCCGAGGATTACGTCCACCACCCCGAGAGCTGCGGCCCGCCGCTGCCGATCTGCGAGGCGAAGTCCGTCGGCCCCGACGAGCGCGACCTGCCGCCCGGCGAGGTCGGCGAGCTGTGGGTCAAGGGCCCGAACGTGGTGGCGGGCTACTGGAACCGGCCCGAGGCCGACGCCCAGGTCTTCCGCGACGGCTGGATGCGCACCGGCGACCTCGCGCGCGTCGACCCGGAGGGCTTCGTCACCATCGTCGACCGGGCGAAGGACATGCTGATCCGCGGCGGCGAGAACATCTATTGCGGCGAGGTCGAGAACGCCCTGCACGAGCACCCGGCCGTGGTGGACGCCGCCGTGGTGGCGATCCCGCACCCGACCCTCGGCGAGGAGCCGGGCGCCGTCGTGGCGCTCGCCCGCGGCCGGGAGGCGACCGAGGAGGAGCTGCGCGCCTTCGTGGCCGGGCGCCTCGCCGCCTTCAAGGTGCCGGTGCGCATCCTGCTCCGGGACGAGACCCTGCCGCGCAACCCCAACGGGAAGATCCTGAAGAGCGAGCTGCGCAAGCTGTTCTGAGCCGGCGGACGCCGCTCCGGGAGGGCGGCCCGCGCGGGGCGGGCCGGCGGCGCCGCGCCCTACTCGGCCGCGAACAGCCCGGCCGGCTCCCCGGCCGCGCCCTTGGGATCGCCCGGTGCGGTCTCGCAGCCGAGGGCCGGCAGGGCGACGACGCGGTTGCCGCGGAAATCCGTGCGGCACACGGCGGCGCCCCGGCTCTCGACGTAGGCGAGGAGCCGGCGCGCCCGGCCGGGGGAGCGCGAGCCGATGGCCCGGGCGAGCGCGTCGTCCGAGGGACAGGGCGCGCCCGCCCGCGCCGCCCGGGCGAGCAGCAGGAACAGGCCCTGCACCTCCTCGGGCAGGCCGGCGCAGGCCGCCATGACGGCGTCCGCCTCCGCGCCGGCCTCCGGGCCGGCCTCGTCCACCCCGGCCCGCGCGATGGCGAGGCGGCGGCGGAAGCGGCCGAGATCGAGGGGCTCGGGCCCGACGCGGCGCATCCGGCAGCGCACCAGGAAATCCTGGTAGAGCACCGCGACCGGGTGGTGCGCGGCGTCCGGATCGGCCGCGATCTCCCGCAGGATCGCGGCGAGCGCCGCCTCGCGCTCCGCCCCGCCGAGGGCGGGCGCCTCCTCGGCCGGCGCCTGCGGCGGCCGGTACTGGGCGAGCTGCTGCAGGAGGTCGCCCGGCGAGGGCCGGGGCGCGGGCGCCGGGCGCGGCGCCGGCATCCAGGCGGCCTCGGCCTCGGAGGGCGTCAGGATCAGCTCCCGCAGGTCGCCGGCCGTCGGGCCCGGCAGGGGCACGAGCCGGGGGCTCGTCGAGCGGGCCGAGGTCTCGACCGGGCCGATGGCGAGCGGCAGCGGGCGCTTCGAGAGGGCCGGCCCCAGGGCGATGAACTGGCCGCGGGCGAGGTCGCGGAAGCTCTCGGCCTGGCGCCGCTCCAGGCCGAGGAGGTCGGCGGCCCGGGCCATGTCGATGTCGAGGAAGGTGCGGCCCATCAGGAAGTTCGAGGCCTCGGCGGCGACGTTCTTGGCGAGCTTGGCGAGGCGCTGCGTGGCGATGATGCCGGCGAGCCCGCGCTTGCGGCCGCGGCACATCAGGTTCGTCATGGCGCCGAGGGACGCCTTGCGGGCCTCGTCCGAGACCTCGCCGGCGGCTGCGGGCGCGAAGAGCTGCGCCTCGTCCACCACGACGAGCACCGGGTACCAATGGTCGCGCTCGGCCTCGAACAGCCCGCCCAGGAAGGCGGCGGCGGCCCGCATCTGCGCCTCGACGTCGAGGCTCTCCAGGGTCAGCACCACGGAGACGCGGTGCGCCCGCACCCGGGCGGCGATGCGCTGGAGGTCGGCCTCGCCGTGGTCGCCCTCGACCACCACGTGGCCGTAGCGCTCCGCCAGGGTGACGAAGTCGCCCTCGGGGTCGATCACCACCTGCTGCACGTGGGCGGCGCTCTGCTCGAGGAGGCGGCGCAGGAGGTGCGACTTGCCGGACCCCGAATTGCCCTGCACCAGGAGGCGGGTCGCCAGGAGCTCCTCCAGATCGAGGGCGGCCGGCTGGCCGCCGGTCGCCACCCCCATCTCGACGCTGATCGTCATCACGGCTCCACGCAAACGGCCCCGTGTCCCTAACACGCCCCGGCCGGGGGCGATCCGGACGCGGCCGCCGGGTCCACAGGAGTCCGCGCCCCCGGCCCTCCCGCGCGCCTCAGCCCGCGGTGAGCCGCCGGGCCTCGTCGCTCAGCCGCTCGAGCATCCGCGCGCGCCAGCCCGCGACCGGGTCGTCGTCGGGAAGGAGCCCGAGCGGGCTGACCCCGCGGGCCCACAGGAAGGCGCCCATGACCACGAAGTCGGCGTAGAGCGGCGCCGCGCCGCCGAGGAAGGGCTGGCCCCGGAGCGTCGCCCGCACCGGCGACAGGGCGCGGCGGAACGACGCCAGCTGCGCGTCCGGGTCGGGACAGACCGCCTCCAGGCTCGTGCCGAAGCGCGCCTCCCGGCTCTCGCGGAAGTAGCGGCGGTCCGGCTCGTCGAGGTGGCGGTGGACGTCGAGGAGGATCAGGGGCACGAGCGCGCCGTGCAGGACGAGGTCGGTCCAGCCGACGGTGAAGCGCGTCAGGGCCTCGCCGGCGCCGCCGCCGAACAGCGAGGGCCGGTCCGGGTAGGCCGCCTCCAGGTAGGCGGCGATGGCGGAGGAATCCGCCACCGTCCGGTCGCCGTCGACCAGCACCGGCACCTTGTCGCTGCGCGCGAACGCGATGGCGTCCTTCTCGGTGAAGCGCCAGGGCCGGCCCTCGAAGGGGAGGCCCTTGTGCTCCAGGGCGAGGCGGATGCGCCAGCAGAACGGGCTGAAGCGGCGGTCCGGATCGGCACCGGCGAGCTCGTAGAGCGTGATGGCCATCGGGTCTCCTCGCTCGGTCTCGCGCCGGCGCGCCGGGCTGGTTTAGGCGCCGCGGCGGGGCCCGCCAAGCCGGGCCCGGCGGGCCCTGCCGCGGGCGCCCGGAGCCCCGTCGGGGGTTCCGGGCGCGTATCGGGTTCGGGAGCTCGAAGCGAGGCCGCGGCCCGATTGCGCGGCCGCCCGGCCGGTGGCATCCTCGCTCCATCGAGGAGATTCCGCGGCATGGCCAAGAACAGCGGCGAGGGCAGTCGAGTCGGCCCGGTGAAGGAGCGCGTTCAGATCAGAAATCCCGTCACGGGACATTACGTCAAGCTGGACACGACGACGGGCCGCATCCTCGAGCAGAAGAAAAGTCCCGGACCGTACAAAGGCGTCCGTGATCTGACCAACAAAAGCTGATGCCGCTCGTCTTCTCGCCGTTGACCGAGGCGGTGTTGAGCACGCCGCCCAAGACCCTGCTGCCGCGGCATGCCTTCGTGATGCGCCAGCTCGGTGAGCCGGCCGCCATCGACCTCGCGATGACGGAGGTGCTGACGGGGACGCTGGCCCGTCCGGGAGCGGCCGCGGGCAGTCTGGACACGTGGCCTCAGGCCGCCCGCACAGCGGCCTCAGGCCGCCCGGACGCGGCCTCAGGCCGCCCGGACCTCGGCCAGGAAGGCCGCGACGGCCGCGCTCATCGCCTCGGCCTGCCGGCCGAGGTCCCGGGTCGCGCCGGTCACCTGCCCGGCGATCGCCGAGGTGCCGCCCGCATCCTCGCGCACGCGCTCGATCAGGACGCCGATCTCGTCGGTGCCGGCCGCGACGTCGCGGGTGCTGCGGGCGATCTCCGCGGTGGCACCGCTCTGCTCCTCGACGGCGGCGCTGATCGTGGCGCTGGTCTCGCTGATGCGCGCGATCGTGGCGCGGATGCGCTCGATCGCCTGGACGGAGGCGCCCGCCACCGATTGCATGCCGGCGATCTGGGTCACGATGGCCTCGGTGGCCTGGGCGGTCTGCTGGGCCAGGGCCTTGACCTCGGCGGCCACGACCGCGAAGCCGCGGCCCGAGGCGCCGGCGCGCGCGGCCTCGATGGTGGCGTTGAGGGCGAGCAGGTTCGTCTGGGCCGCGATGTCGGAGATCAGCTTGACCACCGTGCCGACCTGCTGCACAGCGCCGGCCAGGGAGGCGACGGTTTGGGTCGCCTGCCGGGACTCGTCCACGGCGTCCTCCGCGATGGTGCGGGAGCGCGCCACCTCGCCGGCGATCTCCTGCACGGCGGCGCGGAGCTGGTGGGCCGACTGGGCCACCTGCCCGACGCCCGCGGAGGCCTGCGCCACGGCGGCCGCCACCGACGAGGCCGCGTCGGTGGAGCGGATTGCCGTCTCGGACAGCCCGTCGACCGTGCCGTCGAGGGTGCGGGCCTGGGCCGTGACGGCGCCCATGATCGCCAGCACGCGCCCCTCGAACGCGTCGGCCAGGGCCCCGGCAGCCTGGTGCCGGCTCGCGCGCTCGGCCGCCGCGTAGGTCTCGAGCAGCACCTCGAGATCGAGCCACGCGACCTTGTTCAGGGTGGCCCGCAGGGCCGCCAGCTCGGTGTCGCCGCCGAACAGGCGCCGCGCGGGCGCGTCGAGGCCGAGCTCGGCGCTGATCCCGGCCACCACCGTCGCGTGGCAGATCGCCACCGCGTAGGCCGGCACGCCGTGCTCGTAGAAGAGGGAGGCCAGCCGCTCGGCGGATGCCAGGAAGGCCGGGCCGAAATCGCCGCCCGCGGCCCGGACCCAGTGCGCTACCCGGGCCTCGTGCACCGCCGGCACGCTCAGCGCGCCCTGGATCTCGGGCCAGGCCGAGAAGCGCGCGTTCCACGCCTCGAGCAGCGCGGGAAGCCGCGTCTCGGCGAAGGCCGCGTGCCGGCGCAGGCGGGCGACGTCGGCCGGCGTGATGCCGAAGGTGGCGAAGCGCCGGCGCTGCTCGGGCGAAAGGCTCGTCTGTTCCATGGCTTGGTTGTAATTCCCTCTCAATACAACCATCGCTAGCAACCGCATAAGATTGTCTTAAAAACCGCTCCGTTTCGCTTCGGAGTAACGGCCCCTGTCGGGCGGGCCGGCGACTCGCCGTCCCGCCTTGCGGCAGCGCCGCCGGCCCCGGGCCCCTGCGGCGGGCCCCGGCGGCGAACCCCTTGCACCCGGCCGGGCACGGCCCTACTTTCCATCCTACAGGATGGTGGGCGGATGGCGTCATGAGCGGCAGCGTGCAGGAGCTTCGGCCCCGGACGGGCGACAGCGAGAAGATCACGATCAATCTCGGCTACGTCGACCTCGGCCACGTCGACCTGCTGGTGCGGGACGGGTTCTACTCCAACCGCACCGACTTCATCCGCACGGCCATCCGCAACCAGATCGAGCGGCACGCCGAGGCGACGCGCCAGTCCGTCGCCCGCAAGAGCGTCGAGCTCGGCCTGCGCCATTACGGGCGGCAGGACCTCGAGGCCGCGGTCGCGTCAGGCCAGCGCCTCCACATCCGGGTGCTCGGCCTCGCGACCATCGCGTCCGACGTCACCCCCGCGCTCGCCCGCGAGGCGATCGCGTCGGTCGAGGTGCTCGGCGCCCTGCACGCCAGCGCGGCGGTCAGGGACGCCCTGCGGGACCGCATGGTCTGAGGCCGCGGGAGGCCAGCCCCGGCCTCCGCCGCCCGAAGAAACGCCGGGAAACCCCAAGGCTCGATCCGGGCCGGCCCGCGCCGGCCGGCCCGTCCACCGCGGCCGCCCGCCGGCGCCGCCCCGGAGAGATGAACCCCATGCGCAACAGGCTGCTTCCCGGCGTCACCGAGGCGACCCGGCTCACCCGCGCCGGCCGCCTCGGCGAGGCGCTGGCCCTGATCCAGAGCACGCTCGGCGGCAGGCCCGCCCCGGCGACGGACGGCGAGCCCCGGGAAGCTCCCCCGCACGGGCGGGAGGCGCCGCGCCTCGCGGGTCCGGCCGCCGGAGCCGCCGGGACGCCCGCCGCCGGGCCGGCCCGCGCGGCGCCCGACCCGCTCGCCGCCGGCCTGCCCGAGGGGCTGCGCGACCTCGTGCGGCAGGTCGGCCGCACCCTCGGCCCGGCCCTCGACGACTGGCTCAAGCCGGAGCCCGCCCCGGCCGGCAAGGTCGCGCCCGGGGCGGGCCGCTTCCTGTCGGCGCGCTTCGCCAACGCCGCGGGCGAGCGCGCCTACAGGCTCTACGTGCCGGGCCGCTATCGCGGCCGGCCGGTCCCGCTCGTCGTGATGCTGCACGGCTGCACCCAGTCGCCGGAGGATTTCGCCGCCGGCACCGGCATGAACCACCTCGCCGAGGCGGAGACCTTCCTGGTCGCCTACCCGGCCCAGGCGGCGGCCGCCAACCACGCCCGCTGCTGGAACTGGTTCAGCACCGCCGACCAGGGCCGGGACCGGGGCGAGGCCGCCCTCGTCGCCGGGCTCACCCGGGCCGTCATGGAGGCCTACGCCGTCGATCCGCGGCGGGTCTACGTCGCCGGGCTCTCGGCCGGCGGGGCCGCCGCCGCCAACCTCGCGGCGGCCTATCCCGACCTCTACGCCGCGGTCGGCGTCCATTCGGGCCTCTGCGCCGGGGCGGCGCACGACCTGCCCTCGGCGCTCGCGGCGATGCGCCAGGGCGCGGCCGGCCCGCGGGCGCAGGGCGCCGCGATCCCCACCATCGTGTTCCACGGCGACCAGGACACGACGGTGCACCCGCGCAACGGCGCCCACCTCATCGCGGCGACCGGGGGCGCGCCCCTGCGCGAGGAGGCCGGGCAGGCGCCGGGCGGCCACGCCTGGCGCCGCAGCCTGTTCGGCGACGCGGCGGGCCGCCCCGCCTTCGAGCACTGGGTGATCCAGGGCTCGGGCCACGCCTGGTCGGGCGGCGACGCGGCCGGGAGCTACACGGATCCCCGGGGGCCGGACGCCTCGCGGGAGATGTGGCGCTTCTTCGCGGAGCATCCGCGCGAGGGATGAGGGCGGAGGTTGATCCCGCGCCCGCCCGGGCGCCGGGACGGGAGCCGGTGCGGCAGGGGAGAGCGGTCATGACGAAGGCAGTGCGGCTCGACGCGTTCGGCGGCCCCGAGGTGATGGGCCTCGCGGACGTCGACCTCCCGGAGCCGGGACCCGGCGAGGCGCGCCTGCGCCAGACGGCGATCGGCTTCAACTACATCGACGTCTACCAGCGCAGCGGCACCTACCCGCTGCCCCTGCCGACGGGCCTCGGCCACGAGGCCGCCGGCGTGGTGGAGGCGGTCGGGCCCGGGGTCACGCAGGTCCGCGCGGAGGACAGGGCCGCCACCATGAATGCGGGGCTCGGCGCCTACGCGACGGCCCGGAACGTCGCCGCCGACCGGCTGGTGCCGATCCCGGCCGGCATCGACGACGCGACGGCCGCGACCGTGCTGTTCAAGGGCCTGACCGCCCAGTACCTCCTGAGGAAGACCCACGCGGTCCAGCCCGGCGACCTGATCCTGGTCCACGCCGCGGCGGGCGGCGTCGGGCAGATCCTCGCGCGCTGGGGCAAGGCCCTCGGGGCCGAGGTCCTGGGCACGGCCGGGGGCCCCGAGAAGTGTGCCGCCGCCCGGGCGGCCGGCTGCGACATCGCCGTCGACTACACCCGGCCCGACTGGGTGGCGGCCCTGCTGGAGGCGACCGGCGGCCGCAAGGCCCGGGTGGTCTACGATTCGGTCGGCCGCGACACCTTCCTGCACTCCCTCGACTGCGCGGCGCCCCACGGCCTCGTGGTGGTGTACGGCGGCGCCTCCGGCCCGGCGCCCGCGATCGCGCCCGAGCTCCTGGGCAGGAAGGGCAACCTCTTCCTGACCCGGCCGTCGGTGTTTCCCCACAACGCCGACGCGGCCGCCCTGCGGGCGAACGCCGCCGAGCTGTTCGAGGCGGTGGCCCGGGGGACCGTGACCGTGCCGATCGGCGCCCGCTTCCCCCTCGCGGAGATCGCGGCGGCGCACCGCGCCGCCGAGGCGCGGGCGACCACGGGCGCCATCCTGATCGAGCCCTGAGGCGCCGCGCCGCTCAGCGGAAGTCGTTCGGGTCGAGCCCGTGGCGGGCGAGCTTGTCGTAGAGGGTCTTGCGGGGCGTCCCGAGGGCCTCGGCGGCGACCCGGACGTCGCCGCCCGCCATGATCAGTTCGTCGCGGATCAGGCCGCGCTCGTGGCGGTCCATCTGCTCGGCGAGGCTCGCGGCCCGGGCGGGCCCGGCCGCCGCGGGAGCGGCCGGCACGAGGCCGAGGGCGCAGCGCTCGGCGAAGTGGCCGAGCTCGCGCACGTTGCCGGGCCAGGCGTGCCGGCCGAGATGGTCGCGGATCGCCGGCGTCACCGGGGGCGGCGCGCGGTTGAAGCGGGCGGCGGCCCGGCGCAGGAAGTGCTCGAACAGGAGCGCGACGTCCTCGCGCCGCTCCCGCAGGGGCGGGATCGCGATCGAGACCACGTTCAGCCGGTAGTAGAGGTCGTCCCGGAAGGTGCCCTGCGCGGCGGCCTGGCCGAGGTCGATCTTGGTCGCCGCCACCACCCGCATGTCGACCGGCTGCACCGCGTTGGTGCCCAAGGGCTCCACCACCCGCTCCTGGACCACCCGCAGCAGCTTGACCTGGAGGCCGAGCGGCATGCTCTCGATCTCGTCGAGGAAGAGCGTGCCCCCGTCCGCGTGGGCGATGCGGCCGACCCGGCGCTTCAGCGCCCCCGTGAAGGCGCCGGGCTCGTGGCCGAACAGCTCGCTCTCCACCACGCTGTCGGGCAGCGCGCCGCAATTCATGGCGACGAAGTGGCCCTTGGCGCGGCGGCTCCAGCGGTGGAGCGCGCTCGCCACCACCTCCTTGCCGGAGCCGGTCTCGCCCAGGACCAGCACGTCGACGTCGGCCTGCGCCACGTCGCGCACGAACCGGCGCAGCTCCGTGATCGCCGGCGAGACCCCCAGGAAGGCGGGGTCCTCCGCCACGGCGGCGTCGAGGCTGGCGCGCAGCGTCCGGTTCTCCAGCACGAGCTGCCGGCGCTCGAGGGCGCGGCGCACCGAGGCGACGAGGTGCTCGGCCGGGTAGGGCTTGGCGAGGAAGTCGTAGGCGCCGGCGCGCATCGCCCGCACCGCCATGGTGATGTCGCCGTGGCCGGTGATCAGGATCACGGGCAGCTCGGGATCGGCCTCCTGCACGGCCGCGAACAGCCCGAGCCCGTCGAGGCCCGGCAGGCGCACGTCCGTCACCACGACGCCCGGGGGCGCCGCCACGATGGCCTTGAGGGCGCTCTCGGCGTCCGCGAACGCCTCGACCGCGAACCCGGCGAGGTCGAGGCTCTGGCGGTTGGCCCGGCGCACCTCCTCCTCGTCGTCGACGAAGACGATCCGGCCGGCGGCGCTCACGCGGCCGCCTCGGCGGACGCCGCGAGCGGCAGCTCGATCCGGAACAGCGCCCCGCCCTCCGGGCCGGACGCCGCCGCGATGGTGCCGCCGCACTCCTCCACGATGCCGCGGGAGATGGCGAGCCCGAGCCCGAGCCCGTCCGTCTTGGTGGTGAAGAAGGCGTCGAAGACCTGCCCCGCCGCCTCGGGCAGGCCGCCGCCGTTGTCGCCGACCTCCAGCACCGCCTTCTCCCCCAGGGTCGCCACCGCGACGGCGATGCGCGGCTCCGGCCGGCCCGCCACCGCGTCGAGGGCGTTCTGCAACAGGTTGACCACCACCTGCTCGAGGCGCGGCCCGTCCCCCACCACATAGGGTGCCGGCTCCGGGACCGTGAGGGCCAGCGCGACGCCGGGCAGCCGCACCTCCACCACCTCCAGGCTGCTGCGGATCACCGCGGCGAGGGAGACGGGCTCGCGGCGGCCCGAGGCGCGGCGCGCGAACCCCTTGAGCTGGCGCGTCAGGCCCGCGATGCGCTCGGTCAGCCGGCCGATGGCGGAGAAGTTCTCGGCGGCCTCGGCCAGGCGCTCGCGCTGGATCAGGACCGCGGCGTTGTCGGCGTAGGAGCGGATCGCCGCGAGGGGCTGGTTGATCTCGTGGGCCATGCTGGCGGCGAACTGGCCCAGGGCGGCGAGGCGCCCGGCATGGGCGAGCTCGCGCCCGAGGCGCTGGCGCTCCGCCTCGGCGCGGCGGCGCTCCGCGATCTCGGCCCGCAGCTGCCCGTTGGCGTCGGTCAGCGCCTGCGTCCGCTCCCGCACCCGCGCCTCGAGCTCCGCGTGCCGGGCGGCGGCCTCGGCGAGGTGCGCCCGCAGCCGGCGCCGGCGGCCGAGGAGCCGGGCGGCGCCGAGGACCAAGAGGCCGGCGAGCAGGCCCGCGATGGCCTGCGCCTGGCTGCGCTCGCGCGTCACCGCGACCCCGACCCGGGTCAGGGCGTGCAGGCGCCACTCCGTCCCGGGGAGCGGCGCGTCGAGGTGCAGGAAGAGCCGGGCCGGGTCGGTCCCGCCCGCCACCCGGGTGAGCCCGCCCCCCGAGGCGAGCGGGTGGAGCGGCAGCGGATCGAGGGGCGCGGCCCCGAACTCGAGCCGCTCGCGGATGCGCTGGCGCTCGTCGGCCGCGATCGGCCGCAGCGCGCGCAGCCGCCAGCCCGGCTCGCTCGCCACGAGGACGATGCCGCGGGGATCGGCCGCGAACACCGTCTCGCCGCCGGCGCGCCAGGCCGCCTCGATCGCGTCGAACTCGACCTTGACCACCACGGCGCCGGCGCCGCCGGCCCCCGCGACCCGGCGGCTGAGGTAGAGCCCCGGCCGGCCGCTGACGGTGCCGAGGGCGAACTGCCGGCCGCTCCCCTCCTCCAGCGCCTGCCGGAAGTAGGGCCGGAAGGCGTAGGATTCCCCGACGAAGCTCCCGGGCCGCCCGGCATTGCTCGCCGCCACCGTGGTGCCGTCCCGGCGGATGACGTAGATCACCGCGGCGCCGGAGGCCTCGGCGATCTCGGCGAGGCGGCCGCTCACCCGGGCGAGCAGGGCCGGGTCGGGCCCCTCCGCCACGGCGGCGGTGATCTCGGGATCCGTCGCGAGGGCCAGCGGCAGCGAGCCCTGCTTCTGCATCTCGCTGCGCAGGGCGGCGACGTGGAGCGCCAGGGTGCCGGCGGCCGTGCGCCGCAGGTCTGCGAGCGCCGCCCGCTCCGCGAGGCGCCCCGCCGCGAGCACCGCGAGCGCGACGGCGGCGAGCCCGACGAGCCAGGGCAGGAGCGGGTGCGCCAGGAGGCCGGCGAGGCGGGCCCGGCGGGGCGGCGCGCTCACGGCCGGGTCCCGGCAGGGCCGCCGGGCCCGCCCGGTGCGGATTTCCGCACTCCGCCCCGGACCCGCGTGCGGCGCGCCGCACCGGCCCCGCTCGGGGATCCCGCTGCCATCCAGAAATTCCTTTCTCTCACAACGTCTTAATAAAAACTTCATGCTCCCGGAGCGCTGGCACGGCGGTTGCCATCCCGCTGCCGGACCGCATTCCGGCGCGCCGCCGCGCCGCGAGGCCAACAGCAAGAGCGAACCCGCGAGCCCGGAAGGCCCGTGCGGCGCCACCCCGAACCCGCGATGAGCCCCAAGGGAGAGACGTCCGATGGCCTCGATACCGTCCCCGCTGACCGCGCCGCACGCGCCGCCGGCGCCCAAACCCCTCTACAGGACCCTGTACTTCCAGGTGCTGGTCGCGGTCGCGGCCGGGATCCTGCTCGGCCACTTCTACCCCGGCCTCGGGGCCGAGATGAAGCCGCTCGGCGACGCCTTCATCAAGCTCGTCAAGATGATCATCGCCCCGGTGATCTTCCTCACGGTGGTCTCCGGCATCGCCGGCATGACCAACCTCGAGAAGGTCGGCAGGGTCGGCGGCAAGGCGTTGCTGTACTTCCTGACCTTCTCGACCCTGGCGCTCATCGTCGGGCTGATCGTCGCGAACCTGCTCCAGCCGGGCAACGGCCTCCACATCGACCCGAAGTCGCTCGACCCGAAGGCCGTCGCCACCTACGCCGGCAAGGCCAAGGAGCAGAGCATCGTCGACTTCCTGATGAACGTCATCCCGTCGACCGCGGTCGGGGCGTTCGCGGGCGGCGAGATCCTGCAGGTGCTGTTCTTCTCGGTGCTGTTCGGCTTCGGCCTCGCCTTCCTGGGCGACCGCGGCAAACCGGTGCTCGACATCATCAAGGTGCTGTCGGAGGCGATCTTCGGGGTCGTCAACATCATCATGAAGGTCGCACCCATCGGCGCCTTCGGCGCCATGGCGTTCACCATCGGCAAGTACGGCGTCTCCTCGCTCGCCAACCTCGCCTACCTGGTCTTCGCCTTCTACCTGACGTCGGCGATCTTCGTGTTCGTCGTGCTCGGCGCGGTCGCGCGCTACAACGGCTTCTCCATCGTCAAGCTGGTCCGCTACATCAAGGAGGAGCTGCTCCTGGTGCTCGGCACCTCGTCGTCCGAGTCCGCGCTGCCGACGCTCCTCGACAAGATGGAGCGGGCCGGCTGCTCGCGCCCCGTCGTCGGCCTCGTGGTGCCGACCGGCTACTCGTTCAACCTCGACGGCACCAACATCTACATGACGATGGCGGCCCTGTTCATCGCCCAGGCGACCGACACCCCGCTCTCCCTCGGCGAGCAGGCGCTGCTGCTGCTCGTCGCGATGCTGTCCTCGAAGGGCGCGGCCGGCGTCACCGGGTCGGGCTTCATCACCCTCGCGGCGACGCTCGCGGTGGTGCCCTCGGTGCCGGTCGTCGGCATGGCGCTGATCCTCGGCATCGACCGCTTCATGTCGGAGTGCCGGGCGCTGACGAACTTCATCGGCAACGCCGTCGCCTGCATCGTGGTGGCGCGCTGGGAGGGCGAGGTCGACGAGGCCCGGCTCAAGGCGGCCCTCGACGGCGCGCCGCTCCCCCCGGCGGCGGTGCCGGCCCTCCAGGCGGCCGAGTAGGGCCCCGGCGGGCCCGACCGGGCCGGGCCGGGGAGCCCCCGGCCCGCGTCAGTCCCGCGGCGCGAAGCCCAGGGCCGCGCCGTTCATGCAGTAGCGCTGGCCGGTCGGGGCCGGGCCGTCGTCGAAGACGTGGCCGAGATGGCCCTTGCAGCGGGCGCAGTGCACCTCGGTGCGGGTCATGAAGAAGGAGCGGTCGGCCTCGGTCTCCACCGCGCCCTCGATCGGGGCGAAGAAGCTCGGCCAGCCGGTGCCGGATTCGAACTTGGTGGCGGACTCGAACAGGGGCTGGCCGCACCCGGCGCACACGAAGGTGCCGGCCCGCGTCTCGGCGTTGAGCGGGCTCGTCCCCGCGCGCTCGGTGCCGTGCTCCCGCAGCACCCGGTACTGGGCGGGCGAGAGGATGCGGCGCCACTCCGCGTCGGTGCGGGCGAGATCCCCGTCCGCAGCCTTCTCCGTGCTGAACACACCCATCGGCTTCTCCTCGCTCGCTCTCTCGGCTCGCTCTCTCGGGCTTCCGCCCTCAGATGGGGTGGCGCGCGCCGGCCCGCGAGGTGGCGGGTTGGCTCAGGGCCTCAGGCCGGGGCCCCGACCGTGTCGGCCATCCGGGCGCGGCGGGTGCCGAGGGGCTGCTCGGGGCCGACCGTGGTGTCGTGGACCGTCTGGTGCTCGATCTCCGCGTTGACCTCGCCGCCGAGCAGCACGATCGTCGCCGAGATCCAGATCCAAGTCATGAAGCCGATGACGGCGCCGAGGGAGCCGTACGTCTCGTTGTAGTTGCCGAAGTTGGAGACGTACCACGAGAAGCCGATGGAGCCGACGAGCCAGACCACGCCCGCGATGAGGCTGCCGGGCGTGACCCAGCGCCACTGCGCGAGGTCGCGGCTCGGGCCGTAGCGGTAGAGGAGCGCCAGGACGGCGAGCAGGATCGCGAGCAGGATCGGCCAGCGCACGAGGGCGACGTACCAGGCCTTGGGGCTGATGCTGATCCCGACCGTGCCGAGGAAGTTGAGGACCACCGGCAGCACCACGATGCCGAAGAGGGCCACGACCACGAACAGGAGCGCGCCGACCGTGAAGGCGAGGGAGCGCAGGTTGAGCTGGATGAAGCTGCGCTTCTCGTCCTCCTCGTAGACGATGTTGAGCGCGTCGAACATCGCCTTCATGCCGGCATTGGCGCTCCAGAGCGAGATCGCCAGGCTGGTGAAGAAGGTGATCCCGAGCGTGGTGCCGCCCTTGGCGGTGATGCGCTTGACCTGCTCGCCGATGATCTCGAGGGCGCCCGACGGCATCACGCCCTGGAGCAGGGCGAGGTGGTCGTTGATGGTGGCCGGGTCGGTGAAGAGTCCGTAGAGCGAGACCAGCGCGGCGATCGCCGGGAAGAGGGCGAGCAGGGTGTAGAAGGTGACGCCCGCCGCGACCGAGAGCACCCGGTCCTTCTGGAACTCGAGGTAGACCCGGTAGAGCACGTCCTTCCAGCCCTTGCCGGGGATCTCGGTCGGGGTCGACGCCTTGCGGCCGCGGTCGCCCTCGGTGTCGGCGACCCGCTGGGCCGGGCGCCCCGAGTAGGACTTGGCGCCGCCGCCGAGGTGCTTCGTCGGGTCGGGCGGTCCCTCCGGCACCGGCGCGAGCCGCCGCGCCGTGACGAGGCGCACGAGGGCGAGGCCCAGGAACACGGTCCAGATGGCCGAGGTCACGCCGCCGGACGGCGCGGGGGCAGGATGGGATTCGGGCGGCATCGCGGTACACCGGGGATCGAGGCCAGACTCACAAGCGTGAGCAGTCCCGGTCACAACGTCGCGTCGCGGAGGGTCGTTCCGGACAAGCTCCCGCATCGCGGAAATGGCGCCGGGGCAAGGACTTGCCGGCCCGGAGGACTCGCCGGCCCGGAGGACTTGCCGGCCCGGGCGGCGGCCCGGCGCCCGCGCCTCAGGCCGCGGCGCTGTCGCGGCTGAGGCTGAAGAGCAGGTCGGAGAAGCGGTCGCCCTGCACCAGCACGTGGGCCCGCAGGCGCTCGGCCGCCAGGGACTCGTCCCCCGCCAGGATCGCCTCGACGGCGCCGGCGTGCTCGGCGAAGGACTGGCCCAGGCGGTTGCGGGCGCGCAGCTGGATGCGTCGGAACGGGGCCAGGCGCCGGCTCAGCGCGGAGGCCTGCTCGCACAGGAACCCGTTGCGCGAGGCCCGGTAGATCACCGCGTGGAAGACCGCGTTCTCGGCATAGTAGGCGGTGGTGTCCTGGCTCTCGGCGGCGAGCCGGCAGGCCTCGAGCGCGGCGGTGAGGGCGGCCTGGTGCTCGGGCGTCAGGCGCCGCGCGGCGAGGCGGCCGCACGACGCCTCGACCTCCGCCATGGTCTCGAACATCTCGAGCAGGCGCGCGGGATCGGGCGTGCTCACCACGGCGCCGCGGCGCGGCTTGACCTCGATCAGGCCCGTCACGGCGAGCTGGAGCAGCGCCTCGCGGATCGGCGTGCGCGAGACGCCGAAGCGCTCGGCGAGCTGGACCTCGTCGAGCCGGTCGCCCGGCCGCAGGACGCCGTCCACGATCTCGTCCTCGATCGTCTGGCGCAGCCGCTGTGCGTGATTCATGGCCAACCCCGACCGGACCTCCACCCTTATGCTTAGTATGCACCCGGGTTGACAAAATATACAAGGTGCTGCTTCCTGACGGTCAAGAACCCGGGGGTTGCACAATCCGATGGCGCCATCTCGCACGAGCGGGGCCGCCGGGACCCCGACGGAGGAACACGCCATGACGCTCACCCGCCGCTCCCTCGTGGCCGCCGGCCTCGCCGCCCCCGCGCTCCTGACCCTCGGCCGCGGCGCGCGCGCCGCCACGATCCTGAAGCTCTCGCACCAGTTCCCGGGCGGCACGATCGAGGAGGGCGATTTTCGCGATCGCATGTGCCGCAAGTTCGCGCTCGCCCTGAAGGAGCGCTCGAAGGGCGCCCTCGAGGTCCAGGTCTATCCCGGCTCGTCGCTGATGAAGACCAACGCCCAGTTCAGCGCCCTGCGCAAAGGGGCGCTCGACATGAGCCTCTATCCCCTGCCCTACGCCGGCGGCGAGGTGCCGGAGACCAATATCGGCCTGATGCCGGCCCTGGTGACCTCCTACGCCCAGGCCATGGCCTGGAAGAGCGCCCCGGTCGGGCGCAAGCTCACCGAGATCCTGCTGTCGAAGAACATCGTCCTGGTGTCGTGGGTCTGGCAGGCCGGGGGCGTGGCGAGCCGCGAGCGCCCGCTGGTGCGCCCGGAGGACGCCCGGGGCCTCAAGGTCCGGGGCGGCTCGCGGGAGATGGACCTGATGATGAAGGCGGCCGGCGCCGCGACCCTCAGCCTGCCGTCGAACGAATCCTACGCCGCGATGCAGACGGGCGCCTGCGACGCGGTCATCACCTCCTCGACGAGCCTGATCTCGTTCCGGCTCGAGGAGCTGTCGAAGTCCCTCACCTCGGGCCGGGGCCGCTCCTACTGGTTCATGCTCGAGCCCATCATGATGTCGAAGCCCCTGTTCGACGGCCTGCCCAAGGACCAGCGGGA
Source organism: Methylobacterium crusticola (assembly GCF_003574465.1). Taxonomy (GTDB): domain Bacteria; phylum Pseudomonadota; class Alphaproteobacteria; order Rhizobiales; family Beijerinckiaceae; genus Methylobacterium; species Methylobacterium crusticola. The sequence continues at coordinate 31,581 of NZ_QOWC01000026.1, forward strand.
CCTGATCATGGCGGTGGGCGCCGAGCTCGAGGGCTTCGGGCAGGACGGCGCCAAGGCCGACGACACCCGCGTCGAGCAGATCTTCGCCAAGGCCGGCGCCAAGGTCGAGACGCTCGACGAGGCCACCCTCGGCAAGTGGCGCGACATCGCCCGCGAGTCGGCCTGGAAGGACTACGCCGCCAAGTCGAGCTCCTGCGCCGAGATGCTCAAGCTGGCGGAGGCGGTCGCGTGAGCCACGCCTTCGACGCGGCCTCGGCCGCCGCCGCGCCGGAGCGCGCGGCCGCCGCGGCCCGGCCGCCGGGGCTGCTCGGGGCGATCGAGGCCGCCATGCGGGGCCTCAACCGGCTGATCCTGCTGCTCGGCGGGGCGGCGCTCGTCGCGGCCTGCCTGGTGCTCTCCTACAGCGTCGTGGTGCGCTACCTGCTCAAGGTCCCGACCGAGTGGCAGGACGAGACGGCGGTGTTCCTGATCGTCGGCGCGACCTTCCTGTCCGCCGCCGCCGTGCAGGCGCGCCGGGGCCACGTCGCCATCGAGGCCGTCACCGGGCTCCTGTCGGCGCGCGCCAACCGCGTCCGCCTGATCGTCGCCGACCTCGTCAGCCTGCTGTTCGTGGCCTTCTTCGCCTGGAAGAGCTGGACCCTGCTGCACGAGGCCTGGATCGACGGCCAGATCTCGCAATCCACCTGGGGCCCGCCCCTGTGGATCCCCTACGGCCTGATGTCGGCCGGCATGACGCTCCTGAGCCTGCAGCTCCTGCTCCAGCTCGCCGAGGCCCTGGCGCGCGGCCCCGGCGCCGCGGGCTTCGCCGACCCCAAGATCGGGCTGGCGGCCGACCTCAATCCCGGCCTGCCGCAGGCCGAGCTCAATCCCGGCCTGCGGCAGGCCGAACTCGATTCCGGCCTGCCGCAGGCCGGCCCCGGGCGCGAGCCGCCGCGGAAAGGACCCGCCCGATGAGCACGACCGTCGTCGGATTCCTGTACGCGGGCGCGACCCTCGGCGCGATGCTGGCCGGCATCCCGATCGCCTTCGCGCTCGGCGCGGTGGCGCTCGCCTTCATGCTCGCCTTCATGCCGGGCGCCTCCCTCGATACGGTGGCGCAGAACGTCTACGAGGAGATGGCCTCCATCACCCTCCTGTCGATCCCGCTCTTCATCCTCAAGGGCGCGGCGATCGGGCGCTCGAAGGCGGGCCAGGACCTCTACTCGGCCATGCACGCCTGGATGCACCGCATCCCGGGCGGCCTCGGCATCGCCAACGTGTTCGCCTGCGCGCTGTTTGCCGCCATGGCGGGGTCGAGCCCGGCCACCTGCTCGGCCATCGGCTCGGCCGGCATCCCGGAGATGCGCCGGCGCGGCTACTCGGGGGGGTTCGCCGCCGGCATCATCGCGGCGGGGGGCACCCTCGGCATCCTCCTGCCGCCCTCCATCACCATGATCCTGTACGCGGTCGCGGCCGAGCAGTCGCTCGGCCGGCTCTTCCTCGCCGGCATCGGCCCGGGCCTCCTGCTGGTCGGCCTGTTCGCCGCCTACGCGGTCTGGCGCTTCCGGCGCGAGTTCGCCCGCGCGCGGGCCGCCTACGCCACGGGCGGTCCCTCGCACCCGATCCTGGCGCAGGACCGCTACTCGATGGCGGAGCGCTTCTCGACCCTGCCGCGGGTGCTGCCCTTCGTGATCCTGCTCACCGGCGTGATGGTGGCGCTCTACGGCGGCTACGCCACGCCCTCCGAGACCGCGGGCCTGGGCGGCCTCCTGGCGCTCGCCCTCATCGCGGCGATCTACGGCGTCTGGCGGCCGCGGGACATCGACCCGATCCTGACCGCGACGCTCCGGGAATCCACCATGCTGATGCTGATCATCGGCATGTCGCTGCTCTACGCCTACGTGATGAGCTACCTGCACATCTCCCAGGCCGCCGCCGCCGCGATCGTGGCGATGCAGCTCTCGCCCTGGGTGCTGCTCGCCACCATCCTGCTCCTGGTGATCGGGCTCGGCTTCTTCCTGCCGCCGGTCTCGATCATCCTGATGACGGCGCCGATCATCCTGCCGCCCCTCAAGGCGGCGGGCTTCGACCTCGTCTGGTTCGGCGTCGTGATGACCATCACGATGGAGATGGGCCTGATCCACCCGCCGGTCGGCCTCAACATCTTCGTGATCAAGAACATCGCGCCCGACATCCCGCTCTCGGAGATCATCTGGGGCACCCTGCCCTTCGTGCTCCTGATGGCGCTGGCGGTGGTGATCCTGTGCGTGGCGCCCGGCATCGCCCTCTGGCTGCCGGACCTGCTCCTGCCGACGATCAAGTAGAGGCGCGGCATGCCCGACACGCCCCGGGGCGCCCCCCCCGCGCGACGCCGTGCCGCCCGCAACGGGCTGGGGACGGCGGCTGCGCGCGCCCTCGGCGTCCCGGGACAATCCCCATATTCGACAAGGCGCGGGCGCGGCAGGAGACTTGCCCCGTCGGCGCCGGCGGCACGGACTTGAGCAGGGCGACATGGCGGCGATCTCGTTCCTCGGCGACCTCCTCCAGAGCATCTCCGACCGGGGCCGCGGGCTGATCGCCTTCGGCCGCAGCGACGCGCTCGCCAGGGCGAGCGTGCCGGACCTGGTCAAGCTCTGCGAGGACCTCATCTCCCGGCGCGGCGAGGCCTCCGGGGTGGCGCTCGCGCGCATCATCCTCGACCGCTACGCCACGTTCTCGGGCGAGGAGCGGCACGACTTCCTGCGCCGCATCGCGCTCGATTTCGGGGCCGACCACGCCGGGGTCGAGAGCGCCATCGCGGCCTACCGGACGGCGCCCTCGCGGGCGGCCCTCGGCCACCTGCACGAGGCGGCCGAGCCGCGCTCGCAGGAGCTGATCCGCCGCCTCAACCTCGCCCGCGACGGCACGATCGCCCTCGTGCGGATGCGCGAGGACCTGTTCTCGCTGCGCGACGCCGCCAAGGTGCCGCAGCGCGACGCCGGCGGGCGCGCCGGCACGCCCGACCCGGCCCTGGCGGAGGCCGTGGAGAGCCTGGATTCCGACTTCGAGCACCTGTTCGCGTCGTGGTTCAACCGCGGCTTCCTGGTCCTGCGCCGCATCGACTGGACCACGCCCGCTCACATCCTCGAGAAGATCATCCGGTACGAGGCGGTGCACGCGATCTCGGGCTGGGACGACCTGCGCCGGCGCATCGAGCCGCCGGACCGGCGCTGCTTCGCGTTCTTCCATCCCGCGCTGGTCGACGAGCCGCTGATCTTCGTCGAGGTGGCGCTGACGACGGGGATCGCCTCGGCCATCGGCCCGATCCTCGCCCACGAGCGCCAGCCCCTCGCCTCCCGGGAGGCGACGGCGGCGATCTTCTACTCGATCTCGAACTGCCAGCGGGGCCTCGCCGGGGTCACGTTCGGCAACTTCCTGATCAAGCAGGTGGTCGAGGACCTCTGCCGCGAGATGCCGGCGCTCAAGACCTTCGTGACGCTGTCGCCGGTGCCGGGCTTCCGCGCCTGGCTCGACCGCGAGCGCCGGGCCGACGCCCCCCAGGGGCTGACGCGCGAGGACGTCGAGACCCTGCGCCTCCTCGACCAGCCCGACTGGCACGCCGACAAGGCCGCGGCGGACGCCGTGCGCAAGGCCCTGCTGCCGGCCGCCGCCTACTACTTCCTGCGGGCCAAGACCCCGCGCGGCAAGCCCGTCGACCCGGTGGCGCGCTTCCACCTCGGCAACGGCGCCCGGCTCGAGCGCCTGAACTTCCTCGGCGACGTCTCGCCGAAGGGGGTCGGGCAGGCCTACGGCCTGATGGTGAACTACCTCTACGACCTCGGCGCCATCGAGAAGAACCACGAGACCTACGCCAACCTCGGCACGGTCTCGGCCTCGATCACGGTCAACCGCGAGCTGCGCCAGAACCTGCCGCCCGCCCGCGCGGTCGCGCTGGCCGAGACGTAATCCCTCGAAGGTCTTCACGAGGCCCGACCCCATGTCCAACCACTTCTTCGACCTCGTCCGCTCCCGCCTGCCCGCCGACCCGGCCGGGCGCCTCTTCCTCGAGACGCCGGAGGGCCTGCGCTGGAGCTACGCCGACCTCGTCGCCGCCTCGGGCCGCTACGCCGCCGCGCTCGCGGGCCTCGGGGTGAGGCCGGGGGACCGGGTCGCCGTGCAGGTCGAGAAGAGCCCGGCCGTGATCGCGCTCTACCTCGGCTGCGTGCGGGCGGGCGCCGTCTTCCTGCCCCTCAACACCGCCTACACCCCGGCCGAGATCGCCTACTTCCTGGGCGACGCCGAGCCGGCGCTGTTCGTCTGCGACCCGGCGCGGGCCGGGGAGCTCCGGTCGGTGGCCTCGAGCGCCGGGGTGGCGCAGGTCGGCACCCTCGACGCGGCCGGCGAGGGCACCCTGGCGGCGGAGGCGGCCGGCCAGACGGGCGACTTCGCCGACGTCGCCCGGGCGGGCGACGACCTCGCGGCGATCCTCTACACCTCGGGCACCACGGGCCGCTCGAAGGGCGCGATGCTGACCCACGACAACCTGGCCTCGAACGCGCTCACCCTCGTCGCGTACTGGCGCTTCACCGCCGACGACGTCCTGATCCACGCGCTGCCAGTGTTCCACACCCACGGGCTCTTCGTCGCCACCAACACGGTGCTGATGGCGGGCGCCGCCATGATCTTTCTGCCCAGGCTCGACGCGCCCCTGATCCTGTCCCTGATGGGGCGGGCCAGCGCCCTCATGGGCGTGCCGACCTTCTACACCCGCCTGCTCAAGGAGCCCGGCCTGACGCGGGAGGCCGCCCGCGGCATGCGCCTGTTCGTCTCCGGCTCGGCGCCGCTCCTCGCCGAGACCCACCGCGCCTGGCAGGACCGCACCGGCCACCCGATCCTCGAGCGCTACGGCATGACCGAGACCAACATGAGCACCTCGAACCCCTACGACGGGGACCGGGTCGCCGGCACGGTCGGGTTCCCGCTGCCGGGTGTCTCCCTGCGGGTGGTCGATCCGGAGAGCGGAGAGCCTCTCGGCACGGACGCGGTCGGGATGATCGAGGTGCGCGGCCCGAACGTGTTCAAGGGCTACTGGCGCATGCCGGAGAAGACCGCGGCCGAGTTCAAGGCCGACGGCTTCTTCATCACGGGCGACCTCGGCAAGGTGGACGCGCGCGGCTACGTCCACATCGTCGGGCGCGGCAAGGACCTCATCATCACGGGCGGCTACAACGTCTACCCCAAGGAGGTCGAGGCCGAGATCGACGGGCTGCCGGGGGTGCTCGAATCGGCGGTGATCGGGCTCGCCCACCGGGATTTCGGGGAGGGCGTCACCGCCGTGGTGGTGCCCCGCGGGGACGCCCGCCCGAGCGAGGCCGAGATCCTGGGCGCCCTCCAGGCCCGGCTCGCCAAGTTCAAGCTGCCCAAGCGCGTGCTCTTCGTTGACGAGCTGCCCCGCAACACCATGGGCAAGGTGCAGAAGAACCTGCTGCGGGACGCCCACAAGGACCTGTACGGCGTCTGACGGCGGCCGGGGGCGGCCGCGCCCCCTCAGCCGCCCTGGAACATCCCGTGCGGCGCGAGCGCGAAATGCCGCTCGTAATCCGGCTCCAGCGTCTCCCAGGGCATCAGCACCACGCCGTGCATCGGCGGGGTGCCGCCCGAGAGGGAGCCGAAGCGCCGCAGGATCAGCGCCAGCTCGTAGGCCGTGATGTCGGGCTTGGGCACGAACTTGTAGAAGTGCGTCTCGTTGTCCATCCGGTCGCCGCCGATGCTCTTCAGCAGGGTTTCGAACATCGCGGGCACTCCCGGCCTGGTTCCCGGGCGCAGGCCTCTGCGCCGGACGCCGACATTATGAACCGGGACGCCGCGACCGCAATCTATACGCCAGTATGTCAGGCGTCGCCGAGCGGGCCGCACCAGCCCGGCAGGTAGCCGGCCTCCTTTCCCCGCGCGAGGGACAGGGCCTCCTCGAGGGCGGCGGAGAAATCGCCCTCGACGGACTTGCGCTTGATGCGCCGGCGCAGGAAGTCCGCCCACAGGAACTCGCTGAACGGCGTCGTGTCCTTGGCGAAGCCCCCGGCCCGGCGCAACTCGCCCGCGAGGCTGCGGAAGGGATCGTCGGCGAGGTCCCCGATGCGCTTGGGCAGGTCGCCGATGCCGCGCCGCACCCCCTCCGGGTCGTAGGGATGGACCCAGGCGCGGTGGTCGGCCACGACCCAGAACGCGTCCTTGTCGAGGGCGTGCAGGTCGGCCACCACCGTGGTGAGGACGTGCTCCACCCCCTCCTCCGCCAGGGCCCGGGCGAGGTGGTGGTGATCGATGACGTAGCGGCGCTTCTTCGGCCCGAGCAGGACCGGGATCATGTGGGAGCCGAGGAACGCCGCGCGCTCCGCGTCCGGGATCCGGCGCCAATGCCGGCGCTTCGCCTCGACCTCCCGGTAGCCGACCGTCATCTGGGTCGGCCTGAGCTCGGCGATCGGGACGGAATGGAGAAGGGGCTCCCGGACGGTCATGCGAGGCTCGGCGGTTGGGGCAGGATCCCCGAGCCTCGGGCGCCGGGGCCGTCAGCGTCAAGGCGCCGGCCGGCGGCCGAGGCCGTCCGGCCTAGCACGGCGGCGCCGCCTCGGACCGGACGGCCTAAGACCAGCCCCGGCACGGGCCGCTAAAACCTTGCCGAGCGCCGGATTTCGGTGAGTATCGGGGGGCGGCGCCGGCCCGCCGACCATCGCACCGCCTTGACTCGCCTCGGCTTTGCTCATCAAGACACCGCCGGTCCGGCGGAGCCGGGAGCGGCCGCCGGGGACCCGAGGAGAGGCGCGATGGCCTTGCGCGGCGGAGCGAGCGGCGTCACGGAATTGACGCAGGGTCGGGTCAGAGAGGCGAACGCTCCCGCGGCGGGCCCGGCGCGCCGCGCCGGCGGCGCGGGACCCGGGCTTGCTCGGGGCCCGGCGATCCTGGTTCGATAGGCGGTCGGTCGCGGCATGGACACCAACAACCCCCTGGTCTCGGAGGCGACGACGCGGCGGCGGCGCGGGCGCGGCGCGCTGCTGCTCGTGCTCGTGCTCGTGCTCCTCGCCGCCGGCGCCGGCGCCGCGCTGCTCGCCGGGTACGGGTCCGTCCTCGCGCCGCTGCGCGACCGCCTCGCCGCCCTCCTGGGGGAGGCGGGCGGCCCCGCCCCGGAGGCGCCGGCCGCCCCCGACGCGGGCCGCGAGCGCGTCTTTCGCCCGACGAAGCAGCAGCGGGCCGGCTTCGTGATCGAGACGGTCGAGGCCCGCGAGTTCCGGCCCGAGGGGTTCGCGGAGGGGCGCATCACCGTCAACGAGGACGACAACGTCCCGGTCTACACGCCCTACGCGGGCCGCGTCACCCGGGTGAACGTGCGGGCCGGGGAGCAGGTCAAGGCCAGGGACGTCCTGTTCACCATCGAGGCCGCCGACATGGTGCAGGCCGAGAACGACTACCAGGCCGCCCTCAACGCGCTCGCCAAGGCCGCGGCCCTGCTCAAGCTCAACCAGACCGTGGCGGCCCGCCTCCAGGAGCTCTACCAGGCCAAGGCCGTGGCCCTGAAGGACTGGCAGCAGGCCCAGAACGACGTCATCGCGGCGACGAGCGACCAGCGCTCGGCGGAGGCGAGCCTCCAGGCGGTGCGCAACCGCCTGCGCATCCTCGGCAAGTCCGACGCCGAGATCGACGCCTTCGCGCGGAGCGGCACGATGAGCCCGGAGACCGAGATCCGGGCGCCGATCGCCGGCACCATCGTCCAGCGCAAGGTCGGGGTCGGCCAGTACCTGGCCTCCGGCAGCGACGCGGCCTTCATCATCGGCGACCTCTCGACCGTCTGGCTCGTCGCCAACGTGCGCGAGAGCGAGGCGCCGCGGATCCGGGTCGGGCAGGAGCTCGAAGCCCACGTCCTCGGCTTCCCCGACCGGGTGTTCAAGGCCCGCATCGCCTACATGGCGGCGGCCTTCGACCCGGCGACCCGGCGCCTGCCGGTGCGGGCCGAGGTCGACAACGCCGAGGGCCTGCTCAAGCCCGAGATGTTCGCGACCTTCACGATCCTGACCGGGCGCGACGAGCGCGCCCCGGCGGTGCCGGCCTCGGCGGTGGTCTACGAGGGCGCCCGGGCGCACGTCTGGGTCGAGCGGCCGGACGGCGCCATCGAGGCCCGCCGGGTCCGCCTCGGCCTCACCGGCGGCGGGGTCGTGCAGGTCGTCGAGGGGCTGGCGGCGGGCGACCGGGTCGTGACCCGCGGCAGCCTGTTCATCGACCGCGCCGCCACGGGCGACAAGCCGTCGTGACGCCCGCACCGGACCGCGCCGCGCCATGAACCGCCTGATCGACTTCGCCCTGCGCCAGCGGGTGCTGGTGGTGCTGCTCTTCGCGGCGGTGCTCGCCATCGGCTACGGCAGCTTCCGCCAGCTCAACATCGAGGCCTACCCGGACCCGGTGCCGCCCCTCGTCGACGTGATCACGCAGAGCTCCGGCCAGTCGGCCGAGGAGATCGAGCGCTACATCACGATCCCGCTCGAGGTGCAGCTCGCCGGCATCCCGAACGCCACCGTGGTGCGCACCATCTCGGTGTTCGGCCTCTCGGACGTGAAGATCCAGTTCACCTACGACTTCACCTACTACGAGGCGCTCCAGCGGGTCCTCAACCGGCTCTCGCAGCTCGCGCCCCTGCCGGGCAACGCCCAGCCGCAGATCTCCCCGACGAGCCCGATCGGCGAGATCATGCGCTACAAGGTGGTGGGGCCGGAGGGCTTCTCCACCACAGACCTCAAGACCCTGCAGGACTGGGTGCTCCAGCGCCGCTTCAAGGCGATCCCGGGCGTCGTCGACGTCACGGCCTTCGGCGGCAAGACCAAGGAGTTCGAGGTCGCGGTCGACCTGCGCAAGCTCCAGGCCCAGGGGCTGACCCTGGTGCAGCTCGTCAGCGCCCTCAACAACTCGAGCACCAACGTGGGCGGCCAGACCCTCAACGTCGGCGAGCAATCGGCGGTGGTGCGGGGCATCGGGCTGATCCGGGACGTGGAGGACATCCGCAACACCATGCTGACGCAGGTGGGCGGGGTGCCGGTGCTGATCCGGGACGTGGCGGAGGTGCAGGTCAGCAACGCGCCCCGCCTCGGCATCGTCGGCCACGACCGCGACGGCGACATCGTCGAGGGCATCGTGCTGCTGCGCCGCGGCGGGCAGAGCCTGCCCACGATCCGGCGGGTCGAGGCGGAGATCGACAAGATCAACGGCAGCGGCATCCTGCCGCCGGGCGTCCAGATCGTGCCGATCTACGACCGCAGCGCCCTCATCCACACCACCACCCACACGGTGCTGCACAACCTGGTGTTCGGCGTCGTGCTGGTGTTCCTGGTGCAGTGGCTGTTCCTCGGCAGCCTGAAGAGCGCCATCATCGTGGCGGCCACGATCCCGTTCGCCCTCGGCTTCGCCATCACCATCATGGTGGCGCGGGGCGACTCGGCGAACCTCCTGTCGCTCGGCGCGATCGATTTCGGCCTGATCGTCGACGCCACGGTGATCATGGTGGAGAACATCTTCCGCCACCTCGCCGAGCACCAGGGCACGGGCCCGCGCGGCGGCGCGGTCAAGCTCCGGCTGGTGGCGACCGCCGCCCACGAGGTCAACCGGGCGATCTTCTTCTCCGCCTCGATCATCATCGTGGGCTTCCTGCCGCTCTTCACCCTGACGGGGGTCGAGGGCCACATCTTCGGCCCGATGGCCAAGACCTACGCGTACGCGCTGATCGGGGGCCTGCTCGCCACCTACACGGTGTCGCCGGCCCTGAGCGCCATCATCCTGCCCAACCACGTGGAGGAGCGCGACACCTTCGTGGTCAAGGGGCTGCGGGCCATGTTCCGGCCGCTCCAGCGCTTCACGCAGGCGAACCGGGTCCTGACCGTCCTGGCGACGCTCGCGGTGCTCGGGGCGACGGGCGTCGGCATCCGCTCCCTCGGCCTCGAGTTCCTGCCCAAGCTCGAGGAGGGCAACCTCTGGATCCGGGCCACCATGCCGGCCTCGATCTCCCTCGAGGCCGGCAACCCCTACGTCGAGCGCATACGCGCCCTGATCGGCTCCTACCCGGAGGTGACCACGGTGGTGTCGCACCAGGGCCGGCCCGACGACGGCACCGACGCCACGGGCTTCTTCAACGTCGAGATCCTGGCGCCCCTGAAGCCCGCCGACGAGTGGCGCCCCGGCATGACCAAGGAGAAGCTCGTCGACGCGATGTCGGCGCGCCTCGCGGCCGAGCTGCCGGGCGTCGAGTTCAACTTCTCGCAGTACATCCAGGACAACGTCCAGGAGGCCGCCTCGGGCGTGAAGGGCGAGAACTCGGTCAAGATCTACGGCACCGACCTCGCCGAGCTCGCCCGCACCGCCGACGACATCAAGGCCGCCCTCGCCACCGTGCCGGGCGTGACGGACCTCGCGGTCTTCACCTCCCTGGGCCAGCCCACGGTGCGCATCGACATCGACCGCGCCCGGGCGGCGCGCTACGGCCTGACGCCGGGCGACATCGCCACCACGCTCCAGGCCGCGATCGGCGGCCAGACCGCGGGCGACCTCTACGAGTACGGCAGCGACCGGCACTTCCCCATGCGGGTGCGGCTCGCGCCCGAGTACCGCCGCTCCCTCGAGACCATCCGCAACATCACGGTGGGGGCCGCCACCCCGAACGGCGGCGTCGTGCAGGTCCCGCTCACCGAGATCGCGCGGGTCGAGCTCGTCTCGGGCGCCGCCTTCATCTACCGGGAGAACCAGGAGCGCTACATCCCGGTGAAGTTCAGCGTGCGCGGGCGCGACCTCGGCAGCGCCGTGCTGGAGGCGCAGGCCCGCGTCGCCGAGGCCGTGCAGATGCCGGCGGGCTACCACCTCGAGTGGGTCGGCGAGTTCAGCAACCTCCAGGGCGCGATCGAGCGGCTGAAGCTCGTGGTGCCGCTCACCATCGCGCTGATCGCGCTCCTGCTCTACGTCAACTTCGCCTCGCTCACCGACACGCTCCTGACCCTCAGCGTGATCCCGATGGCGCTCATCGGCGGCATCTTCGCCCTCGTCGTCACCGGCACGGCGTTCTCGGTCTCGGCCGCGATCGGCTTCATCGCGCTGTTCGGCATCTCCACCATGGAGGGCGTGATCCTGCTCTCCTACTGCAACCAGCTCCTCGACCAGGGCTGGGCCCGGGCTCAGGCGATCCGGCACGCCGCCGACGTGCGCATGCGGCCCGTGATGATGACCTGCGTCGCCGCCTGCGTCGGCCTGCTGCCGGCGGCGATCTCCACGGGCATCGGCTCGCAGGTGCAGAAGCCGCTCGCGCTCGTCGTGGTCGGCGGCATCCTGCTCGCCCCGATCCTGATCCTGGTGGTGCTGCCGGTCCTGATCGCGGCCTTCTCGCGCCACCGCGTCCGCACGGCGCCTGTCGCCCCCGCGCGACAGCCCGAGCCGGCCGAATAGGCTATGCAGCCCGGACGCCGCGCGCCCGCGCCCCCTCTCGCCGACAGACCGGTGCCCGCCCTCTCCCCCCGTCGACCGACCGACACCCGCCCGCGCGGCCGGGCCGCGGCCCTGGCCGCCCGCCCCCGGGCCGCGGTCAGGGCCCTGGCGGCCGCGCTCCTGCTCGCCTCGGTCTCCGCCTGCATGGTCGGGCCCGACTTCCGGGGCGCCGCCCCGCCGCCCGTCGGGCGCTACACCCGCGAGCCCCTGCGCGACCCGGAGGTGCCCGCGGGCGCCCGCGAGGGCGGCGCCGTGCGCCAGACCTTCGCGCCCGGCCTCGACGTCCCGGGCGCCTGGTGGACGCTGTTCCGCTCCAAGGCCCTCACCAGCCTCGTCACCGAGGCGCTCGCGCGCAACCCGACCCTCGAGGCGGCCCAGGCCTCCCTGCGCGCCGCGCGGGCCAACGCCGAGGCGCAGCGCGGCGCGCTCTTCCCCCAGGTCGCCTTCGGCGGCCAGGCCTCCGCCAACAAGGCGCCGGGCGGGGACCTGCAATCGCCGCTGAACGACAACTCGCTCACCTACAGCCTCGTCACCCCGCAGGTGACCGTGAGCTTCGTGCCCGACGTGTTCGGGGGCACGCGGCGGGCGCTCGAATCGCTCGAGGCCCAGACCGAGGTCCAGCGCTGGCAGCTGGAGGCGGCCTACCTCAGCCTGACCGCCAACGTGGTGGCGGCGGCGATCCAGGAGGCGGCCCTGCGGGGCCAGATCGCCGCCACCGAGAAGGTGATCCAGGCCCAGACCGACCTCCTCACCCTGATCACCAAGCAGTCGAATGCCGGGCAGGTGGCGGGCGCCGACGTGGTGCAGCAATCGGCCCTGCTCGCCCAGTCCCAGCAGCTGCTGCCGCCGCTCCAGCGGGCGCTGGCGCAGCAGCGCAACCTCCTGACGGCGCTCGTGGGCCGCCTCCCGAGCGAGGAGGTGAGCCAGACCTTCACCCTCTCCGCGCTGCACCTGCCCCGCACCCTGCCGGTCAGCCTGCCCTCGCGCCTGATCCAGCAGCGCCCCGACGTGAAGGCCGCCGAGGCCGCCGTGCACGCGGCGAGCGCGCAGGTCGGCGTCGCGGTGGCGGCCCGCCTGCCGCAATTCACGCTCTCGGGCGTGGCGGGCGCCAGCGCCACGAACTTCGCGAACCTCCTCAACCCGGCGGCGAGCCTGTGGACGGTGGCGGGGGCGGTGGCCCAGCCCCTGTTCGACGCCGGCACGCTGTTCCGCCGCCAGCGCGCCGCCGAGGAGGGGCTGGTCCAGGCCCAGGCGCAGTACCGCGCCACCGTGATCACCGCCTTCCAGAACGTCGCCGACGCCCTGCGGGCGCTGCAGGCCGACGCCCGCGCCGTGGCGGCGGCCGGCGCGGCCCTGACGGCGAGCCAGCAGAGCGTCGAGCTCGTGCGCAAGCAGTTCTCGCTCGGGGCCGTCAGCAGCGCCTCCCTGCTGATCACGCAATCCGCCTACCTGCAGGCCCTGGTGAGCCAGAGCCAGGCCCAGGCCAACCAGTACGCCGACACCGCCGCCCTGTTCCAGGCCCTCGGCGGCGGCTGGTGGAACCGCCAGGACGTCAGGCCGGCCCGCGAGCCGGCCGATCCCGCGCCGTTCCTGTGAGGGCGGGCGCGTCGTCCGGGCCGGCCGGCGCCGCGGCCGCGGCCGACATCCAGCGGTCGGCCCAGACCTCGATCGAGGCCATGATCGGCGCGAGGGACTGCCCCTTCTCGGTCAGCGCGTAGGCGACCCGCACGGGCGTCGAGGGCACGACGCGGCGCGTGACCAGGCCCTCGGCCTCGAGCTCCTTGAGCCGCTCGGCCAGGATGCGGTCGCCGACGACCTCGAGCCGCTGCGCCAGTTCGCCGAAGCGCAGCGGCCCGCCGGAGAGGACGCGCAGGATCAGCCCGTTCCAGCGCTTGCCGAGGAGGTCGAGGGCGCGCTGGTAGCGCGGGCAGAGATGGGGCGACAGGCGGGGGGCCATGGTCCTGGAGATAGCGCCCCGCGCCGCCGCTCCAAGGCGCGGGCGGCCCGGCCCGGGCGATCGCCGCCGGGGCTTGTGCGCCAGTGCACTTCCTTTTAGGAAGCAGCTTCCTATCTGGATGTCCGCCGGGGCGACCGGCGCAGGGACGACCGCCATGACCCGCCTCCTCCACATCGACAGCTCGGCCTCCGGCGAGGCCTCGGCCTCGCGCCGGCTCACCGGCGCCCTCGTGCGCGCCTGGCGCCAGGCGGATCCGGGCCTCGCCGTCGTGGCGCGCGACCTCGGCGCGCACCCGGTCCCGCACCTCGGCGAGGACGGCGTCGCGGCCCTGCGGCGGGGCGAGACCGCGAGCCCGGCGCAGGCCGAGGTCCGCCGCGTCTCCGACGCGCTCCTCGACGAGGTCGAGGCCGCCGACGTGCTGGTGATCGGCTCGCCGATGTACAATTTCAGCCTCTCGACGCCGCTCAAGGGCTGGTTCGACCACGTGCTCCGGGCGGGCCGCAGCTTCCGCTACACGCCGGAGGGCCCGCAGGGCCTGCTCGGGGGCCGGCGGGCGATCCTGGTGATGACCCGCGGCGGGCTCTACTCCGAGGGCTCGGGGCTCGCGCGCAACCACCAGGAGCCGTACCTGCGCTCGCTCCTGGGCTTCGTCGGCATCACCGACGTGACGGCGATCGTCGCGGAAGGGCTGGGCCTGAGCCCCGAGGGCCGCGACGCGAGCCTGGCCCGGGCCGAGGCCGCGATCACCGACCTCGTGGCGCGCGAGCGCGCGGGCGCCGCGGCCTGAGGGCGATCACCGGACCTGAACCCTCGGCGCCGCGCTCGAGGGCCCGCCGCGGCGGCGCCACGATCCCGGCGGCGGGGGCCCGCTTTCAGGCAGCGCCGCCGGCCGGGCCGGGATAGGCTCGCGGCCGCCCCGGCGCGGGCGCGCCGCCGGGATGCGCCGGCGCCGGGGCGAGGCCGACGTCACACGAGGAGGAACCCCATGAGCTGGCACGGTGCCGAGGACCCGATCCCGGGCCATCCCCTGAGCTGCGAGGCGATCGAGACCCTGATCGTGCCGCGGGCCCGCGACATCGGCTCGTTCGAGGTCCGGCGGGCGCTGCCCTCGGCCCAGCGGCAGATGGTCGGGCCGTTCATCTTCTTCGACCAGATGGGACCGGCGGAGTTCCTGCTCGGGCAGGGGATGGACGTGCGGCCCCACCCGCATATCGGCCTCTCGACCGTCACCTACCTGTTCGACGGCGAGATCATGCACCGCGACAGCCTGGGGACGGACCTGCCGATCCGCCCCGGCGAGCTCAACTGGATGACGGCCGGGCGCGGCATCACCCACTCGGAGCGGACCGCGGCCGGCCTGCGCCGGACCGGGTCGCGCCTGTTCGGCATCCAGGCCTGGGTGGCGCTCTCGGCCCGGGACGAGGAGCGCGACCCGGGCTTCGTGCACTACGATGCCGACGCGCTCCCGATCCTCGCGGGCGAGGGCAAGACCGTCCGGCTGATCGCCGGCGAAGGGTTCGGGGCGCGCTCGCCGGTCGCGACGTCGAGCCCCCTCGTCTACGCCGACGTGCAGCTCGAGGCCGGGGCGAGCCTGCCCCTCGACCCCGATTACGACGAGCGGGCGCTCTTCACGGTGTCGGGCGCGATCGAGATCGCGGGCGACGGCTTCGGGCCGGGGCAGCTCCTGGTCTTCCGGCCGGGCGACCGCATCACCGTGCGGGCCCGCGAGGCCGCGCGCTTCATGGTGCTGGGCGGCGAGCCGATGGACGGGCCGCGCCACGTCTGGTGGAACTTCGTCTCCTCGCGCCCGGAGCGCATCGAGCAGGCCAAGGCCGACTGGAAGGCAGCCCGCTTCGACAGCGTGCCGGGCGAGACCGAGTTCATCCCGCTGCCGGAGCCGGTCCGGGTGCGGGCCGCGACCTGATTCGGGCCCGCCGGGACCGCCCCGCGGCGTCCCGGCGGGCCGGCATTTTTCCGCCAGCCGGAAAGCTGTTGCCCGCCCGCCGCGACTTATCGCCTCGATTCGCAAGAGCTATCACGCTGGGACGGCGCGAGGGGAGACCGGCAAGGGCCTCGGCGCGGGAGGGACGGCGATCGATGATCAAGCACATCGTCATGTGGACGGTCGCCGGCGGCACGCCCCACGAGAAGGCCCTCAACGCCGGCCGCATCCGGGACGCGTTCGAGAGCCTGCGCGGCCGGATCCCGGGCCTCCTGCACCTCGAGGTCGGGGTCGACGTCAGCCGCATCGACTACGCCTGCGACGTCGTCCTCTACAGCGAGTTCGACACGCCGGATTCCCTGGCGCGCTACGGCGCGCATCCCGAGCACCAGCGGGTGCGCTCCGAGATCGAGGGGCTGCGGGTCGGCCGGCACCAGGTGGACTACCCGGTCGGCGCCGCGGGAGGCCTGTGATGGACGCCTTCGTGTACAATGCGGCGCCCACGCGGGTGATCTTCGGCAGCGGCACCCTGGCGGCGCTGCCCGGGGAGATCGAGCGCCTCGGCCGCCGCCGGGCGCTCGTCCTGTCGACCCCGCACCAGCGCGGCGAGGCCGAGGCCCTCGCCGCCGCCCTGGGCGGCCTCGCGGCCGGATCGTTCAGCGAGGCCGCCATGCACACCCCGGTCGCCGTCACGGCGGCGGCGGTCGAGCGCGTGCGGGCCCTCGGGGCCGATTGCACGGTCGCGGTCGGGGGCGGCTCGACGACGGGGCTCGGCAAGGCCGTCGCGCTGCGCACCGGTCTCGACCAGATCGTGGTGCCGACGACCTACGCGGGCTCGGAGATGACGCCGATCCTCGGCCAGACCGAGGACGGGCTGAAGACCACCGAGCGCGCAGAGGCGATCCGGCCCGAGACGGTGATCTACGACGTCGACCTGACGCTGTCGCTGCCGGTGGCCCTCACGGTGACGAGCGGCATGAACGCCATCGCGCACGCGGTCGAGGCGCTCTACGCGCGGGACGGCAACCCGGTGATCGGCCTGATGGCCGAGGAGGGCATCAGGGCGATGGCGGGCGCCCTGCCGCGCCTCGCCGCCGACGGGGGCGACCGCGCGGCGCGCTCCGACGCGCTCTACGGCGCCTGGCTCTGCGGCACCTGCCTCGGGGCCGTCGAGATGGCCCTGCACCACAAGCTCTGCCACGTCCTCGGCGGCAGCTTCGGGCTGCCGCACGCCGAGACCCACTGCGTCGTGCTCCCGCACGCCACCGCCTACAACGCCGAGGCCGCGCCCGACGCCGTGGCACGGGTCGCCCGGGCGCTCGGCACGCGGGACGCGGCGGGCGGGCTCCACGACCTGGCCCGGGGGCTCGGGGCCCCGACCGCCCTCGCGGCCCTCGGCCTGCGCGAGGCCGACCTCGACCGCGCGGCGGAGATCGCCGCCGCCAGGCCCTACCCGAACCCGCGGCCGGTGGCGCGCGACGCCATCCGGCGGCTCCTCGGCGAGGCCTGGCAGGGCCGGCGGCCGATTTGAGGATCGAGACGCGGCCCGGCCGGGTCCGGGCCACGGCGGGCGGCCCGGGCGGGGGCGGGCCGCCCGCGGGCGTGCCGGACGGCCCCGACCGAGACACCACGAACCGGGAGGAGATACCATGCGCGACGCCGACGAGTTCAGCATCACCCGCGCGGTGATCGAGCGCTTCGCCGACACGCCCGATCCGCGCCTCAAGCAGCTCGTGACGAGCCTCGTCACGCACCTGCACGCGTTCGTGCGGGAGGTCGAGCCGAGCTTCGCCGAGTGGCGCGCCGGGATCGAGTTCCTGACCCGCACGGGCCAGATCTGCGACGCGCACCGCCAGGAGTTCATCCTCCTGTCGGACACACTCGGGGTGTCGATGCTCGTCGACGCGATCAACCACCGCATGCCCGAGGGCACCACCGAGACGACGGTGCTCGGGCCGTTCTACGTCGAGGCGGCGCCCGAGCACCCGAACGGGGCCGACATCGCGGGCGGCCTCGCCGGGGAGCCCCTCCTCGTCACCGGGACGGTCGCGGGCGCCGACGGCGCGCCCCTGCCGGGCGCCGTCGTGGACGTCTGGCACGCGGACGACGACGGGCACTACGACGTGCAGCAGCTCGAGGCCCTGGGCGGGCTCGCCGGCCGGGCGCGGTTCCGCGCCGACGCGGCCGGACGCTTCCACTTCTGGTCGATCAACCCGAAGCACTACCCGATCCCCGCCGACGGGCCGGTGGGCGAGATGCTGGCGGCGACGAACCGCCACCCGAACCGCCCGGCCCACGTGCACTTCATGATCGCCGCCCCGGGCCACGAGACGCTGGTGACCCACGTCTTCGCGCAGGACAGCCCCTACCTCGACTCGGACGCGGTGTTCGGGGTGAAGACTTCCCTGATCGCCCCCTTCGCCGACGCGCCGGCGGGCACCGCCCCGGACGGGCGCCGGATGGAGACCCCCTACCGGCACCTCGACTACCGGTTCGGCCTCAAGGCGGCCGCCCCGCGGGCCTGAACCCCGACCCGAGAGATCCGGCCTCGCGGCCGCAACGACGACCGGGGCGCGCACCCCGGCGAGGCGAGAACCCGCGCCGCGGGCGTGGGCCTGCATCCATCACCCGGAAGGAGACGACCCCCATGACCGACACGACCACGGGCGGCGCCGTCGCGCCCGTCCCGACGACGGGCCCGACCACCTGGATCTCGGAGCTGGCGCCAAAGGAGCGCCGCACGCTCTGGGCCTGCGTCGGGGGCTGGGCGCTCGACGCCATGGACGTCCAGCTCTACAGCTTCGTCATCCCGACGCTCATCGCCACCTGGGGCGTCAGCCGCGGCGAGGCCGGGGCGCTCGGCACGGCGGCGCTGCTCACCTCGGCCCTCGGCGGCTGGCTCGCGGGCTTCCTCGCCGACCGCATCGGCCGGGTGCGCACGCTCCAGATCGCCATCCTGTGGTTCGCGGTCTTCACCTTCCTGTCGGGGCTCGCGCAGAGCTTCGGCCAGCTCTTCGTCGCCCGGGCGCTCATGGGCTTCGGCTTCGGCGGCGAGTGGGCGGCCGGCGCGGTGCTGCTCGGCGAGACGATCCGGGCCGAGCACCGCGGCAAGGCGCTCGGCACCATGCAGTCGGGCTGGGCCATCGGCTGGGGCGCGGCGGCGCTCCTCTACACGCTGTTCTTCTCGCTCCTGCCGGCGGAGACCGCCTGGCGCGTGCTGTTCTTCGTCGGCGTCGCCCCGGCCCTGCTGGTGTTCGTGCTGCGCCGCTTCATCGAGGAGCCGGAGGTCTACCGGGCCTCGCAGGCGCAGATCGCCGCGAGCGGCGACAAGCCGTCCTTCCTCGAGATCTTCCGGGGCCCGCTCCTGCGGACCACGCTCCTCGGGGCCATCATGGGCACCGGCGCGCAGGGCGGCTACTTCGCCGTGACGACGTGGCTGCCGACGTTCCTGCGCACGGAGCGCGGCCTCTCGGTGGTGAATTCCGGCGCCTACCTGTGCGTGCTGATCGCCGGGTCGTTCATGGGCTACCTCACGGGCGCCTACCTGGCGGACCGGATCGGCCGGCGCGCCACCTTCCTGGTCTTCGCCGTCGGGGCCGGCGTGGTGGTGCTGACCTACACCATGGTGCCGTTCGGCGATGCCGTGATGCTGGTGCTGGGCTTCCCCCTCGGGTTCTTCGCCTCGGGCGTGTTCAGCGCCATGGGGGCCTTCTTCACCGAGCAGTTCCCGACCCGGGTGCGCGGCGTCGGCCAGGGCTTCGCGTACAATTTCGGCCGCGCCACCGGGGCCCTGTTCCCGACCCTCGTCGGCGTGATGTCGGCCTCGATGCCGCTGGGCCAGGCGATCGGCCTGTTCGCGGCCGGCGCCTACGCGATCATGGCGGTGGCGGCGTTCCTGCTGCCCGAGACCCGCGGCAAGGTGCTGACGGCGTGAGCCCGCGGGAACGACCCACGCAAGGGAGAGAGATCATGCGGATCGCCTGGATCGGCGCCGGCAAGCTCGGCGCCCCGATGGCCCGCCACGTCGTGGCGGCCGGCCACGACGTGGCCCTCGCGGACACCGACCCGGCCCGCCTCGCCCTGGTGCCGGGCGCCCGCCCGGCCCGGGACGCCGCCGGGGCGGCGGACGGCGCCGGGCTCGCCGTCACGAGCCTGCCCGACGACCGCGCCCTGCGCGCGGTCGTCCTCGAGGGCGGCCTCCTCGCGCGCCTGCGGCCGGGCGCGGTGCTCGTCGACACCAGCACGGTCTCGCCGCAGGCCTGCGAGGCGGTGCGGCGGGAGGCCGAGGCGCGGGGCGTCCTCTACCTCGCCGCGCCGGTCTCCGGCAGCACCGCGACCGCGGAGGCGGCGGCCCTGACGCTGCTCGCCTCCGGGCCCGCCGCGGCCCTGGAGCAGGCCCGGCCCGCGCTGGCGACCTTCGCCCGGGCGATCCACCACGTCGGCGAGGGTGCCGAGGCGCGCTACCTCAAGCTCGCCGTCAACCACTTCGTCGGCTCGACCGCGCAGGTCGCCGCCGAGGCCCTGACCCTCGCCCGCCGGGGCGGCGTCGCCTGGGACACCATCCTCGACGTGCTGGGCAGCTCCGCCGCGGCCTCGCCCCTCATCGCCTACAAGCTCGATCCCCTGCGCCGGCGCGACTTCGCCCCGGCCTTCTCGGTCGCCCAGATGCGCAAGGACATGAGCCTGTGCGTCGCGGCGGGCGAGGCGGTCGGGGTCGCGATGCCGGTGGCCGACCTGGTGCGGGCGGCCTACGCGCGCCAGGAGGCGGATCTCGGCGCCCTCGACTTCTTCGCCGCCGTGCTCGAGGCCGAGCGCGGCGCCGGCCTCGGCGAACCGTGAGGACACCCGGCAATGCCCCACTTCATCGTCCACTGCCTCGACCATGCCGGCGCCGCGGAGCGCCGCCTCGCGCACTACGAGGCCCACAAGGCCTACCTCGCCGGGCCACTCCCGGTGGAGACCCTGGTCTCCGGCCCGCTCCTGGCCGAGGACGGCGCCACGATGATCGGCAGCCTCTTCCTGCTCGAGGCCCCGGACCGCGCCGCCGTCGAGGCGTTCCACCACGCCGACCCGTTCCGGGCGGCGGGGATCTGGGCCGAGGTGCGCATCCACCCGTTCCTCAAGCGGGTGGACCGGCGGGGCGGCGCGGAGGCGCGCTGGCCTCCCGGATTTCCCGGGTGCCGGCTCGCCGCGGCCCCGGTCGGGTCCCGGGCGCCCGCGCGGTCCGGCACGCGGGCAGGGGGCGCCGCCCTCTGCCCGCACGCATCGACGGTCTCGCGCGCCGCCATCGCGGCGGCGCTCCGGGGTCTCACGCGCCGCCGCCGCGGCGGCGCTCCGGGGTCTC
>NZ_QOWC01000027.1 GCF_003574465.1 Methylobacterium crusticola
AGCCGCCGGCCGCGCCGGGGCGCGGGCCCCGGGGCCGCCAGCGCGGTGCGCGGGCGCGCGGCCGGGCGGGGCGCCCAGGCGGCGATCTCCGCCATGCTGGCGGGCCGGTCCTTCGGGTTGGGCTGGAGCATCCGCTGCAGGATCGGCCGCAGGGTCTTGTCGATGCCCGCCAGGTCGGGGAGCCGCCGGCGCCCGTCGACGATGTCGGCGTGGCTGCGACCCATCGCGAGGGGCGTGCCCCGGGCCGCCTCGGCGATCACGAGGCCGAGGCTGTAGATGTCGGAGCGCGGGCCGACCTCGCCGCCGAACAACCCGAGCTGCTCGGGCGAGACGGAGTTCAGCTTGCCGGCAAAGCCGCTCCCGATCACGGTGCCGTCGCCAAGTGGCGAGCCGTCGCCCGGGGGCGCGTTGCCGCCCAGGGGCGAGCGGGCGATGCCGAAATCGATGATCTTGGCACGCCCGACGTCGCCGCGCGGCACCAGGACGTTGTCGGGGGACAGGTCGCGGTGGACGATCCCGAGCTGGTGGGCGGCGTCGAGGCCGCCCGCCAGCCGGCGGACGAGGACGCGGACCTGCTCGGTCGGGAGCGGGCCGTCGCGCAGCATCTCGGAGAGCGACACGCCCTCGACGTACTCCATGGCGAGGAACGGCACGCCGAGGACCGGCTCGACCGAGAACAGGAAGTACCGGACGATCGCCTCGTGGTTGAGGGTGTGCAGCGCCGAGGCCTCCCGGCGGAACAGCATCAGGACGGTGTCGTCCTGCGCCAGCTCCGGCCGCACGGTCTTGATCGCCACGACGTCGCCGGTGCCGATGGCGTGGCCCTTGTAGATCGCCCCCATGCCGCCGGCGGTGATGTAGCGGTCGATCTCGTAGATCCCGTTCAGGCGGGTCCCGGGCGCGAGCCGGAGGGCCGGGCGGGGCGCGAGCCGCGTCTCCTGCCTCACGCGCCGCGCTCCGCCGCGGCGCCTGAGGGTGCCGGTGAGTCGGCGGGCGGGTCCTCGGGCGCCGCCGCCGCCGTCGCCGGGGGATCGGGGTCGAACCGCACGACCACCGCCGTGACGTTGTCGCTGCCGCCCCGCTCCAGGGCCAGCGCCACCAGGGCGTCGCTCGCCGCCTGCGGCTCCGCCCCCTCCACCAGGGCGAGGATCTCGTCGGCCTGCGCGTGCGCCGTGAGGCCGTCCGAGCAGATCACGAAGGCGTCCCCGTCCTCGAGCTGGCCGTTGAGCAGCTCCAGCTCCGGCTCGGGCTGCACGCCGACGGCCCGGGTGATCACGTTGCGGCGGGGCCAGACGCTGGCCTCCTCGGGGGTCAGGATGTCGCTGTCGACGAGCTGCTGCGCCTCGGTGTGGTCGCGCGTGAGCTGGGCGATCCCGCCCCGGCGGATCCGGTAGATCCGGCTGTCCCCGGACCAGAGGCAGGCGAAGTCGCGCTCGAACACGAGCAGCACCGCCACGACGGTGCCGATCACCTTGCCGCGGGCCTGCCCCATCGCCCGGATCGCCGCGTTGGCGCGCAGTACCCGGTCCTCGAGCCGGGCCCGCAGGTCCGTCGGCGTGACGGCGGTGCCGATCGTGGCCAGGGACTCGACCAGGGTGGCGCTCGCGACGTCGCCGGCCTCGTGGCCGCCCATCCCGTCCGCGACCGCGAAGACGCCGTTCTCCGGGGCCACGAAGTAGCGGTCCTCGTTCAGCTGCCGGACCCGCCCGGCATGGCTCGCCGCCCCGCAGGCGAGCACCTCGGGCGCCACCGGGGTCCTGAGACCGAGCGAGGGCTCGTCGAGCGTCATGAGCGTCCTCCCTGCTGGGCGGCGGACCGCCGGCAAGCGCCGTCGCCGCCCCGGTCGGGCCGGGCGCGGCCCCGGCCGTCCGATTGTGCGGCATTGTCCGCGACGAACCGCAAGCATTTCGTCGGGCAACGCTCTATTTTTCGAACCGCCCCGCGCCCGACTGGAGCGGCAGGGCCCCGGTCAGCATCGCGGAGAAGAGGGCGTTGGCGGGCAGGCCCGGCGTCACGAGGGCCCGGGGCGCGAAGTCGCCGCCGCCCAGGGTCCACCAGAAGCTCGAGGCCGCGCAGGCCCGGCCGAGATCGGCCTGGCGCAGGCGGCCGAGGGCGGGGGCGGCGCCCTCCTCCTCCGAGAAGGCGCTCGTCCAGCCGGCCGGGACCAGGCGGGCGACGCCCTCGTGCGCGGCCGGGGCGGGGCTGGCGGGCGGGCCCAGGGCCTCCAGGGAGGCCGTGACCTGCTCGAGGCTCGTCTCGGGGGCGAGGGCGGAGAGCAGGATCTCCTCGAGGGCCGCCATCCAGGCGTCCTGGGCGTCGATCTCGGGGGGCGCCGGGCTCTCGCCGGGCTCGGCGCGCGCGAACAGCGCGAGCGGGAAGTAGCGGCCGACCCCGTCGACGGAGGGCATCAGGGCGCCGAGCGTGGTGGCGCCGCAGAGGTCGCGGCCGAGCCAGAAGCGCCAGATCGGCGCCTGCAGGAAGGCGGATTGCCACTGCGCCCCGAGGCTCAGCCGGCTCGCCGCGACGCCGCCCTGCACCCAGGGCTCCCACACGGCCAGGAACTCGCGGGGGGCGCCCGTGGCGACGAAGTCGCGCTTGGCCGGAAGCTTGCCGTAGAGGCCGCAGCGCATCGTGGTCAGATCCCGGTCGGGCAGCGGAACTCGCGCAGGGCCGGCAGCGCGAGGGGGTTGAGGAGGGAGCTGACGTTGACCTGGTAGGAGAGCTGCCGCCCGCCGATCACGAAGGTCGCCACGATGCCCTCCCCCTGCTTGAGGACGGAGCCGGTGTCGAGCATCCGGTAGAGCGACCAGGTGCCGGACTTCTCCGAGACGACCGGCTGGGTCCCGAAGCCGAACTCGAGGGTGATGGCGGTCCGCCCGAGGCCGGTGGGGCCGGGCCACTGCATCGCCACCGGGGTGTTGATGCCCTGCTGGGTCTCGATCTGGCTGCCGTTCACCTCGAGCTTCGCCTTCGAGACGTCGGCGCTCAGCGTCAGCGGCGTGACCGCGAAGCCGAAGGCCGGCATGTTGCCGCCGGTGGGGAAGAAGGCGTCGCGGATCTCGGCGGCGCGCTGGAACTCCCGCAGCGTCGCGGCCGAGAACGAGCGGGCGATCGGGTCGTCCTGGCGCCAGACCCATTGCGGGCGCGAGCGGTCGGCGCGCGCCGCCAGGTTCTGGGTGAAGAAGCGGTCGACGATGCCGCCCGGGCCGAACAGGCGGGCGAAGTCGGCGAGCGGCGTCTCGCGGTCGCTCGTGCGCACGAAGGGGTAGCGGTTCGCCACGATCTGCTGGCAGTCGCGGATCACCTGGTCGGCCAGGGCCTGGCCGAGCTGCGAGACCGCCGCGCCGTTGGCGGTGCCCTCGAACTCGTTCGAGACCTGCCGGATCATCGGCTCGAACGGGGCCGGGAAGCGCGCCGCCAGCGCCTTGAGGGAGCGGGCCTGCGTGACGAGCGTGATGTTGGCCTGGGTGGCCTCGGCCGGGTTCAGGGCCGTGAGGGCGGCGTTCTTGATCTCGTTCAGGTTGGCGACGAGCTGGTCGACGGCCCGCCGCCCCGGCTCGCCGTCGACGAGCACGTGGAACTGGCGGAAGGCGGCCTCGATGTTGGCGCCCGGCGCCTCGTTCGTCGGGATCGCGAAGCGGTCGGGCCCGCCGGGCCGGCCGGCCGCCCCGCCGCGCCCCTCGAGGCCGACGCGGCCGAGGGCGGACGCCGTCGAGGCGACGCTGGAGGGCAGCACGCTCGAGGCCGCCCGCTCGGCCGCCGACCCGGCGGCCTGGCCCAGGATGGTCTTGGCCTTGGCCACGCGCGGGTCGGCCTCGGCCCGCCCGGCCCCGGCCGGGCGCTCGCGGGTGAGCCGCGTCTCGTCGCGGATCGACTCGATGATCTGCTTCAGGGGCGAGGTCGGCGAGGCGACGGCCTGGAGGGCGAGGTAGCGCGGCTTGTCGCTCGACAGCGAGCGCATCTTCAGCCGGGCGAGGGACTGGTTCCAGGCCGGGACGAAGTCGCGGGCGTAGAGCTTCAGGAGGTCGGCGAACAGGGACCCGTACTGGTTCGTGTAGGCCTGCTGCTCGCCCGCCGGCCCGAGCACCCAGCGGTCGCGGTCCACCGCCTCCGCGACGTCGCCGAAGCGGTCGATGAAGGCCTCGAAGAAGCCCGCGTAGGTGAAGAAGAACGGCACCCGGACCCGGTCGAGGTCGCCGCCGCCGGCCACCTCGAACACCAGGGCGGTGTCCGGCCCGCCGGCGCGCAGCACCGTCCAGTCGCGCTGGGTCGCCGTGCGGGCGTCGGACTTCAGGAGCTCGTAGGCGCGCTCGGCGATGCTGAGGCGGGCCAGCGTGCGCTGGCAATCGTCCACCAGGGACTGGTTGATGCTGACGAGGAGCGGGGAGGCGTCCTCGAGGTCGAGCATCGCCCGCAGGTGCTCCTCCAGGAGCTCGCGGCCCTTGGCGTAGCCGGCGCCCGGGAAGAGGTTCTCGGCCCAGTCGCGCCGCATCCAGGCGAGCACGAGGTCGCGGTCCGGCGGGGCCTCCGGGCGGCCCCCGATCATCAGGTAGACCTTGAGCGCCTCGTACAGGAAGCTCGGGTTGTTGCGGTTGGCCTCGAGCTGCTCCTCCAGGCGGAAGATCAGCCGGGGCCGCAGCAGGCGCTCGAGCCCGACGTGGTAGGCCGTGAGGGCGGCGGAGTTCAGGCGGTCGCGCTGGCTCAGGCCGAAGCCCGCCAGGACCGGCACCGATTCGTCCCGGGAGGCGTAGCCGGCGGGCATGTACCGCAGGGTGTTGAGGAGCGGCACCACCCGGGCGAAGTTGCGGTCCGCCACCACCGGCTCGCGCAAGGTGTCGGTGGCCTCGCCGCGGTACTTCGTCAGCAGCGTCTGGCTCTGCTGCACGAGCTGGCTGTTGCGCAGGTAGCTCGTCCACCACAGGCCGACGAGGCCCGCGCACAGGACCGCGAGGCCCCCGTAGGTGGCGAGCCGCACGATGTTCGCGCGGCGCACCGCCGCCCGGTCGGTCGAGACCCAGCCGGCCTCGCCGATCACCACCTTCTTCAGGAGGTCGGTGAGGAAGTAGCTCTTGCCCCGGCCCGAATAGGCGCCCGCCGCGACGTCCTCGGAGCCGAAGCTGCGCGACAGGGAGCCGATCAGGAGGTCGATCGGCGTGCCGGCCTGCGTGCCCGACGTGAAGTAGAAGCCGCGCAGGGTGGCGTTGGCGTGGTAGCGCGACGGCTCGAAGATGCGGTTCAGGAAGTCGACCACGTGGGGCTTGATCGAGGCGAGCTGGCTCGGGAAGCCGAACAGCACCACGCGGGCGGTCGGCGTCGGCTCGTCCTGGAGCCGGTCGGGGAGCCACTCGTTCGTCCGCTCCACCAGGGCGTCGAACTCCTTGGGCACCTCGCCGATCATGTTGCGGGTCTTGTCGTCGGTCTGGAAGGTGTGGCCCCAGACCATGTGCCGGTCGCTCTCCGACAGGTGGCCGAAGAAGTCCGTGAAGCCCGCGATCAGGTCGGCCTTCGTGAACACTGCGTAGACCGGGAAGTCGACCCCGAGCCGTTCGTGGAGCTCGAGCAGGCGCTTGCGCACCGCGTTGGCGTGGGCCGTGAGCTCGACCTCGCCGACGGTGAGGAGGTCCTCCAGGCTGATCGCCACGAGGACGCCGTTGATGGGCTGGCGCGGCCGGTGCTTCTTCAGGAGGTCGAGGAAGGCGGTCCAGCTCTGGCGGTCCACCCGGGGGTCGGAATCCTGGGTGGTGTAGCGGCCCGCGGTGTCGATCAGCACCGCGTCCTCGGTGAACCACCAGTCGCAGTAGCGGGTGCCGCCGCTGCCGGCCACCGCCTCCGGGGTCGTGCCCTGCGCGAGCGGGAACTTGAGGCCCGAATTCACCAGGGCCGTGGTCTTGCCCGAGCCCGGCGGCCCGATGATGACGTACCAGGGCAGCTCGTAGAGGTAGTCGCTGCGCACGCCGCGCGACTTGCGCAGGGTCGCCAGGGCGTCGCGCATCCCGGCCTGGAGCACGCTGCCGTCGTGCTCGGGCGCGTCGGTCTCGGCGAGCTCCTTCTCCAGGGCCTTGACGGCGCGCCGGCGCTTGTAGAGCTCCCAGCCGACGTGCCCGCCCGCCGCCAGCACGATGAC
The DNA here is from genome assembly GCF_003574465.1 of Methylobacterium crusticola. Classification (GTDB taxonomy): domain Bacteria; phylum Pseudomonadota; class Alphaproteobacteria; order Rhizobiales; family Beijerinckiaceae; genus Methylobacterium; species Methylobacterium crusticola. The sequence goes on from NZ_QOWC01000027.1 coordinate 6,125, forward strand.
GGCGCAGATCAGGGCCCGGACCCAGGCGGCCTCGAACGGGCGCACCTCGCCCACCGCCACGAGGGGGCCGGCCCACCAGATCAGCGCGCAGAGCGCGAGGGCTCCGAGGACGGTGGCTCCGAGGCGGAGCCAGGTGGCGACGCTCATGACGCTCGTGACCTTCTGGGCACCATTGCGCGGAGGCTCGCAGGGTCCGCGGGACCAATGATGCGGGAACTTCGGGAACCCGGGGCGGGGCGGCGGGGGCGCCCGCCGCGCCCCGCCGCTCGGAATCGTCGGCCGCGGCCCGGCCTCAGCCGCCGCGCGGGATCAGGATCTCCACCCTCCGGTTGCGGGCGCGGCCCTCCGGCGTGTCGTTCGGCGCGATCGGCAGGTCGGCTCCCTTGCCCTCGACCTCGACCCGGTCGGCCTTCGACAGGTTCGTCCGCAGCAGCTGGGCGACCGCCTTCGCGCGCTCGAGCGAGAGGTGGAAGTTCGACGGGAAGCGGACGTTCTTGATCGGCGCGCTGTCGGTGTGCCCGACGACCTTGATGGCGCCGCCCTGGATCTCGAGGAGCTTGCCGAGGCGGTCGAGCAGGAGCTTGAACTCGGGCTTCACGCCGGCGTCGCCGGGGGCGAACAGGGCCGCGGCGAGGCGCAGCACGATCTGGTTGCCGGACTCGCCGACCGAGATCCGCTGGGCCGCGATGTCGTCCTGGAGGGCGGCGCGCAGCTTGCCCGTCGGGCTCGTCGGCGGCGGCGGCGGGGGCGGCGGCGGCGGGGTGTAGATCCGGCGCTGGATCCCGAGCTCGGTCTGCGGATGCACGGTGACGAGGGCCGTCGCGGCGCTCTCGGTCGTGCCCGCGAGCATGAAGCGCAGCAGCAGGTAGAACCCGAGGAGCAGCAGCGCCACCACGGAGCCGGTGGCCCAGAGCGGCACCTGCGCCTGGGCCGCCACCGAGGCGAGGCTGCGCCCCTGCCAGCGCGGCGAGATCTCCCGGTTGATCTGGCGGGTGCGCCGCAGGAGCTCGTAGAGGTTGCGCTGGATCTGCTGGAGCGTCGCCGAGCCCCCCGCGCTGGTGCGGTGGATGCCCTGGAAGCCCATGGCCAGGCAGGCGTGCTGCAGCTCCAGCAGGTGGTAGTTGCCGGACGGGTCGATCTTGGCGCGGTCGAGCTCCTCGAAGAAGCGCACGCCGCCGATGCGCTCGCGGAAGAACCGGCTCAGCATGCTGTACTGGGTCCAGACGTGGCGCTCGTCCGTCGGGATGTTCTGCACCACGTCGTCGGCGGTGGCGCAGACGACGTACTTCGCCGTCACGGTCTGCTCGGCCGGGGCGCCGGCGGCGCGGGCGTCCTTCTCGAAATCCTCGATCGCGGAGGCGACCTGCTCCATCAGGTTGGCAAACGAGGCGCGCGAGAGCTGCACCCGCAGGCGCCCGAACAGCAGCAGCAGCGGCCCGGCGGCCTTGAGGTAGGGGTTCTGGTTGGGCGCCACCACGATGTCGCGCTTGAGCACCAGCGCCCGGGCCCGCTCCGCGCTCGTCGGCGGGGGCGGCGGCGGGGGCGGCGGCTCGGGCGAGGCCCAGGCGTTGGAGCCCGGATCGGGCGGGGCGTAGCCCCGGGCCGCCGGCTCGGGGCGGGCGTAATCCTGGCGCGCATAATCCTGGCGGCCCTGATCCTGGCGCCCGTGTTCCTGGCGGCCGTAATCCTGGCGGCCCTGATCCGGGCGGCCGTACTCGGGCCGCGGCGGGGGCTCGGGGCGCGCGGGCTCGGGCTGGCCGTAGGCGGGCCGGGCGGGCTCCGGCGGCGGGTAGGGGGCGGGGGTGGGCTGGCCCTGCGGCGGCACCGGCCGGCGCCCGGCCGGGTTCGGCACCACGATGGTGCGCTCGCCCCCGCGCCCGAACGGGTCGTAGGGGCGGCTCACGGCCGCCTCCGCGGGCGTGGGGCGGCCTCATCGCGGCCCGGGCGCCGTCCCGCCCGCGTCATCGCCGCCCCTCCTGGACCGCCCACAGCTCCAGCTCCAGGTCCGGCCAGTCGCCGGAGAAGTGCAGGCCGATGGCGCTCGCGACGCTGAACTCGGGCCAGAGCGGCGATTGCCGGTCGAGCAGGAAGTAGACGTGGTCGGTGATCGCCCGGATCTGGGGCGGCGGGGTCGGCAGGTGGACGAGGCCGACGCCCGGCAGGTGGGCGTGCACGATCTCGTTCATCTTGGTGTTCGGACCGATCTTGAACAGGTGCGGGAACTGGTTCTGGATCTCGGTCAGCGGCAGGCGCGCCGCCACCTCGACGACGAGCGAGGCGTTGCGGAACAGGTTGCGGTCGCGGATGGTCGACGTGAAGGCGTTGCGGGCGAGCTCGACGAGCTCGAGCCGGATCGCCCGCCGGTCGAGGTGGATCGACAGGAAGTCCTGGATGTCCCGCAGGAGCGGGCCGAACACCGCCTCGAGGTTGTTGTGGTCGTAGGCCGGGTAGAGCCGGGCGCGCCGCTCGGCGGTGACGAAGGTGGCGAGCTCGCCGGCGATGCGCAGGAACTCCTCGTAGAGCCGCTCCGGGTGGATGTAGCGCGACTCGCGGAAGTGGCGCAGGACCGGGATGTGCCGGTTGAGGAGCTGGAGCACGAAGTAGTCGGCCGCCTGGAGGCCGCCGCCCGCCGTCGGGTCGGCGGCGTAGCGGGAGAGGCCCTCGAGCTTGTTCTCGATCCAGCCGATGACCCGGTCGGCCCAGCCGTTCACCACCGGGTGGGCCGCGCAGGTGAGGACCGGGGGGGCGAAGCGCTCGTCGAACACCACGGCGCGGTCGCGCACCTCGATCACCCGGGCGATCGGCAGGCCCTGGTAGCCGGGCTTGGCGGTGCGCCTGAGCTCGAACGAGAGGCGGGGATGGGCGACGTCGATCTCCTCCTCGACGCGCAGCGCCGAGGTCGAGTCGATCAGGGTCTCCTTGCCGGGGTAGTAGCGGCTGGCGCTCTCCAGCTCCGCGCCCTCCACCTCGGGGCTGTTGGGGGCGACGACCGGCATCATCAGCCAGACCACCTGCCCGGCGGCCGCCTCCGGCACGTCGATGGCGGGCGGCAGGGGCGACTGGTCCGGGATGTCGAAGGGCGTGCCGTCCGCCATCACGCCCGAGGCGCGCCGGACCGCGAACTTGCTCTGCTGCGCGAGGTCGCGGTCGATCTCGATGTGGGAGAAGCCCCAGGGATAGGGCGTGACGTGCCGGACCCGGCTCTCGACCAGGCTCTCCAGGTAGCGGTCACTCTGCTGCAGATGGTGCGGCCGCAGGAACAGCCCTTCCGACCACACGACCTTGCTGTTCCAGGACATCCGGCACCACCTTCTTCGGCTCGGAATATACCGGGGTGGGCCGGACCTGTCAGCCGAGCAGTCGCCTCCCTGCCGGGATGCACGTCTCTGTTGTCGACGCGCATCACCCACCCGATGTTTGTATTTGAAATACGTATCGCCGTCATCCAGAAAGATTACAGTCCTCTCGACATCGAATAGCGGCGGAGTTCCCGGGCCGGCGAAGGCGGCCGCGCGCGATCCGGACCGTATTCGCCCGCGTTCAACAGCCGCGACCCGGGAGCCCGCCCGGACACTTCTACGCCTGCCCCAGGTGCGGGCGCGTGCGGCACCGCACGGGCCCGCACCGGGCGCGGCGCCGCACGGGGCAGCACCGGCGCGGCGCCGGCGGGATCGTGGCCGGGCGGCTCCCCGGGCCCGGGAGGCGGCGGTCCCTGGAGCAGCATCCGATCGCGCTGCGATCGGCCGCTGCTCCAGGTTTTTGATTCCGCCGCATCGTCTGCGGCGAACCGGTGTCCACTGCGCCGGTAAATCCTCTAGACCTCGATCTCGGTGCCGACCTCCACCACCTGCCGGGTCGGCACGCAGAAATAGGCGCCGGTGCGCTCGCCGTTGCGCACCATGAAGGCGAACAGGGCCTCGCGCCAGGCGGCCATGCCCCGGCGGTCGGGCCTGGGCAGGATCGTCTCGTGGCCGATGAAGACCGTGACGTCGTCGAGGAAGTCCTGCGGCAGGTGGCCGGCCCGCACCGCGCAGCCCAGCCCGCCGAGCACCGAGGCGTCCTCCATGAACCCGTAGTGCAGCGTCACCCGGTAGAGGTCGGGGGCGAGCCGCGTGACGTCGGCGCGGGCGCTCTCGGGCACGGTCGGGCTCTCCTCGTAGACCGCCGTGACGATCGTGCAACGGGCCGGCAGGGCGTGGCTGCGCTCGAGGAAGCGCGTCATGTGCAGCGGGATGCCCTTCGTGGCCGAGGACAGGAAGGCCGCCGCCCCGGGCAGGCGGATCGGGGCGTCGTGCCGCAGCCGGGCCAGGAAGGCGGCCTCGGCCTGGCGGGCGCCGGCGCGGGAATGCTCGACCGCCCGCGTGCCCTTGAGCCAGGTCAGCATCATCAGGGCGACGACGGCCGTGAGGACGAGGGGATACCAGCCGCCCTCGAGGAGCTTCACGCTGTTGGCGGCCAGGAACACGAGGTCGACCGCCAGGAACACGCCGTTGACGGCGAGCACGGCGGCGAGGGGGTAGCCCCAGCGCAGGGCGATCAGGCCGGCGAGCAGGGTCGTGATCGCCATGAGCAGCGAGACCGCGATGCCGTAGGCGCCCGCCAGGGCGTCGGAGGATTCGAAGATCAGGACGGCGCTCAGGGTCGCGCCGGCGAGCAGCCAGTTCACCACCGGCACGTAGATCTGGCCGCGCTCGTCGCGGGCGGTGTGGACGATGCGGATGAACGGCAGGAAGCCGAGTTGGATCGCCTGCTGGGTCAGCGAGAACACGCCCGAGATGATCGCCTGCGAGGCGATCACGGTGGCGAGCGTCGCGAGGCCGATCAGCGGGTAGTGGGCCCAGCCGGGCGCGAGGCGGTAGAAGGGGTTGTCGATCGCCTCGGGCGCGGCCAGCAGCACGGCGCCCTGGCCGAAATAGTTGATCACCAGGGCCGGCAGCACGAGGCCGAACCAGACGAGCCGGATCGGCCGCGCGCCGAAATGCCCGAGATCGGCGTACATCGCCTCGCCGCCGGTCACCGCCAGGAAGGCGGCGCCCAGCATCGCGAAGCTGGCGTGCCAGCCCGCATGGGTGAGGAAGTCGACCGCCTGCCAGGGGTTGAGCGCCGCGAGGATCCGCGGCGTGTGCAGGATGCCGCCGAGGCCGAGGAGCGCGATGACGAGGAACCAGACCAGCATGACCGGGCCGAAGATGCGCCCGATGAAGCCCGCGCCCTTGCTCTGGATCAGGAACAGGCCGAGCAGGATCGCGAGCGTGACCGGCACCACGGCGCGCGCGAGGCCCGGGGCCTCGACCTTGAGGCCCTCGACGGCGCTGAGCACCGAGATCGCCGGCGTGATCGCGCCGTCGCCGTAGAGGAGCGCCGCCCCGACGAGGCCGACGACGAGGAGCGCGCCGGCCCAGGTGCGGGGCTCGGCCCGGCGCGCCCCGAGCAGCGCCAGCATCGCCACGATGCCGCCCTCGCCGTGGTTGTCGGCCCGCAGGATCAGCACCGCGTACTTGAGCGAGACCACGAGGACGAGGGCCCACAGGATCAGCGAGACCGCCCCGACGACGGCCGCCGGCTCGGCGGGCCCGCCGCCCGCGGCCCGCACCGCCTCCTTGAGGGCGTAGAGGGGGCTCGTGCCGATGTCGCCGTAGACGACGCCGAGGGCGCCGAGCAGCAGCGCCGGCCTGAGCCGCCGCCCGCCCGCCTCCCGGGGCGGTCCCTCCTGGTTCGCTGACGCCTCGACGCGCTGGGTCACCACGACACCTCCGGCGGCCGGCGCCCGGACCCGGCCCCTTGCGAGGAGGACGGCCCGTCCGGACGGCCGAGCGGCGCTCGCGTGGGGAACGCGCCCTGCGCCGTCCGGCTCCGCTCGGCCCGACGGGTTATGCCGGATGCCGCGGGGACCGGGCCCGGCCCGCTCGCGGGCCCGGGCGGGGCCGCGGGCGGGCGGGGCTCCGGGCGGGGCCGCGGCCCGTCAGGTGTTCTGCAGCGCCGGGGCGAGGCTCGGCGCCGCGGGCGCGCCGAGCCGGCCCTTGAGGACGATGCTCACCGCGGCGGCGAGCGCCGGCACCGCCACGATCCCGAAGGTCGTCGGCAGGCCGAGGCCGAGGCCGATCAGGGAGGCGCCGATCATCGAGCCGACCACCGAGCCGACGCGCCCGACGGCGTTCGCCCACGACACCCCGGTGGCCCGGCTGGCGGTCGGGTAGTAGCTCGCCGCGAGGGCGTTGATGCCGATCTGCGAGCCGGCGACGCAGAAGCCGGCGCCGAACACCGCCAGCGCCAGGAGGGCGACCGAGCCGGTGGCGCTGCCGATCAGCGCCACGAAGCCGGCGGCGCAGAGGTAGGACAGGCCGAGCACGAGGTGCGGGTTCGCCCGATCCATGAGCGCCCCGAGCACGAGGCCCCCGGCCGTGCCCCCGGTCGCCAGCATCACGGTGACGAGGGAGGCCTCCTTCAGGCTGAGCCCGGCGCTGCTGATGATGGTGGGGAGCCAGCTCGACAGCAGGTAGAAGATCAGCAGGCTCATGAAGAAGGTCACCCACAGGCACAGCGTGCCGGCGACGAGGCCGGGCCGGAACAGCTGGCCGATCGGCGAGCCCGCGGGCGCCGCGATGCCCGTGAAGACGGCGCCCCCGAGGTCGGCCTGCGGGCCGATGCGGCGCAGGAGCCCGGCGATCCTCTCCGCCGGCGCCCGCTTCAGGACCAGGAAGCGGACCGATTCGGGCAGGCCGACGACGAGGAGCGGCACGAGGAGGAGCGGCAGGACGCCGCCGAGCACCAGGACCGCGCCCCAGCCGTGATCGGCGATGAGGTGCGCGGCCGCGAAGCCCCCCAGGGCCGAGCCCACGGTGAAGCCGCAGAACATCGCCATCGTCAGGAACGAGCGGCGGTTCTCGGGGCAGTACTCGGAGGTGAGCGTGATGGCGCTCGGCATCGCGCCGCCGAGGCCGAGTCCCGTGACGAAGCGCAGCACCGTCAGCATCTCGATCGAGGTGGACCAGGCCGACGCGAGGCTGGCGAGGCCGAAGAAGGCCGTGGTGACGACCAGCATCGCCTTGCGGCCGATGCGGTCGGCGAGCGGGCCGAACACGAAGGCCCCGACCATCAGGCCGAACAGGCCGGCGCCGAACAGCGGCGCGAGCTGCGCCTGGCTCACCCGCCACTGCGCCCGCAGCGCCGGCGCGATGTAGCCGATCGCCGCCGTGTCGAAGCCGTCGATGGCGACGACGAGGAAGCACAGGAGCACGATGCGGATCTGGAAGCCGGAGACCGTGTGGCCGTTGATGAAGCTCTGGATGTCGATGGTGCGCGTCTGGGGCATGTCCTCTGTCCCGTCTGGAGAGCGGTTTCTCGTTGCCGCGGGCGCCCCGGGGCGCCCGCGGATGGGCCGCGGCGGGCCGCGGGCCTGCCGGGCTCCCGGCTCAGGCCAGGGAGGACGGGTGCCGCGCGAGCGGCGTCACCCTCAGGGTCATGAACGGGAACAGGGGCAGCGTGGACAGGATGTCGTGGAGCGCGTCGTGGCTCTCGACGTCGAAGACGCTGACGTTGGCGTAGCGTCCCGCCACCCGCCACAGGTGGAGCCACTGCCCCCGGCGCTGGAGGTCCTGCGCCCGCGCCTTCTCGTCGGCCTTGAGCCGGGCCAGGGTGTCGGGGTCGGTGCCGGGGGGCACGACGACCTCCATCTCGACGCAGTACAGCATGGCTCAGCTCCGGGCGTAGTGGCGCAGCCGGTCGGGATCGAGCGTGACGCCGAGGCCGGGACCGCCGGGGAGGTGGACCTCGAAATCCGCGAAGCGCAGGGGCTCGGTGACGAGGTCGCCGGTGAGGATCTGGGGACCGAAATGCTCGCAGCCCCAGGCGAGGTCCCGCAGGGTCGCGAAGACCTGGAGGTGGGCCGAAGCGCCGAGCGAGCTCTCGAGCAGGCAGCCGCCGTAGAGCCCGATTCCGGCGGCCTGCGCCACCGCGGCGACCGCCCGGGTGCCCAGCAGCCCGCCGTGCTTCACGAGCTTCAGCGACACCGCGTCGGCGGCCGCGGCCCCGGCCACCGCCAGCATGTCGTGGGGCGTGAACACGCACTCGTCGGCGAGGAGCGGCGGCACGCCGTCCCGGGCGCGCAGGCGCCCCAGCCCGGCGACGTTCCAGGCCGGCAGGGGCTGCTCCACGAGGGCGACGCCGAGGTCGGCGAGGCGCGGCAGGCAGCGCCGGGCGGTGGTCTCGTCCCAGGCCTGGTTGGCGTCGACGATCAGGGTGGCGCGGCCGCCGAGCGCCGCCGCGAGGCGGGCGAGGCGCGCGAGGTCCGCCTCCGGCGCCAGCGCCCCGATCTTGATCTTGAAGGTGCGGTGCAGGCGCGCCGCGAGCTTGGCCTCGGCCTCGGCGATCTCCTGGTCGGGATCGCCGGAGGCCAGCGTCCACAGCACCGGGAAGGCGGTGCGCACCGCCCCGCCGAGGAGCGCCGAGACCGGCAGCCCGAGGGTCCGGCCGACGGCGTCGAACAGGGCGGTCTCGAGGGCGGCCTTCGCGGCGTTGTTGCGCTTGGCCGCCGCGTCGAGGCGCGCGCCCGCGGCCACGAGCCGGTCGGCCGGGTGCCCGATCAGGGCCGGGGCCAGGTAGGCGTCGATGGTGGCCTTGATGCCCTCGACGCTCTCCTCGCTCCAGCGCGGGCCGCCGAGGGTCGCGGCCTCGCCGACACCCTCGACGCCGTTGCGCAGGCGCACCTGCACGACGACGTAGCTCTGCGCCGTCACGGAGGTCTGGGAGAGCTTGTGCGCGCGGACGGTCGGCACGTCCACGATGGTCGCCCGCACCGCCGCCACCGCGAGGTCGCGGGCGAGGTCGGGGGCGAGGGCGCGGTCGGGCGCGGGGGCGCGGTCCGGCGCGAGGGCCGCGGGGCGGGGCTGGCGGGAGGCGAGCATGGCAGGGCCTTTGTTCACGGATGAGCGCGCCCGGGGGCGGGGCCGGATCCCCTCCCGGCACGTCGGCGAGGGGATCCGCATGCCTCACGCCGCCTCGGCGTGGGCGCGGACCACCACGGCGGCGGGCGCGTTCGCCACCTCGGGGTTGAGGGCGAAGTCGAAGCGGATCCTCGAGAACGGCGCGTCGAGGCCGGCCCGCGCCAGGGCCGCCGGCTCCGTCACCCGCTCCACCTCGGCGACGAGGCCCTCCCGGGTCGCGAAGGCGAAGTCGTCGTACAGGTAGGGGTCGTCCGAGAGGTTGATCTGCGTCGTGAGCTGGCGGTGGCCGGCCCCCGAGACGAAGAAGTGGATGTGGGCCGGGCGCTGGCCGTGCCGGCCGACCTGGTCGAGGAGCGCCTGGGTCCGGCCCTGCGGCGGGCAGCCGTAGCCCTTCGGCACGATGCTGCGGAAGCGGTAGCGGCCCTCCCGGTCCGTCTCGATGCGCCGGCGCAGGTTCCAGGTGCTCTGGCTCCTGTCGAAGACCGAGTAGTTGCCGACCGTGTTGGCGTGCCAGACGTCCACGACGGCGTTCGCCAGGGGCGCCCCGCCGGTGCCGGTGACCCGGCCCTCGACGATCAGCACCTCGCCCTCCTCCGGGTCGTCGTCGAGGCGGGCCTCGCCCTTCGCGAGCGGCGCGCCGGCGACGTAGAGCGGGCCCTCGATGGTGCGGGGCGTGCCGCCCTCGATCCCGGCCCTGCGCTCCTGGGCGTCGATGCACAGGTCGAGGAAGTGCTCGATGCCGAGGCCGGGCATCAGGAGCCCGAACTCGTTCGCCCGGCCGGTCTCGGTCAGGTAGTTCATGGCGGTCCAGAACTCGTCCGGGGTGACCTCGAGGTCCTCGATGATCCGGCAGGCGTCGCCGACGACGCGGCGCAGGATGCGCTTGAGGCGCGGGTTGCCGCGGTCGTTGTCGAGGCCCGCGACCCGGTCGAGCAGGGCCTGGACCTCCGGGGTCTCGACGAGGGCGGGCGCCGCGGCGCGGTGGGTCGTGGCGGGGTGGGTCGTGGCCATGTGGGTCGTGGCTATGTGGGTCATGGGGGGCGTCTCCTCTCGTTTCTGCATCGGGGGGGTCGTCAGCCGAGGTCGCCGCCCGCCACCGGCAGGACCGTGCCGGTGACGTAGGAGGCCTCGTCGGAGGCGAGGAACAGGATCGCGGCGGCCTGCTCGGCGGCGGTGCCGTAGCGGCCCATCAGGCTCGATGCCCGGGTCTGGGCGACGACCTCGTCCATCCAGGCCCGCTCCTGCCCGCTCGGCTCCGCGGGGTTGCGCGGGATGCGCCGGGGCGGCGCCTCGGTGCCGCCCGGCGCCACCGCGTTCACCCGGATCCCGTGGGCCGCGTACTCCCAGGCGAGGCAGGCCGTGAGGGCGTTGACGCCGCCCTTGGCGGCCGCGTAGGGCACCCGGTTGACGCCCCGGGTCGCCACCGACGAGACGTTGACGATGCTGCCGCCGCCGGCCGCGATCATCGCCGGCAGGGCCGCCCGGCAGCACCACAGGGTCGGGAAGAGGGAGCGCCGGATCTCGGCCTCGATCTCGTCGGGCGCGTAGTGCGCGAAGGGCTTGGCCCAGATCGTGCCGCCGACGGTGTTGACGAGCACGTCGAGCCGGCCGTGGCGGGCGAGCGCCGCCGCCATCACCTGCGCGCAGCCCTCGTAGCCCTCGACGTCGGCGAGCCGGACCGCCGCGCCGGCGCCGAGGTCCCGGGCCGCCGCGGCGGTCTCCTCGACGAGGGCCGAGCGGTCGGTGAGGAGGAGGCGGGCGCCCTCCCGGGCGAGGCGCAGCGCCACCTCGCGGCCGATGCCCTGCGCGGCGCCGGTGACGATTGCGACCTTGCCGGCGAAGCGGCCCGGCGCGACGAGGGCCCCGCTCACGCGCGGCCTCCCGCGGCGCCGCTCGCCGAGAACTTCTCGTAGTGGAAGCTCGCCGGGACCACCCCGGCCTCGGCGAAGTGCCGGCGCACCGCGTCCACCATGGCGGGCGGGCCGCACAGGTAGGCGTCGACCGCGCCGCCGTTCAGGTGCTCGGGGCCGAGGTGCCCGGTGACGTAGCCCTTGCGCGGATGCGCGCTCTCCGGCGCGGCCACGCAGGTGGCGTAGGTGAAGCCCGGCAGGCGCGCGGCCGCCGCGTCCAGGGCCCCGACCTCCACGAGGTCGGCATCGTGCGTGACGCCGTAGACGAGGTGGATCGGGTGGGCGCTGCCGGTCTCGGCGATCCGCCCGAGCATCGACAGGAAGGGCGCGAGCCCGGTGCCGCCGGCGAGCATCAGGACCGGGCGCCGGATCTCCCGCAGGTAGAAGCTCCCGGCCGGCCCCGTGAGGTCGAGGGCCGTGCCGGGCGCCGCGCCCTCCGACAGGAAGGTGCTCATCGCGCCGCCCGGGATGTTGCGGATCAGGAACTCGGCCCGGGCGCGGCCCGGGACCGAGCTGAACGAGTAGGAGCGGGCCTGGCCGCTGCCCGGGACCGTGATGTTGACGTACTGCCCGGGCAGGAAGCCCAGGGGCGCCTCGCTCTCGACCACGAGCCCGAAGGTGGTGCCCGAGAGGCGCCGCGCCTCGACGACCGTGCCCCGGTGGGTGGCGGCCCGGGTCCTGCAGACGTCCGAGGCGGCCGCGATGCCGAGCACGAGGTCGCTCCGCGGCCGCATCTGGCAGGCGAGCCCGTAGCCCTCGGCCGCCTCCGCGTCGGTGAGCGCGTCCTCGATGTAGTGGCCCGGATCGTACCGGCCGCCCTCGCACCGGACCCGGCAGGTGCCGCAGGCGCCGTCGCGGCAATCGAGCGGGATGTTGATCCCGATCCGGTAGGAGGCGTCCGCCACGGTCTCGCCCGGGCGGCACTCGACGAAGCGGGTGACCCCGTCCTCGAAGTTGAGCGCGACGCTGTACATGACCACGCCTCCTCAGATGTGGTAGATGTCGATGACGTGATGGATGTAGTCGTTCTTGAGCACGACCTTCTTGTTCTTGATCAACGGCGTCCCGCCGCCGGTGTCGAGCGTGTAGAACGACGTGCCGAAATGCGTGTCGATGGTCTTGTAGCGGTAGTTGAAGGTGAGCCAGTTGAAGCGCAGGCGGCAGGCGCCGGCGTCCTGCTCGAGGATCTCGACGTTCGAGATGTTGTGCGAGGTGCGGGGCTCCGGCAGGCTGGTGGCGCTGGAGCGCTCGGTGCGGATGCGGAAGACCCGGTCCTCCAGGCCGCTGCGGCTGTCGTAGTAGATCAGCGAGATCTCGCCCTGGGGATCGGTGACGAGCCGGTCGTCGTCGTCCCAGGCCGGCATCCAGAACTCGACGTCGGGGGCGTAGAGCGCGAGCCAGGCGTCGAAGTCGCGGTCGTCCAGGTAGCGCGCCTCGCGGTAGAGGAACTGCTGCACCTGCTCCAGGGTGAGGGTCATCACGGGTCTCCTCCGGGCGCGGCAGCCCGCTCGGTCGCCCGCGGGGCGGCCGGTGCTGCCGTCATGGTCTGGTCGTGGGCTCGGCGCGGGCCGGGGCGCGGCGCGGCGTACGGGGCGGGACGCGCCTAGCCGTCCCGGCTCCGGTCGAGGTGCTTGCGCATCGTCTCCATCCAGTAGCGGTGCTGGATGGCGAACAGGCCCTCGTCCTCGGTCTTGACGCCGCTCATCAGCGGCGCGAGGCCGATCGCCCGGGCGCCCTCGTCGGGGCCCTGGAGCCAGTGCGTGGCGCCCCGGCAGAGGTCGTTCCACGCCGCCGCCCGGCCGCGATAGCCGATCTGGCAGGCGCGGAACTCCTCGAGGTCGTCGGGCGTCGCCATGCCGCTCGCGTTGAAGAAGTCCTCGTACTGGCGGATGCGCTGGGCCCGCGCTTCCCGGCCCTCGTTCTTCGGCGCGATGCAGTAGATCGTGACCTCGGTCTTGTCGACGGCGATCGGCCGGTAGGTCCGGATCTGCGACGAGAACTGGTCCATCAGGTAGACGTTCGGGTAGAGGCAGAGGTTGCGCGAGCGGCTGATCATCCAGTCCGCCATCGCCTGGCCGTACCGGGCGCTCAGCGCCTCGCGCCGGTCCCAGTTCGGCCGGTCCTGCGGGTTCGCCCAGGTGGTCCAGAGGAGCAGGTGGCCGTGCTCGAAGGAGTAGAAGCCGCCGCCCTGCTTGGCCCAGCCGCCCGCGTCCATCGCCCGGGTCTTGTCGACCACCTGGGCCTCCTTGCGGCGGCTCGTGGTGGCGGCGTAGTTCCAGTGCGTCGCGCTGACGTGGTAGCCGTCGGCCCCGTTCTCGGTCTGGAGCTTCCAGTTGCCGTCGAAGACGTAGGTCGAGTTGCCGCGCAGGACCTCGAGGCCCTCGGGCGACTGGTCGACGATCATGTCGATGATCTTGGTCGCCTCGCCGAGGTGCTCGGCGAGGGGCTTCACGTCGGGGTTCAGGCTGCCGAACAGGAAGCCGCGGTAGGATTCGAAGCGCGCCACCCGGGTCAGGTCGTGCGAGCCGTCCCGGTTGAAGCTCTCGGGATAGCCGGCGCCGTCCGGGTCCTTGACCTTGAGGAGCTTGCCGCCGTTGTTGAACGTCCAGCCGTGGAACGGGCAGGTGAAGGTCGACTTGTTGCCGCGCTTGTGCCGGCAGATCATCGCCCCGCGGTGGCTGCAGGCGTTGATGAAGGCGCCGAGCTCGCCCGCGCGGTTGCGGGTGATCACCACCGGCTGCCGGCCCATGAAGGTCGTGAAGTAATCGTTCCGGTTCGGGATCTGGCTCTCGTGGGCCATGTAGATCCAGTTTCCCTCGAAGATGTGCTGCATCTCGAGTTCGAACAAATCCGGATCCGTGAAGATGTCTCGACGGCACCGGAAGCTCCCGGTCTCGAAATTGTCCTCGACGGCGGTCTCGACGACCTGGTTCAGATCTTCCAGCACGGTTACCTCCCGACCTCGGTCTCAGGTCTTGCGGGCGCAGGAGGTCGCCCCCGGTCCGCGCGAGGCGCCCCGATGTCCGAGCTCCGGCCTGTCCTGTGCAGAGGGGCGTGGGACCTCGGCGCGGGCCCTCCGGGCCTGTCGCGGCGCGCCGTCCTGCGCTCCCGTGCGTTTCCTCTTTTTTTAGTTCTAGGGACGGGCGATACCGGGGTCCAAGACCGAATAGGCACGGCATCATGCCCGGGAGGAATAAGTGGAGCTGCGGCACCTGCGCTACTTCGTGGCGGTCGGCCGCGAGCAGAGCTTCACCCGGGCCGCCGAGACGCTGCACGTCGCCCAGCCGGCGCTCAGCCGGCAGATCCAGGCGCTCGAGGACGAGCTCGGGGTGGCGCTGATCGAGCGGGGCTCGCGGCCGGTCCGCCTCACCGAGCCCGGCCGCCTGATGTACGACCAGGCCGTCGAGGTGCTGGAGCGGGCCGACGAGATGAGGACGCTCGGGCGGCGCCTGCGCCAGGCCGAGCGCAACCGCTTCCGGATCGGCTTCGTCTCCTCGACGCTCTACGGGCGCCTGCCCGAGATCATCCGGGGCTACCGGATCAAGCGTCCCGACGTCGACCTGACGCTCCTCGAGTTCATGACCCTCGAGCAGATCTCGGCCCTGAAGGAGGGGCGCATCGACGTCGGCTTCGGCCGCATCGAGATCGACGACCCGGCGATCCGGCGCATCCTCCTGCGCAACGAGTCGATCGTCGCGGCCGTGCCGGCGGCCTGGGACGGCGCCGGGCCGCGGGGCTCCCTGCGGCTGCGCGACCTCGCCGGCACCCCGCTCATCGTCTACCCGAAGGGCGCGCGGCCGAACTACTCCGACCGCATCCTCGCCCTCTACCGCCAGCGCGGCGTCCGCCCGCCGGTGGTGCACGAGGTGCGCGAGCTCCAGACGGCCCTCGGGCTCGTCGCGGCCGAGATCGGATTCTGCCTCGTGCCGGCCTCGGTGGAGCGCCTGCGCCGCGACGGCGTCGCCTACCGGCCCCTCGACGAGGACGAGGCGCAGATCCCCGTCATCATGAGCTGCCGCCGGGACGACCCCTCGCCGGAGATCGAGCTGATCCTCCAGTGCGTGCACGAGGATTACGCCCGCGAGGGCATCGTGTTCGGGGTGTGAGCGCGGGCGCCCCGCGGCAGCCCGGCCGGATCGCCGGGACCGTCCGGCCGCCGCGGGCGTTGCCGGTTCACGGGATCCGGACGAGCGGGGACATCCACATGAGCGAGACGGCACTGATCGTGGGCGCGAGCGGCATCGTCGGCAGCGCCGCCGCGGAGGTGATGGCGGCCGAGGGCTGGCAGGTGGCGGGCCTCGCCCGCTCGCCGGCGGCGCAGGCCGGGCTCGTGCCCGTCGCGGCCGACCTCCAGGACCCGGCCTCCCTCCGCGCGGGCCTCGCCGGGCTGCGGCCGACCCGCGTCGTGCTGTCGACCTGGATGCGAAGGCCCACGGAGGCCGAGATGATCCGGGTCAACGGCGCCATGGTCCGCAACCTGCTCGACGCGCTCCGGCCCGCCGGGTCGGTCCGGCACGTCGCCCTGGTCACCGGCCTCAAGCACTACCTCGGGCCCTTCGAGGCCTACGGGCGCGGCCGCGTGCCCCAGACGCCGTTCCGCGAGGAGCAGGGCCGGCTCGACGTCGAGAACTTCTACTACGCGCAGGAGGACGCGGTGTTCGAGGCCGCCGCCCGGGACGGCTTCACCTGGAGCGTCCACCGCCCGCACACGATCATCGGCAAGGCGGTCGGCAACGCCATGAACATGGGCACGACCCTGGCCGCCTACGCGGTGCTGTGCCGGGAGACCGGCCGGCCGTTCCGCTTCCCGGGCTCGGCCGTGCAGTGGAACGGCCTCACCGACATGACCGATGCGCGCCTGCTCGCCCGCCACCTGCTCTGGGCCTCGCGCACGCCCGGGGCGGCGAACCAGGCCTTCAACGTGGTCGACGGCGACGTCTTCCGCTGGAGCTGGATGTGGGGGCGCCTCGCCTCCTGGTTCGGGATCGAGCCCGCGCCCTTCGACGGCACGGTGCGGCCCCTCGCGGACCAGATGGCGCAGGACGGTCCGGCTTGGGCCGGGATCGCGGCGCGCCACGGGCTCGCGGAGGCCGATCTCGGCCGGCTCGCCTCGCCCTGGCACACGGACGCGGATCTCGGCCGGCCGATCGAGGTGGTCACCGACATGAGCAAGAGCCGGCGGCTCGGCTTCCTCGAGTACCAGGCGACGGACGAGGCCTTCCTCGCCCTGTTCGCGCGCCTGCGCGCCGACCGGCTCATCCCGTGACGGGCGGGGCCCGGCGCGGCCCGGCGCCTTCACGGCGGGCGCGCGCCGGGCCTAGACGCGGACCAAGACGCGGGCCAAGACACGGGCCAAGACGGCCGTGCCGTCGCCCTCCCCGGAACGCCTGCCCGTCGGTGCGCCCATGAACGACCCCGCTCCCCCGCCCTCCGGACCCCTCGCGGGCGTGCGCGTCCTCGAGCTCGGCCACTTCATCGCGGCGCCGTTCTGCACGCGGCTCCTCGCCGATCTCGGCGCCGAGGTGATCAAGGTCGAGCCGCCCGGCGGCGACCCGGTGCGCCAGTGGGGCCGGCAGGTCGAGGGCGGCGGGGCACCCTGGTGGTCGATGCACGCTCGCAACAAGCAGAGCCTCGTGCTCAACCTGAAGCACCCGAAGGCCGTCGGGATCGTGCTCGACCTCGTCAAGGGCTGCGACGCGCTGGTCGAGAACTACCGGCCGGGCCAGCTCGCCCGGATGGGGCTGACGCGGGCGCGGCTCGACGCCGCCCGGCCCGGCCTCGTGGTGGCCCACGTCTCGGGCTACGGGCAGGACGGGATCTACCGCGACCGGGCCGCCTTCGGGGTCATCGGCGAGGCGATCGGGGGCCTGCGCTACCTCACGAACCACCCGCCCGAGGCCTCGGACCTGCCGCCGGTGCGGGTCGGGGTCTCGATCGGCGATTCCATCGCCGGGCTCTACGCCGCCTTCGGGGTCGCCGCCGCGCTGTTCGCGCGCGACCGCCGGGGCGGCGACGGGCGCGGGCGCACCCTCGACGTGGCGCTGACCGAGTCGGTGCTCAGCATGATGGAGGGGATGCTGCCGGAATACGGGGCGTTCGGCACCGTGCGCCATCCCACCGGCTCGCGCATCGCCACCGCAGCCCCCTCGAACGCCTACCCGACGGCGGACGGGGCCTGGATCCTGATCGGCGGCAATTCCGACCCGATCTTCGAGCGCCTCACCGCCCTGATGGGCCGGCCGGAGCTGGCCGCGGACCCGCGCTTCCGGGGCAACGCGCTCCGGGTGCGCAACGTCGAGGCGCTCGACGCCCTGATCGGGGCCTGGAGCGCGGGCTACGCCGCCCGCGACCTCGACCGCATGCTGGCCGAGGCCGACGTGCCGGCGACCATCGCCTACACGGCGGCCGAGATCGCCGCCGACCCCCAGTTCCGGGCCCGCGGCATGGTGCGCGAGGTCGAGGACCCGGCGTTCGGCACCGTGCTGCACGCCGGCATCGTGCCGCACGTGCCGGACGATCCCGGCGCGATCCGCTGGCCCGGGCCCGGCCCGGGCGCCCACACGGACGCGATCCTGCGCGACGCCCTCGGGCTGTCGCCCGGGGCGATCGCGGCCCTGCGCAACGAGGGAGTGGTGGCATGACGACGAACCCGGACGGCGTCGCGGTGGTCGAGGTCGGGCCGCGCGACGGCTACCAGGGCATCGGCCCCTTCATCCCGACCGAGACGAAGCTCTCCTTCCTGGAGCGGCTCCACGCGGCGGGCCTCACGCGCATCGAGATCGGCTCCTTCGTGAGCGCCAGCGCCCTGCCGCAGATGCGCGACACCCCGGCCCTCCTCGCGGCCTGCGGGCGCTGGCCGGCCCTGCGGCCGCAGGTGCTGGTGCCGAGCGAGCGGCGCGGGCGCGACGCGGCGGCGGCGGGCGCCCGGGAGATCGCCTACGTGCTCTCGGTCTCCGAGTCCCACAACCGCAACAACGTCCGCCGCGCGCCCGCGGAATCGGCGGCCGAGTACGCCCGCCTGCTCGCGGCGCTCCCCGCCGGCACCTTCGTGCGGCTCAACCTCGCCACGGCCTTCGACTGCCCGTTCGAGGGCCGCATCGGCGAGGCCCGGGTCCTGGCGCTGCTCGAGAGCCTGGTGCCGATGCGCCCCGAGGCCGAGATCTGCCTGTGCGACACGACCGGGCGGGCCGACCCGGCCCACGTCGCCGCGCTGTTCGCGGCGGCGCAGGCGCGCTTCCCCGAGGCGAGGAGCTGGGCCTTCCACGCCCACGACACCTACGGTCTCGGCCTCGCCAACGTGCACGCGGCCTACCGCGGCGGCGTGCGGGTGTTCGACGCCTCCTTCGCGGGCCTCGGCGGCTGCCCGTTCGCGCCGGGCGCCACCGGCAACGTCGCCACCGAGGACGTGGCCTGGATGTTCGCCCGCATGGGCGTGCCGACCGGCCTCGACCTCGACGCCCTGATCCCGGTCGCCCGCGACGGCGCCGCGATCCCCGGGGGCCTGCCCGGCGGGCGGGTGCGCGACGCCCTCGCGGCGGGCCCGCAAGCCTGCGCGGCGCCGTGAGGGCCGCCGCGCCCGCGCAAGGCCGACACGCCGCGCGACTGAGCGCGGCGCGCCTGTTTCGATCTGTGGTTGTGCTGCCCGGGTAGCAAATACTTCAGGACTCCAAGCCATAACAGCAACACGGCGAGGAGACGGGGTACGATGTCGATCAGGTCGCGGGTGTTCGGAGGTTTCGGCCTCATCCTGTTGTTGACGATCGCGGTGGCGGTGGTCGGCTGGCAGAGCCTGACCGGTTTCGCGCGGCGGGTCGACACCGCCAACGCGGCGCAGACCCTCGTCGGCGAGATCGGCGACCTGGCGCTCGCCACCGACCGGGCGCTCAAGAGCGAGGACGAGCGCCAGGACGCGGCCCTCGGCCGGGCCATCGCGCAGGTGCGCGCCGGCGCCAGGGCCTTCGCCGGGCGTCCGGCGGACGGCGCGGAGGCGGGCCGGCAGGCCGCCGGCATCGGCGCGGCGGTCGACGGCTTCGAGGGCGCCGTGAAGGCGTTCGGCCTCCAGAAGGCCGAGAAGCGGGCCCTCGCGGAGAAGCACGCGGCCCTGATCGGCGAGCTCCAGAGCGCGGTCGCCGGGGTCGGCTCGGCGCAGGAGACGCAGCTCACCGAGGCGGGCCAGGCCCTCGAGCGCGGCCTCGCCGACCAGAAGGCGGCCTACAACACCGGCGTGGTCGTCTCCTTCGCGATCCGCTCCGCCCTCGAGCTGCGGGCCCTGCAGTACGGCTTCTTCTCGGGGAACGCCGACGTCACCGAGATGGAAGTCGAGGCGAAGGCCAACGCGATCTCGGTCCTGATCAAGCGCCTCGGCGCGATGACGTCCCTCGAGATCGTCCAGCCGGCGAGCGAGGCCCTCGAGCGCTACCGCGCGCGCCTGACGGCGCCGGAGGCCGCCGGGAGCGAGCGCGCCGCCGCGCTGGCGGAGCGCCAGGCCGAGCTGACGCCCCTGTTCGACGTCCTGTTCCAGGGCCTGCGCAAGATCGAGCAGGCGCAGAACAACACCCAGACGGGCACCCAGGTGAAGCTTCAGGAGCAGCAGGACCGGGTCGGCTCCGGCGTCAAGCTCCTGGCGGCGAGCGCCAAGGCGATCGCGGCCGCCAAGGAGGCGCAGGCGCTCGAGTGGCAGCTGATCCAGGGCCGCAGCGACGCGCAGGCCCGGGACCTCGACGCCGCGGCCGCGACCCTGCTCGACCAGGCCGAGACCATCCTGTACGGCGTGATCGACGACAGGACGCAAGGGGTGCTGCGCGACCTGACCGCCAAGGTGCGCCAGTTCAAGGACAGCATCCCGGAGATCGTGAAGGCGAACGAGGCCCAGGCCCGGATCTTCGCCGACCTCGACCGCCGGGTGGCGGAGCTCGTCGCGAGCGCCCGGGGCGTCGGGGCCGGCGAGCTGCGCCAGCTCGCCGCCGAGCGCGACCGGGCGACCTGGCTCCTCGTCGGCGGGGTCGGGCTCGCCTGCGCGATCGGCCTCGCGCTCGCGCTGCTCATCGGCCGCGGCATCACCCGCCCGATCGACCGGCTCGGCCGCGCCATGCGGGCCCTCGCCGGCGGCGACCTCGCCACGGACGTCCCGGCCCAGGGCCGGCGCGACGAGATCGGCGCCATGGCGGGCACCGTGCAGGTGTTCCGCGACGCGCTGGTGGCCAAGGAGGAGGCCGACCGGGCGGCCGCCCGCGAGGCCGCCGCGAAGGCCGAGCGCGCCGAGCGCCTGGAGGCGGTGACCCGCGCCTTCGAGGCCAACGTGGTGGCGCTGACCGAGAATCTCGGCCGGGCCGCCTCCGGCATGGAGGCTACGGCCCGCACCATGACGGCGGCGGCGGAGACGACCAACGGCCGCTCCGTCGAGGTGGCGGGCGCCGCCGAGCAGACCCTCGCCAACGTCCAGATGGTGGCGGCGGCGAGCGAGGAGCTCTCCGTCTCGATCGGGGGCATCACCGCCCAGGTCGTGCAATCCTCCGACATCGCCCGGACCGCCGTCGACCAGGCGCGCCGCACCGACGAGACGGTGCAGCGGCTGGTGAAGTCGGCCGACCAGATCGGCGACATCGTGGCGCTGATCTCGGCGATCGCCGGCCAGACCAACCTGCTGGCGCTGAACGCCACCATCGAGGCGGCGCGGGCCGGCGAGGCCGGCCGCGGCTTCGCGGTCGTCGCCGCCGAGGTCAAGGACCTCGCCGGCCAGACCGCGCGGGCGACCGCCGAGATCTCGCAGCAGATCGGGCACATCCAGGAGACCACCGGCAGCGTCGTGCAGGCGATCCGGGAGATCTCGGGCGTGATCGAGCAGATGTCGGGCATCGCCGACGGGATCGCGACGGCGGTCGACCAGCAGGGCGCGGCGACGCAGGAGATCGCCCGCAACGTCCAGCACGCCGCGCAGGGCACGCAGGTCGTGACGAGCGGGATCGTCGAGGTGCAGCGGGAGGCCGGCAGCACGGGCGCGGCCGCCACCGAGGTGCTCGGCGCCGCCGACCAGCTCGGGCGCTACGCCGGCGACCTCGAGCGCGAGGTCGCGGACTTCCTGACCGGCGTCAAGGCGGCGTGAGGCGGGCGCCGGCCTCCGGGCTCCCGCATCCGTCCCGGGACGGGCTCGCGCCGGCAGCGTCCGCGCCGGGCCCTCCCCCGGGCTCGAACCCGTGCCGCGCGGCGTCCGGGCTCGGTCCTCCCGGGCCCGCCGGCAGGCTCCCGGCCCGGCGCCGCCCGGCCCGGTGCGCGACCCAGAGGCCGAGCGCGACGCCGGCGCCCGCGACGAGGAGCAGGACGGGCGCGGTGAGGAGCATCGCCGGGACGGCCGGCACGGCCCGGCCGGGCAGGAACGTCGCGACGGCGAGGAACAGGGCGAAGCCGAGCCCGACCAGCGCGACGGCGCTGCCGAACCCGAGCAGGGCGGCCTTGAGGAGCGGCCCGGACATGGTTCGCCTCCTGGCGGTTGGCCGGCCGCCCCCGCGGCGGCGCGGGCGCCGCACCCGGGAGCGCTCCGGCGCCGGGGCGGGCGCCGGTTCGGCCGGAGAGCGCGCCGCATCGAGGGCGGGGAGCGGCACCCCGCGGGCCGCGCGAGCGGGTGCCGCCCTGAGCGGGGTTCGCAAACGTGGCCGCCGGTTCTGCGACGAAAACCGGCGACTTCCGGAAAGAACCCGAGTGGCCGAGGCGCCGGCCCGCCAGCGCAGGTCTGCTCAGGCGCCGACCCGGGCCGACAGCGTCCCGAGGCCGTCGAACTCCGCCGTCACCACGTCGCCGGCCTCGATCGGCAGCGGCACCGTCGTGGTGCCGGTCGTCACCACCTCCCCGGCCCGCAGCCCCGGCCCCAGCCCCGCGACCTCGTTGGCGAGCCAGGCGAGGGCGATGCGCGGGTCGTCGAGGGCGTTCCCGCCCCGGCCGCGATGCGGGGGCCGGCCCGGGGCCGCGATGGCGGTGGGGAGCGCCGCGAGGTCGCGGTCGCGCCAGCCCGGCGCCAGGGCCGGCCCCAGCACGAACAGGTGCGCGCAGGCGTTGTCGGCGATGAGCGCCGCCTCCCCGGCGGCGGCGTAGTCCGCGAGGCGCGAGTTCGGGAACTCGATCGCCAGGTGCGCGCCCGCCACCGCCGCCGTCACCTCCGCGACCGTGTAGGGCGCGTCCCGCGCCGGCAGGTCGCGCGCCATCCGGAAGGCGATCTCGGCCTCGGCGACCCGCATCCGGTTGCCGGCGAGCGGGATCTCGCCGCCCGGGGCCACGACCCGCTCGGCGAGGAGCCGCCCGGCCATCGGGCCCGCCGCCCCGATATGCTCCTGGCCCGCCAGGCTCGTCGCGGCGATCTTCCAGCCGAACAGCGGGGCGGCGCTCCGCGCCGCGACGTGGGCCTGGACGGCGTAGCCGTCCCGCCGGGTCGCGGGGCGCAAGGGGGCCGGCAGGGCGGACAGCGGCCGGCCCTCCTGCCAGTGCCGCCAGAGCAGGTCGGCGGCGGCCCGGGCCGCGTCCGGGTCCATGGCGCGCTCCATCCCGTCCCCTCCCCTCACGAGGCGATCCGGCCGGTGAGGCCTCCGTCCACCGGGAGGGCGACGCCGGTGATGTAGGCGGCCTCGTCGGAGGCCAGGAACAGGGCCGCGTTGGCGATGTCCCAGGCGGTGCCCATCCGGCCCATGGGGCAGGCCGCGTCGCGCTCCGCCACCATCGCGGCGGCGTCGGCGTACTGGCCGGAGATCTGCTGGAAGATCAGCGGCGTGTTCATCAGCCCGGGCATGATCGCGTTCGCCCGGATGCCGTCGCGGGCGTATTGCAGGGCGAGGCCGAGCGTGAAGTTGTTCACCGCCGCCTTGGCGGCGTAGTAGGCCGCGTAGGGGTAGCCGGTGTAGCGGATCGCCGCGACCGACGAGATGTTGACGATGGCGCCGGAGCGCTGCGCCAGCATCTGCGGCAGCACGTGCTTGCAGGTGAGGAAGCAGGTCGTGAGGTTGAGGTCGATGGCGCGGTGCCAAGCGGCCTCGTCGAGCTCGACGGGGCCGCCCATCTGGGCGTAGCCGACGTTGTTGTGCAGCACGTCGATGCGCCCGTGGGCCGCCACCACCTCGGCCACGAGGCCGGCCACGGCCTCGGAATCGGTAGCGTCGCAGGCCGCCGCCGTGGCGGCGCCGTCCTCCCGGCGGATGATCTCGGCGGTCTCCTCGGCCGCCTCGCGCGTCAGGTCGATGCAGACCACGCGGGCGCCGTGGCGCGCGAAGGTCACCGCCGTGGCCTTGCCGTTGCCCCAGCCGGGGCCGGACGAGCCGGCGCCGAACAGGAGCGCCACCTTGCCGTCGAGCCGCCGCGTCACCGGGGCGGTCCCGGACCCTGGGCTCTCTCTCATCGGGCATCCTCCCGGGGGACCGCCGCGCGGCGGCTCGCAGCCTTCGGCCTGTCGGCCTTCGGCGCGGCACCCTATAGAGTTCGGGCACGGCCGCAAGAACCGGCCGGGACGCCGGAGAGGAGACGCCATGCCGACCCGCATCATCGAGGGGACCCCGCCCCGGCTCGCGCCGGACCTGATCGCGCGGTTCGCGGCGATCCCGGTGCCGATCGTCGTCGACCTCCTGGAGGGCCGCACCCTCGTCGACCCGGCGATCCGCCCGCTGCGCCGCGTCGCGGGCGGCGGCGCCCTGCTGGGGACCGCCGTCACGGCGCTCTGCCCGCCGCAGGATTACGGCGCCGTGCACCACGCCATCGCGGCGGCCGGGGCGGGCGACGTCGTGGTGATCGACGCCGGCGGGCGCGGCGACGTGGCGATGATCGGCGACCTGCTCTCGACCGCGGCCCGCCGCAAGGGCGTTGCCGGCCTGGTGGTGGACGGCGCGATCCGCGACACCGGCACGCTCGCGGGCTGGAGCGACTTCCAGGCCTTCACCCGCCACGTCACGCCCCGCGGCCCGGCCTCGAAGGACGGCGGCGTCGTGAACGGCCCGGTGACGATCGGGGGGGCACCCGTGCGCCCCGGCGACCTGATCCTCGGCGACGACGACGGGGTCGTGGTGATCCCCCGCGAGGCGGCCGCCGGGCTGATCGACCAGGCCCGCGCCCGGGCGGAGGCCGAGATCGGCTGGGAGCGTCAGATCGCGGCGGGCGAGAGCACCCTCGCGCTCTTCGGCGTGCCGGCCGCGGTCAGGGAGCCCGGGGCGTGACCCCGGCGCGCACCTCCTCGGGCGAGACCCGGGGCACCGCGAAGCGGTCCCCGGTGCGGGCGTAGAGGTCGGCGTAGAGCCGCCCGATCGGCAGCCAGGCGCCGTCCCGCAGCCGCAGGGTGCCGTCCTCCGAGAACAGGTCGTCCCGGGCGTGGAGGTGGACGGCGCAGCCGAGCACGATCCGGCGCTCGGGCGAGAGGTCGATCACCGTGTGCGTCCGGCAGGCGAGGCTGACGGGCGCCTGCGCGAGGCGGCCGGCCGCGATGCCCCCGCCGGCGGGCAGCAGCGTCAGGCCGGCGGCCGCGATCTCGCTCTCGTCCGGCGGGAACTCGGCGGCGCAGACCGTCATGGCCTGCACCAGGGCCTCGTCGACGAGGTTGACCACGAATTCCTGCGTCTCGGCAATGTTGCGCGGCGTGTCCTTCTGGGTCCCGTCCGAGCGCAGGTTGAAGCTCAGCACCAGGACGGGCGGCTCCTCCGACAGGACCTGGAAGAAGCTGACCGGCGCGGCGTTGTCGTGGCCGGCGCGGGACCGGGTGGTCACGAGGGCGATCGGCCGGGGCGTGACGAGGGCGGTGAGGAGGCGGTAGCGGTCGCGCGCCGCGAGATCGTCGAGCCGGACATCCATCGTGGGGTTCTCTTCCCTTGCATGCGCGGGGATCGGGCGGGGGCCCGTCAGGCCCGCATCGCCCCGGTCCGCACCCGCGACAGGCCGTCGAGCAGGGCCGCGCCGGTGCGGATCCCGTTCACGAAGCAGTCGATCACGAGGTTCTCGTTGGGGGCGTGGTTCGCCTCGTCGGCGTTGGCGTAGGGCACCACGAAGGCCGGCACGCCGAGGATCTTCGTGAAGACGTAGTCCGGCAGGCTGCCCCCGAGCGTCGGGTAGACCAGGGGCTCGACGCCCTGGGCGGCGAGCACCGCCTCGCGGATCACCGCGCCGTAGGGGGAATCCAGCGGCGTCTTCGAGGGCAGCATGCCGTCGAGCCGCACCACCTCCACGTCGGGCGCGTGGCGGCGGACATGGGCCTCGACCTTCCCCAGGATCTCGTCGGGCGTCTGCGCCTCCACGAGGCGGATGTCGCACTTCACGAAGGCCTCGTGGGGCAGGACGGTCTTGGTGCCGGGCCCGCCGTAGCCGCCGTGGAAGCCGTTGATGGTGAGGGTCGGGTGGAACATCAGCCGGTCGGCCACCGGGCGGTCGTGCGGCGCGTCGAGGCGGGCGAGGCCGAGGTCGGCCATCACCGTCCCGGCGTCGAGGGGCAGCCGCGCGGCGGCCTCGAGCTCGGCCGCACTCGGCGGCACGATGCTGTCGTGGAAGCCCGCGATGGTGATGCGGCCCTCCGCGTCCTTCATCGTCGCGAGGAGGTGGACCAGGGTCCAGATCGGGTTCGGCACCACGCCGCCGAAATTGCCCGAGTGGACGTCGCGGGCCGCGCCCCGGGCCCGCAGCTCGAAGGAGGCGATGCCCCGCACGCCGTACGTGACGGTCGGCCGCCCCGAGGCGTGGATCGGCCCGTCCGCGGTGACGACGAGGTCGGCCTTCAGCGCCTCGCGGTGGCGGCGCACGAAGGCCGCGATGTGCGGGCTGCCGACCTCCTCCTCGCCCTCGAGCAGCACGACGACGTTGCAGGGCAGGCGCCCCGCCACCGCGAGGTGGGATTCGAGGGCGAGGAGCTGGGCGAAGTGCTGGCCCTTGTTGTCGCCGACGCCGCGGGCGTAGATCCGGCCGTCGCGGATCGTCGGCTCGAAGGGCGGGCTGATCCAGGCCTCGAGGGGGTCGGGCGGCTGCACGTCGTAATGGCCGTAGAGCAGCACGGTCGGGGCGCCGGGCACCCCGTCCCAGCGTCCGAGGACCATCGGGTGGCCCTCGGTCGGGATCGTCTCGGTCTTCAGGCCGAGGTCCCGCAGCATCCCGGCGACGAGGGCCGCCACCTCGGCGATCCCGACGTTCTGGGCGCTGATGCTCGGATGGCGGACGTACTCCATGAGGCGGCGCACGAAGGCGTCGCGGTTCTGCGCCACGTGGGCGAAGATGGCTTCGAGGGTGTCCGACACGGCCGCGCGCCTCCTGCCGCCGGGCGGCGCGCGACCCGAGAGGTCCGGGCCGCCGGAGCGCCGTCCGGCGGCGCCAACTAGAGCATTTTCCGGCGAAGTGGAAACCGGTTCGCCGCAGAACATGCGGCAGAATCAAAAACCTGGAGCGGCGGCCGATCGCAGCGTGATCGGATGCTGCTCCGGAGCATTTTCCGGCGAAGTGGACACCGGTTCGCCGCAGAAAATGCGGCAGAATCAAAAACCTGGAGCAGCATCCGATCGCAGCGCGATCGGATGCTGCTCCGGAGCATTTTCCGGCGAAGTGGAAACCGGTTCGCCGCGGACGCCCCGCCGCGGCCCGGTGCCGGACCGCACCGCCGCGGGCCGGAGGCCCGCCTACGAGGCTGGCGCGGCGCTTGCTGCGCCGCGGGAGCGCCCGCGCCGCGAACGGGCGGGGCGCGCGGGAGGGGAGCCTTGGCGAGGCCGGACATGCTGTCGACCATCAGGCTGGCGCTCGGGTGCGCCGGCGTCCTGCTGTGGGGATCCGCGCTCGCGGCGGAGCGGACCCGGCTGACCGTCTACACGGCGCTCGAGCCCGAGCAGCACGCGCCGTTCAAGGCCGCCATCGAGGCGGCGGTGCCGGAGGTCGAGATCGCTTGGGTCTGGGACCAGACCGGGACCATCACGGACCGCTTCCTCGCCGAGCGCGAGAGCCCCCGCGCCGACATGGTGCTGGGGCTCGCCGCCACGAGCCTGCTGCAGTTCAAGCGGGCCGGCCTGCTCCTCGGCTACCGGCCGGCCGGCGCCGACCGGCTCCGGCCCTTCTTCCGGGACGCGGGCGAGGCCTATGCCTGGACCGGGATGGACGCGTATCTGGGCGTCGTCTGCTTCAACGAGCCGGTGGCGGAGCGGGACCGGCTCGCCGTGCCGACCTTCTGGCGCGACCTCCTGAGCCCGGCGCTCAAGGGCCGCATCCTGATGCCGGACCCGGTCCATACCGGCACCGGCTACCTGCTCGTCGCGGGCTGGCTCCAGAGCATGGGCGAGGAGGCGGGCTGGGCCTTCATGGACGCCCTGCACGAGAACGTCGCCGCCTACCCGAGCGTGGCCTCGGCCCCCTGCGCGGCGGCGGCCGCCGGCAGCCACGCCGTCGGGCTGACCTACGACATGCGCGCGGCCGCCATCAAGGCGGCGGGCGGGGCGATCCGGATCGTCGTGCCGGTCGACGGCACCGGCTGGGAGCTGGAGGCGTTTGCCATCGTCAGGACCACGCCGCACCCCGACCTCGCCAGGCGGGTGGCGGACTGGGCCGCGAGCCGGGCCGCCAACGCGCTCTACGCCCAGACCTTCGCGGTCGTGGCCTATCCCGGCGTCTCGACCCCGCCGCGGATCTACCCCGCCCACGCGGAGGCCCGGATGATCCGCAACGACCTCGCCTGGACGGCCGAGAACCGCCCGCGCATCCTGGCCGAGTGGACGCGGCGCTACGGCGCGAAGCTCGAGCCGCGCTGAGGCGCGCCCGCGGGCGAGGTCAGGACCGAGGTCGGGGAAGTCGAGGCCGGTCGACGGGCCGGCCCGCGCCCGTCGCGCCGGCCGGGCCGGCAGCAGCGCCGAGACGAGCCGCGGCGCGGGGGCCCGCGGCACCCGGCCGGATCCTGCCGCGCCGGCACCGATCCTGCCGCAACTGGCCGGGCCCGGTCCCCGCACCTCGCCCCGGGGCCGCCGGGACTTGCGCTCCGGGGCGGCCGGGACTTGCGCCCCGGGGTGAGCCGGGCGAGTGTACGCCCCGACAGAATGCGCAAACCGCACACGCGACGGCGGACGCCGCCGTCCGGGAGGACGGGGACGGGGTCCTCGCGCCCTGAAGACGCCCAGCGGCCGGCCTCCGGCGCGGCGCACGGCAGGAGGAGGACGACATGGCACGCTGGCAGCCCGATCCGAGCTTCTACCCCTCGCCCCGCATGGCCCAGAAGGCGCCGCCCGAGACCCTCGCCTACGTGGCGGCGTTCGACCCCGACCGGACGCGGCCGGACGAGATCGCGGTCGTCGACCTCGACCCCGCCTCGCCCGCCTACGCGACGATCGTGGGCCGGGTGCCGATGCCGAATGTCGGCGACGAACTGCACCATTTCGGCTGGAACGCCTGCTCGTCCTGCCTGTGCCCGAACGCGCCGCACCCGCACGTGGAGCGGCGCTACCTCGTGGTGCCGGGCCTGCGCTCCTCGCGCATCCACATCCTCGACACCAAGCCCGACCCGCGCGCCCCCGAGATCGTCCGGGTGGTGGAGCCGGAGGAGCTGGCCGAGCGCGCGGACTATTCCCGGCCCCACACGGTGCATTGCGGGCCGGACGGGATCTACGTCACGGCCCTCGCCAACGGGAAGGGCGAGGCGCCCGGCGGCATCTTCCTCATGGACCACGAGAGCTTCGCGCCGCTCGGCCGCTGGGAGATCGACCGCGGGCCCCAGACCCTCGCGTACGACGCCTGGTGGCACCTCGGGCACGACACCATGGTGACGAGCGAGTGGGGCCTGCCGGCGACCTTCGAGAACGGGCTGATCCCCGAGGTGCTGCTCGGCGGGCGCTACGGGCACAAGCTCCACTTCTGGGACCTCTACAAGCGCAAGCACCTCCAGGAGCTCGATTTCGGCGCGGAGCACCAGCTCGTGTTCGAGCTGCGCCCGGCCCACGACCCGACCAAGGCCTACGGCTTCGTCAACTGCGTCGTCAGCCTGAAGGACCTCTCCTCCTCGATCTGGACCTGGTACCGGGACGGCGCGCGCTGGGCGGCGCGCAAGATCATCACGATCCCGGCCGAGCCCACCGACCCCGCGCACCTGCCGGACCTCCTGAAGGGCTTCGGAGCGGTGCCGCCCCTCGTCACCGACATCGACCTCTCCCTCGACGACCGCTTCCTCTACGTCTCGTGCTGGGGCACCGGGGAGCTGCGCCAGTACGACGTCTCCGACCCCCACGACCCGAAGCTGACCGGCAGCGTCCGCCTCGGCGGCATCGCGGCCCGGACCCCCCACCCCGGCGCGGGGCGCGAGTTCCTGACCGGCGGGCCGCAGATGGTGGAGATCAGCCGCGACGGCCGCCGGATCTACTTCACCAACTCGCTCTACGGCGCCATCGACAAGCAGTTCTACCACCGCGGCTTCGACGGCTGGATGGTCAAGCTCGACGCCGGCCCGAACGGCGGCCTCGACCTCGACGAGCGCTTCTTCCTCGAGTGGCCCCAGGGCCACCTGCCCCACCAGATCCGGCTCCAGGGCGGCGACTGCTCGTCGGATTCCTACTGCTTCCCGTGAGCGCCCCGTCCGGCGACGCCTGGCCCTGGCTCGCCCTCGCGGGCCTCGGCGCCTTCCACGGCCTCAACCCCGGCATGGGCTGGCTGTTCGCGGTGGCGCTCGGGATCCACCGCCGCAGCCGCGGCGTGCTGCTGCTCGCCCTCGTGCCGATCGCCCTCGGGCACGCCCTCTCGGCCGCCCTGGTGCTCGCCGCCGTCGCGGGGCTCGGGTTCTCGGCCGGCGCCGTCAGCCCCGCCACGGTGGCGGGCCTCGCCCTCCTGGCCTGGGCCCTGTGGCACGCCGCCTACGGGCACCGCCGGCACCCGCGCATCGGCATGCAGGCGGGGCTCGCCGCCCTGGCGCCGTGGTCGTTCCTGGTGGCGAGCGCCCACGGCGCCGGGCTGATGCTGGCCCCGGCCCTGCTGCCGCTCTGCGGGCCCTCCGGCGGCGGCGCGGCCGGCCTCGGGACGGCGCTCCTCGGCCTCGGCCTGCACACCGGCGCGATGCTCGCCGCGATGCTGGGCACGGCCCTCGCGGTCTACGCCTGGAGCGGCGTCGGGGTGCTGCGCCGGGCTTGGGTCAACCTCGACGCGGTCTGGAGCGGGGCGCTGGCGGTGAGCGGCGCCCTCCTCCTCGTGGCGTGAGGCCGGGGTCCGGCCGGCGTCAGGCGGCGCGCTTCCTGCCCTTGCGGGTCTGCCCGGGCGCGCGGGTGCGGGCGCGGTCGAGGACGTAGCGGGCATACGCGTCCATGTCGCCCGAAAAGGGCGTCACGGTGCCGTCGGCGGCGAGCCAGAGCCGGTCCGCCACCATCTCCATGAGCGAGCGGTCGTGGGTGATCAGGATCACGGCGCCCTCGTAGCGGTTGAGGGCGTCGAGGAGCGCCCGGCGGCTGTCGATGTCGAGGTGGTTCGTCGGCTCGTCGAGGATCAGGAGGTGGGGCGCCCGCATGGCGACGAGGTTGAGCAGCAGCCGCGCCCGCTCGCCGCCCGAGAGGTCGGCCACGGTGGTCTCCTGCTTGTCGAAGCCGAGCCCGAACTGCGCCAGGCGCGCGCGGCGCGCGGATTCGCCCGCCTCCGGCATCGCCCGGCGGATGATCGCCAGCGGGGTGTCGGCGGGGTCGAGGGCCTCGATCTGGTGCTGGTGGAACCAGCCGACCTGCACCCGCGCCTCCCGGGTCATGCGCCCGGCCTGGAGCCCGAGCGCCCCGGCCGCCATCTTGGCGAAGGTCGACTTGCCGGCGCCGTTGACCCCGAGGAGGCCGATGCGGTCGTCGACGTCGAGGGTCAGGTTCAGGCCCTCGAGCACCGCCGCGCCGTCGCCGTAGCCGATTGCGGCGTCGTCGAGCTGCATCAGGGGCGGCGCCAGGGGCCGGGCCGGCGAGGGCAGGTGGAAGGGCGCGACCTGCGCCTCGAGCGTGACCGCCACGGGCTCCAGCTTGGCGAGGCGCTTCATGCGCGACTGCGCCTGCGCGGCCTTCGACGCCTTGGCCCTGAAGCGGTCGATGAAGCCCTGGAGGTGGGCGCGCTCGGCCTCCTGCTTGGAGCGCGTCGCCGCGAGCAGGCGCGCCCGCTCGGCCCGCCGCGCCTCGAAGGCGTCGTAGCCGCCGGTGTAGAGGTCGAGCTTCTGCTCCGACAGGTGCAGGATCGCGTCGACCGAGTTGTTGAGCAGCTCCCGGTCGTGGCTGATGATCAGGGCGGAGTTCGGGTACTTGCGCAGGCGCGCCTCGAGCCAGAGGGCGCCCTCGAGGTCGAGGTAGTTGGTCGGCTCGTCGAGGAGCAGCAGGTCGGGCTCGGCGAACAGGGCGGCGGCGAGGGCCACCCGCATGCGCCAGCCGCCCGAGAAGTCCGCCATCGGCCGGGCGAGGTCGGCGGTCGAGAAGCCGAGGCCGGCCAGGATCTCCCCCGCCCGGGCGGGCGCCCGGTCGGCGTCGATCTCGATCAGCCGGGCGTAGATCTCGCCCATGCGCTCGGGCGCGGCCGTCTCCAGGGCGGCGTTCAGCGCGTCGCGCTCGACGTCGGCGGCCAGGATGGTGTCGAGGAGGGAGACCGGCGTCGCCGGGTGCTCCTGGTCCACCGAGGCGATCCGGGCCCCCTTCGGGATCTGGATCTCGCCGCTGTCGGGCACGTGGTCCCCGAGGATGAGGCGGAACAGCGTCGACTTGCCGATGCCGTTGCGCCCGACGAGCCCGACCTTGGCGCCGGGCGGCAGGGCCACGCTCGCCTCGTCGAAGAAGCGGCGGCCCCAGGCATTGAACGTGAGCTTCTCGATCTGCAGCATGGCACCGGCGGGGCGGGAGGAGGCGGGGCGGGGCGTGCTGCGCCGCACAATACCCCGGAGCCCATAGCGCGTGCCCGGCCCCGGGACGAGTCCCGCGCGGCGTCGCACCGTGCGGAATTCGTCCCGCCGGGACGCGTCCCGGCGGGACGCCCCGGCCTCAGCCCGGCAGCGCGGCGCGGGGCATCAGCATGTGCACGCCCTTGTTGCCGTCCACCGTCTGGGTGATGCGCAGGTTCCCGGCGAGGGAGCAGAGCATGTAGGCCTGGTTGCGCGTGAGCCCGGTGCGGGCGCAGACGTGCCTGACCATCTCGCGCACGGCTTGGCGCATCGCCTCGTCCAGGCTCTCGTGCAGGCCGATCGACATGAGGTCGCTCGGCGTCTCGGCGAAGGGCCAGTCGTAGCCGAGGTCCTTGCGCAGGGTGAGCCGGACCGTGCCGGTCAGCCCCGTCTCCAGCGCCGTGATGCAGACCTCGCCGTCGCCCTGCACCCCGTGGCCGTCGCCGGCGTAGAAGCCCGCGCCCTCGGCGAGAACCGGCAGGTAGAGCGTGGTGCCGGCCTTCAGCTCCTTGTTGTCCATGTTGCCGCCGAAGCGCCGCGGCACCGGGGAGGTGACCCGGCCCCAGGCCGGCGGCGGGGCGGTGGCGAGGATGCCGAAGAAGGGCTCGAGGGGCAGCTCGGTGCCCCAGGGCAGCACGGCGACGCCCCGGGCGGCGTCGATGTCGGGGTGGATGGTCTCGTACTCGGTGAACTCGTCCGGCAGGGTGCCGAGGAGCGGCATGATCGAGACGAAGCCCCAGTCCATCCGGAACTTCAGGTCGAGGATGTCGACCTGGAGCACGTCGCCCGGCACGGCGCCGCGGACGTGGACCGGGCCGGTGACGAAGTGCGGGCCGATGCCCGGCGAGAGGGCGTCGAGGGCCGCGAGGTAGTCGGCCGGGTTGCGGGCGGGATCGGGATGCAGCGTGGCCCGCCCGCCCGCCGGGTGGGAGTGGAGCGTGACGGTGTCGCCGGACTCGACCGTGAGCACCGGCGGCAGGCTGGCGTCGAAGTAGCCCAGCACCATGGTGTCGGGCGTGGCGGGGATCTCGTGGTGCGACGGCAAGGCGGATCTCCGGATCTGGGGGCGCGGGGCCCCCGGGGCGCAGACCGTGCACCGCCTGCAAAACGCGAGCCGGCCGGAGGCGAGGCCGGGAGATCCCGGCGGCACGCATCGGGGGCCAATCCTGACGCCAAGTCCCGAAGGCAAGTCCCGGAGGCAAGTCCCGGAGGCAAGTCCCGGAGGCAAGTCCCGGAGGCAAGTCCCGGAGGCAGATCCCGGAGGCAGATCCCGGAGGCAAGTCCCGGAGGCAGATCCCGGAGGCAAGTCCCGGAGGCAGATCCCGGAGGCGAGGGCCCGGCGGCCGCGGGCGCGCCGCCCGGTTCCCGCCCGCCGCGCCGTGGCGCATGATGCCTCCGCAGGGCGGGACCGGGGCCGCAGGATCGCCGGGCGCGCGCCCGCCGGGGGAGGAAGCGCCGCATGGGCGAGGTGTGGATCGAGGCGGCCCTCAACGGGCCGTGGGGGCGGGAGCGCCAGCCCGGCATCCCGATCACGGTGGACGAGGTGGTGGCGGACGGGCTCGCGGCGGCGGGGGCCGGCGCGGCCATCGTGCACGTCCACGCCTACGACCCCGCCACCGGGCGCCAGAACGACGCCTGGGAGACCTACGCCCGCATCATCGAGGGCATCCGGGCGAGGGCCGACGTGATCGTCTACCCGACGATCCCCCTCGCCGGGTCCGACTACGCGGCGAGCGCGGCCCGGCGCTACGCCCACACCGAGGAGCTCGCCCGGCGCGGCCTGATCGAGTGGGCGGTGCTCGACCCCGGCTCGACCACCTTCATGCGCTTCGACGAGGTCGCCGAGGCGGACAGCGGCTTCCTCTACCAGAACCCGCTCGCCGACATCCGCGAGGGCCTGCGCATCGCCCGCACTCACCGGGTGCGCCCCGGCTACGCCATCTACGAGCCGGGCTTCACCCGGCTCGGCGCGGCCCTGGCGGCCCTCGCGCCGCGGCCGCCGACGCCGGTCTACCGCTTCATGTTCTCGGACGAGTTCGCCTGGGGCTTCCCGCCCCGCGCGCCCTACCTCGACGCGCACCTGGCCCTGCTCGCCGAGGCGGCGCCGGGCGCGCCCTGGATGGTGGCGGGCCTCGGGGTCGACATCCTGCCGCTGGTGCCGCAGGCGGTGGCGCGCGGCGGGCACGTCCGGGTCGGGCTGGAGGACGCGCCCTGGGGCAGCCCGCGGGGAAACCGGGACTGGGTCGAGGCCGCCGCGCGGCAGGCCGAGGCCGCGGGCGGGCGCGTCGTCGGCGCGCCGGAGGTGCGGCTCGCCCTCGCGGCCCTGGGCTGAGCCGGCCGCGCAATGCCGCCCGGCGGGGCCGCCCAGAAACTTGCGGCCCCGCGGCCCGGCCCGGAGCCGGGCCGGCGCCTCAGGCCGCCGCGCGCATCGCGGCGATCTGGGCCAGCGCCGCCTGCCCGGCCGTCTCGAGGCGGGCCTGGAACACCGCGAGGTCGCGGCCGGCCCGGCAGGCATCCTCGACCTCGCGGCAGAGGTCCGACAGGCTCGTGAAGCCGAGGACGGCGGCGGCCGAGATCATCGCGTGCGCGTCGTGGGCGAGGCGCTGGCGGTCGCCGGCCGGCGGGCCGAAGCGCTGGCGCAGCTCCGTCGCCAGGAGCTGCAGCAGCGCGTCCACCCGCTCGGCCCCCATGAGCGCCTGCATCGCCGCGAAGGCGGCCGGATCCATGACGGCCGGGGACGGGAACCCGGGGGCCGCCGCGCCGGCGAGCTGGAGCGGCGCGGGGCGGAGGGACGGGGCCGCGCCCCGGTCGGCGCGGTGGCGGGCGATCGCCGCCGCCAGCTCCGCGCGCTTGAACGGCTTGCCGACGTGGCCGTCCATGCCCGCCGCCCGGAAGGCCTCGATCTGCGCCGGCAGCACGTTCGCCGTCATCGCGACGATCGGGACGGACCGGGACGGGCCGGGAAGGCCCCGGATCACCCGGGTCGCCGTGATCCCGTCCATGCCGGGCATCTGCACGTCCATCAGCACGAGGTCGTAGGCGCGCGCCTGCACCGCCTGCACGGCGGCCGCACCGTCCCCCGCGAGGTCGACGGCGTGCCCGTCGGCCTCCAGGACGGCCCGGGCCAGGTCCTGGTTCACCGGCACGTCCTCCACCAGCAGCAGGCGGGCCGGGCGCGCGGGCGCGGGCCGGCTCGCCTCCGCCTCGGCCGCCGGCGGGGCGCAGGCCGGCAGGGGCACGGCGAGCCAGAAGCAGGAGCCGGCGCCGGGCCGGCTCTCGAAGCCGATCGCGCCGCCCATGAGCTCGACCAGGCCCTTGCAGATGGCGAGCCCGAGGCCGCTGCCGCCGTATTCCCGCCGGATCGAGCCGTCGACCTGGCTGAAGCGCCGGAACAGGCGGCCGTGCTGCTCGGGCGCGATGCCGATGCCGGTATCCGCCACCGCGAAGCGCAGCCGCCCGGGCGCCGCGACGCTCACCCGCAGCGTCACGCCCCCGGCCGGGGTGAACTTGACCGCGTTGTTGAGCAGGTTGAGCAGGATCTGGCGCAGCCGGTCGGCGTCCCCGGTCACCCAGGCGGGCACGTCCGGGTCCAGGACGGCGTCGAGGGCGAGGCCCTTCTGCTCCGCGAGGCCGCGCACGATCGAGGCCGAGTTGTCGACGAGGGCCTCCGGCGCGAAGGGCTCCTGCGCGAGGGAGATCCCGCCGGCCTCGATCCGCGAGACGTCCAGGATGTCGTCGACGACCGTCAGCAGGGCGCCGCCCGCGTTGGCGATGCGCTCGGCGTAGCGCCGGTGCCGGGCCGTCAGCGTGCGGTCGGCGAGGAGCAGGTCGGCGTGGCCGAGCACGCCGTTCAGGGGCGTGCGGATCTCGTGGCTCATGGCGGCCAGGAAGTCGGACTTGGCCTGGCTCGCGCGCTCGGCGGCGACCCGCGCCTCCTCCAGCGCCTGGGCCTGCCGCTGGCGCTCGCTCACGTCCCGGAAGGTCGCGATGATGGCGGGCTCGCCGGGACCCGCGTCGGGGATGCGCCGGAAGGCGCCCTCGACCCAGACCCAGCCCTCGACCTTGTGCCGGGCGCGGCAGACCACGCTCACCTGCGCCTCGCCGGCGCCGAGGGCCCGCGTCCGGCCGAACAGCGCCGGCAGGTCGTCCGGGTGCACGCAGTCGCGCAGCGTCAGGGACTCGGCCTCCTCGACCGTGAAGCCGAGCAGGCGCCGCACCGCCGGCGAGACGTAGCTGCGCCGCCCGTCGTCGTGGGCGAGCACGATCAGCTCGCTGGTGTTCTCGGCCAGCAGCCGGTACCGGGCCTCGCCCGCCGACAGCATCCCGGCGGCCCGACGCGCCTCCTCCTCCAGGTGCTGGTGCCGGGCGAGCACCCGCGTCAGGCCGAAGCCGAGCGCCACGAGGACGCCGCTGACGCCGAGCACGATGGCGGCGTCCTGCCGGGCGGCGGTGCGCCAGGCGGCGAGGGCCTCGTCCCGCGAGACCGCGGTGGCGATCAGGAGCGGGGCGTCCTTGAGGCGGCGGAAGCTGCCGTAGCGCCCCACGCCGTCGACCATCGAGGCCTCGACGTCGAGGTTGCCGGCCGGCGCCGCCTCGGCGGCGCGCATCAGCGACCCGCCGGCGACGCTCATGCCGACCTTCTCGGGCGTGTAGGGGTGGCGCACCAGGAGCACGCCGTCGGACCGCAGCAGGGCGATGGAGCCCCGGGGGCCGAGATCGAGGCGGCCGTAGAGCCGCTGCAGCTCGGCGAGCGAGAGGTCCGCCACCGCGATGAGCGGGGTCTCGCCGGGGCGCGGCACCACCCTGCGGGCGAGGCTCACGATCCAGCCGCCGCCGAGGCGGGCCGGACGGCCGATCAGCAGCCCGGTCCCGGGCGCCGCCTCGAAGGCCCGCAGGAGGTCGGCGTCGCCCGGGACCGGGCCGGACCCCTGGCCGCCGCCCTGCACGAACAGGGCGCTGCCGGTACTGCCGTCGAGCACCCGCAGGGCGAGGACCGCCGGGACGTGGCCCATCAGCCCGTCGAGGAGGCGGTGGGTGTTGCGGCTGCTCGCCCCCTCGGTGTGCGCGTCCACCCGCACGGCGGCGGCGTTCAGCATCATGTCGACCGCCGCGACGAGGCGGCTCGCCTCCTGGTCGAGGGCCTGGGCCAGGGCCGTGGCGGTGCCCTTGGCGTCGCGGATGGTGCGGTCGTGGTCGCGGATGTCGGTCCAGGCGGTCACGGCGGCGAGCGTCAGGCAGGTCGTGAGGACGCCGGCCCAGATGCCCGCGACGAGACTGCGATAAGACCGCCTCAAGCTCATGCCACGCTCCGAGACCGCCCCGCCCCCGGACCCCGGGCCGCGCATCCGGCCCACCCCGGCCCCGGGGCGCCCGCTCACCGGCGCGCGGACCGGCTATCCTTACAGGAGCCGCCCTCCCGCGCGCTACGCGGCATGGACGCCGGGCGGCATGGACGCGGGCCGGCGCGGGCCGGGCGGCCCGGCGCGGGCGTCGCGGCGCCGGAGCATGGGAGGCCGGGCGGGGTTGCATGACCGGCCGGCGCGCGAAGATGCTATGCGCGGGCCCGACGGCGGTCCCGCGCGGCGCCGGGGCCCGCCCTCCCCTCCTGCCCGCCCGACGGGTCCGCGCCCGTCCCCACGAGCCCGACACCATGCCGGCCCCCGGTCCCGACCCGATCCCCGCCGACGCTCCGCCCGGCCACGCCGGCCCGCCCGGCCGTGCCGGCCCGCCCGGCCGCGCCGGGCCGCGGGGCTACCGCACCACCGCGCTGATCATCGCGAGCGCGATGTTCATGGAGCAGCTCGACGCGACGGTGCTCGCCACCGCCCTGCCCACCATGGCGCGCGACTTCGGCGTGACGGCGCCCGGGATGAGCGTGGCGCTGACCTCCTACCTCCTCAGCCTCGCGGTCTTCATCCCGGCGAGCGGCTCCGTGGCGGACCGCTTCGGGTCGCGCACGGTGTTCCGCGCCGCCATCGCGGTGTTCACCCTCGGGTCGATCCTGTGCGCGCTCGCCCCCACCCTCGGGGCCTTCGTGGCGGCGCGGCTGGTCCAGGGGCTCGGCGGCGCCATGATGATGCCGGTCGGGCGCCTCGTCCTCCTGCGCAGCGTGGCGCGCCGCGACCTCGTCTCGGCCATGTCCTGGCTCCTGGTGCCGGCCCTGATCGGGCCGATCCTCGGCCCGCCCTTCGGGGGGCTCGTGGTGACCTACTTCGACTGGCGCTGGATCTTCCTCGTCAACGTGCCGGTCGGCCTCCTGGGCGTGGTGCTGGCCGGCCTCTTCATCGACGAGGTGCGCGGCGAGGCGCGCCGCCCCTTCGACCTCGCCGGCCTCGCCCTGTCCGGCCTGGCCCTCGGCACCCTGTTCCTCGGCTTCGAGCTCGCGAGCCACGGCGGGAACGGCCGGGCGGCCCTCGCCCTCGTCGCCGTCGGCCTCGCGGCCGGGGCCGCCTACGGGGTGCATGCCCGGCGGGTGGCCCACCCGATCCTCGACCTCTCGCTGATGCGCCTGCCGAGCTTCCGCCTCTCGGTCGTCGCCGGCTCGCTCACGCGGGTCGCGCAGGGCGCGCAGCCCTTCCTGCTCCCCCTGATGCTCCAGGTCGGCTTCGGGATGAGCGCGGCCCAGAGCGGCGCCCTCACCCTCGCGAGCGCCGGCGGCTCGCTCACCATGAAGGCGCTGGCGCCGCGCCTGCTGCGGCGCTTCGGCTTCCGCACGAGCCTCGTCGCCAACGGCGTGCTGGCGAGCGGCGGCTCCGCGGCCTGCGCGCTGCTCCGCCCCGACTGGCCCGGCCCCGCGCTGTTCGGGGCGCTGGCGGCGTGCGGGTTCCTGATGTCGTTCCAGTTCACGGCCTACAACACGGTCGCGTACGCGGAGGTGCCGGCGTCCCGCATGAGCGCGGCGACGAGCTTCTACACCACGTTCCAGCAGCTGATGCTGTCGGTCGGGATCTGCGTCGCGGCGGGGGTGCTCCAGGGCGCCATGTGGGTCAACGGGCACGCCGCGCCCGCCTTCGCGGATTTCTCGGCGGCCTTCCTGGCGGTGAGCGCGGTCTCGCTCTCGGCGACGCTCTGGAACCTGCGCTTCGCCCCCGAGGCCGGCTCCGACATCAGCGGCCACACGCCCCGCGGGCGCAAGGCCGCGGCCCCCGGCACGGCCTGCGGCGGGCGCCGCTCGGCCTGACCGCCGGGGCCCGCCCGGCCGGCGCGGGCGGGGGGCCCGCCCGGCCCCGGGGACGGGCGGGCGCCCTCGCGCGATCAGATCGCCTCGAAGCGGATCGGCTGCGCGCCCTTGAGCAGGGTCATGCGGCCGAGGTCGTGGACGTGCTCGAGGCCCGTCGTGATCGTGAGGAAGTGGTTGCCGGCGAGCTGGCCGACCTTGCTGGCGAAGTGCACGCCGCCGTAGGCGAGCAGGATCTCGGTCTCGCTGATGCCGCCCGGATACAGGATCAACTGGCCCGGCGCCGGGTAGCTGGTGTGGTTCTCGTAGCCGACGCCGAAGCTGAGATCGCCGAGGGGCATCCACACCCCCTCGCCGCTCCAGCGCACGTGGATGATCTCGCTCACGAAGGGCAGCGCCTTGACGAAGGCCGCGCAGGTCGCGGGCGCCTTCTCCAGCTCGAGCCGTCCGACGAGGTCGTAGGGACCCGCCTTGATCTTGAGTTCCTGCACGGGGGTGGTCTCCGGTTCACGGGGGTGGGAGGCTCGCGGGAGGGACGGGGCTCAGGCCCGGCCCGGGAGCCGGGCGGGATCGAGGTGGCGCAGGACGTCGACGAGGAGCCGCGTCGCGACGTCGACGTCCTCGACCGCGACGGACTCGGCCGGGGAGTGGCTGAGGCCGCCGGCGCAGCGCACGAAGATCATGCCGATCGGGCAGAAGCCCGCGAGGGCGAGGCCGTCGTGCCCGGCGCCGCTCGGGAGCCGCAGCGGGCGCAGGCCGAGGCGCCCGACGCCCTCCGCGATCGCCTCCATCAGCCAGGGCGCGCAAGGGCCGGCGGGCTCGTCGTAGGAGGCCGTCGCCCGCATCGCGACGCCGCGCCGGGCCGCGATGGCCTCGCAGGCCCGCAGGATCCCGGCGAGGCCCTCGCGGCGCACCCGGTCGCTCGGGCTGCGCAGGTCGAGCGTGAACTCGGCGCGCTCCGGGATGACGTTGACGGCGCCCCGCGGCACCGCGATCCGCCCCACCGTGGCGACGAGGTCCGGCGTCGCGCAGGCCGCCGCCTCGATCGCCAGCACCATCTCGGCCGCCGCCGCCAGGGCGTCGCGGCGCAGCCGCATCGGCACCGTGCCGGCGTGGCCGGCCCGCCCCTCGACCGTGACGGCGAGGCGGCTCGCCCCCGCGATGGCCGTGACGATGCCGACGGGCAGGTTCTCGGCCTCGAGCACCGGCCCCTGCTCGATGTGGACCTCGAGGTAGCCGAGGATGCGGGCCCGGTCCCGGGCCGCGCGGCCGAGGGCGAGCGGGTCGCAGCCGAAATCCCGCAGCGCCTGCGCGAGGCTGACGCCGTCCGGGTCGCGGGCCTCGAGGAAGGCGGGCGGGACCGTCCCGGCGACCGCCCGCGAGCCCGTGAGGGTGACGGGGAAGCGCACGCCCTCCTCGTCCCCGAAGGCCAGCACCTCGATGGCGAAGGGCAGCCGCACGCCCGCGGCGTGCAGGGCCGCGACGGCGGCGATCGCCACCACCACCCCGAGGTTGCCGTCGTAGCGGCCGGCGTGGCGCACGGTGTCGATGTGCGAGCCGAGGAGGAGCGTCGGGACGTCCGCCCGGGCGCCCTCGTAGCGGCCCACCACCGTGCCGGCGGGATCGAGGCCCGCCGCCATGCCGGCCTGCTCCATCCAGCCCGCGACCGCGAGGGCGGCGGCCTTGTGGGCGGGCGTCAGGTAGAGGCGCGTCAACCCGTCGGCGTCGCCGCTGAACCCGGCGAGCGCGGCGAGCCGGTCCATCACCGCCGCGCCGAGCGCGGGGCCGGGCGCGGGCTCCTGCGGCCGGGAGGCGTGTGTCGGGGAGAGCGTCATCGTGGATCCTCGCGGGGGTTAGGCGGCCGGCGGGCTGCCTGTCTACCCCGCCGAGAGCGATTTCGACCGGCGGCCGGCCCGATCCGGCCCGCGGGGGCCGCGACCGGCGCCGGGACGGCCGCGCCCGGATCACCCGGCCCCTGCCGGGCCGGCGGCGACCCGCGCGATCTCCCAGGGCGGCGCGATCTCCTCCGGCGTGGCGCAGAGCCGGGCCCGGGCCATGGCGCGGCCGAGGCCCGGGAGGGCGGTGAGGACCGCGAAGGGCACGGCCAGGAGCGCGCCGAGGGTCAGGGGCAGCGTCGCGGCGAGCAGGGCCGGC
The DNA here is from genome assembly GCF_003574465.1 of Methylobacterium crusticola. Taxonomy (GTDB): domain Bacteria; phylum Pseudomonadota; class Alphaproteobacteria; order Rhizobiales; family Beijerinckiaceae; genus Methylobacterium; species Methylobacterium crusticola. The sequence goes on from NZ_QOWC01000027.1 coordinate 47,150, forward strand.
GAGGCGAGCGCGAGGGCCCCGCACAGGAGGGCCCCGAACAGGACGACGCCCCGCAGCGCCCGCCAGGCCTCGCCGGCCGCGACGCCGCGCGCGTCGCGGCCCTGGGCCGTCCAGACCTCGCCGCGCCCCGCCGCGAGGACGGCCAGGAAGGCGGTGAGGCGCACGGCCGAGACCCCGAGCAGCAGGAACGAGAACGCGGTCTCGGCGGCGATGCCCGCCAGGAACCGGGCCGCGCCCCCGTTCGCCGCGCGGGCGGCCCGGCTCGCCAGCACGTCGGCGTAGCCGGCGAGCTTGGGCGCGAGGGAGAGCAGGAGCCAGAGGCCGTAGAGCCCGGCCGCCCCCGGCGCCCCCTCCCCGCCGGCCGTCGCGGCCCGCAGGGGCAGGAGGGCGAGCCCCAGGGTCAGGGCCGGGGCGTTGAGGAACATCAGGACCGCCCAGGCGAGCTGGAAGCGGCTCATCGGCAGCAGGCCGGGCAGCCGCGGGAGCCGCAGGTACTGCAGGTTGCCCCGGCACCAGCGCAGGTCGCGGCGCAGGTGGTCGAGGAGCGTCGGCGGGTTGTCCTCGTAGCTGCCGCCCTCCACGGGCAGCACCCGCACCTCGTAGCCGGCGCGGCGCATCAGCACCGCCTCGACCTGGTCGTGGGAGAGGATCGGGCCGCCCGGCAGGTCCGGCAGCCGGCAATGCTGCGCGTAGGGCGCGATGCGCACGAGCGCGTTGTGGCCCCAGAACGGGCCGCAATCCCCGCCCCACCACGCCGCCGCGAGGGTGTAGGGCCGCATGCCGTGGCGCATGCCGAACTGGAACAGGCGCGCGAAGGCGCTCGCCGCCGGGGCGCCGACCGCGAGGCTCTGGAGGATGCCGAGGCGCGGATGGGCCTGCATGATGCGCACGAGCCGCAGGGCGCAGGCCCCGGTCACGAGGCTGTCGGCGTCGAGGGGCAGCATCAGGTCGTGCCCGCTGCGGGCGCAGAACTCCTGCAGGTTGCCGGCCTTGTAGCCGTCGTTGCCCGCGCGCCGCCGGTAGGTGACGTGCCCGCGCGCGGCGGCCGGCAGGGCGGCGCGCCAGGCCGCCACCGCCCCGTCCTCGGCGGCCGCGATGGCGGGATCGTCGGTGTCGCTGAGCACGTGGTAGCTGAACCAGGCGCCGTGCCCGGTGCGCTCCAGGCTCTCGCGCACGGTCGCGAGGCGCGCGAGCGCCCGGCCCGGATCCTCGTTGCGCAGGGTCATGACCACGGCGGTGGTGAGGCGCGGCGCCTCGGGCCCGTCGCCCGCCGCCGCGAAGGGCGCCGCCGCCGCGAGCCCGGCCGGCCCCGCCCGCAGCAGCCGGAAGCCGATCACGGCGTTCCAGAAGCCCAGCACCGTCCAGGGCAGCGTCGTGAGGAAGCAGGCGAGCAGCGCGACGTCGAGGCCGTCCCAGCCGTCGGCGCCGAGCGCGCGGGCGGCCGCCGCCGCGAGGCCCGCGCAGGCGGCGAGGTTCAGCCCGAGCACCAGGGCGCGGCGGCGTCGCAGCGTCGCGCGGGCTTGCAGGCCCGCCGGCGTCGTGAGAGGAGCGCCGCGGGGGTCGGCGGGCGCGGCCTCGCCCTCGCCCGCCGGCCGCGCCCCGTCCGGTGCCGCCTCGTCGCTTCCGGCGGCCCGTGCGACACTCCGCCGGGGGCCGCTCATGGTCATGGCCGGGGAGTCGGGGTGCAGCATCATTCGGCATCCGGGAGCGGGGCGGCGCGGGAGAGCGTCGCCGTACGGGCGCTCTGGTATAGCGCTTTCCGCCGCGCCGAGCTGCGCAGCGAGCGCCCGGCCCCGCCGGGCCCCGGCGAGGTCCGGGTCCGCACGCTGTGGACGGGCCTGTCCCGCGGCACCGAGCGGCTGGTCTTCGAGGGCCAGGTGCCGGATTCCGTGGCGGCGCGGATGCGCGCCCCCGCCCAGGCCGGCGACTTCCCGTTCCCGGTCAAGTACGGCTACTGCGCCGTCGGGGAGACGGAGCCGGAGGACGGCCCGCCGGAGCGGGTCTTCGCGCTCCAGCCCCACCAGGAGGCCTTCGTGGCGCCCCGCGACGGCCTCTGCCCGGTGCCGGCGGCGGTGCCGTCCCGCCGGGCGGTGCTGGCGGCGACCATGGAGACGGCCCTCAACGCCGTCTGGGACTCGGGGGCGGGCCCGGGCGACCGGATCGCGGTGGTCGGCGGCGGCGCGGTCGGCCTCCTGGTCGCCTACCTGGCGGCGGGCCTGCCGGGGGCCGAGGTGACGGTGATCGACCGCGACCCCGCCCGGGAGGCGGTCGCGGTCGGCCTCGGCGCCGCCTTCCGGCCCCCGGGCGGCGGCGCGCCGGAGGCCGACGTGGTGTTCCACGCCAGCGCCAGCCAGGAGGGCCTGGCCCTGGCCCTCGGGCTCGCGGGCGACGAGGCGGCGGTGGTGGAGCTGAGCTGGTACGGCGCCCGCACGGTCGCGGTCCCCCTCGGCCTCGCCTTCCACGCGCGGCGCCTGCGGCTCCTCGGGAGCCAGGTGGGCGAGGTCGCGGCCTCGCGCCGCCCGCGCTGGAGCCGCCGGCGGCGGCTCGCGAAGGCGCTGGCGCTCCTGGCCGACCCCCGGCTCGACGCCCTGATCACCGAGGAGGTCGCCTTCGCGGACCTGCCGGGGGCACTGCCGCGCCTGCTGGCGCCGGGGGCGCCGGGCCTCTGCACCGCGATCCGCTACTGAGGCAGACGAGGTCGAGATGTACGCCGTCGAGGTCCGTGACCACGTGATGATCGCCCACAGCTTCCGGGGCGCCCTGTTCGGCCCGGCCCAGGCCCTGCACGGGGCGACCTTCGTGGTCGACGTGGCCTTCTTCCGGGAGAGCCTGACGCCGGACGGCGTCGTGGTGGATATCGGGCGGGCCGGCGAGGCCCTGAAGCGCGTCCTGGCGCCCCTGAACTACCGCAACCTCGACGCCCTGCCGGACTTCGCCGGGGTGAACACCACCACCGAGTTCCTGTGCGGCCACATCCACGGCGCCATGGCGGCGGCGACGCGGGCGGGCGAGCTCGGGCCCGGCGGCGAGGGCGTGAGCCGCATCCGGGTGACGCTGCACGAGTCGCACCTCGCGCGCGCCTGGTTCGAGGGGCCGCTCCCCGGTGCCTGAGGCCGTCCTCGCCGTCCCGGGCGACCTCGCGGCGCCGACCGGCGGCTACGCCTACGCGCGGGCGCTGTTGGCCCACCTGCCGGCGGCGGGCGTCGCGGTCGCGCCGCTGCGGCTGCCGGACTCCTTCCCCGATCCGACGCCGGCCGACCTCGCCGCGACGGCGGCGGCCTTCGCGGCGCTCGCGCCCGACGCGGTGCTGCTGGTCGACGGGCTGGCCTACGGGGCCCTGCCGCCCGGGCTGATCCGGGCCGCGGCGCCGCGCCCGCTGGTGGCCCTCGTGCACCATCCCGTCGGCCTCGAGGCCGGCCTCGCGCCCGAGCGCGCGGCGGTCCTGATCGAGAGCGAGCGGGCCGCCCTCGGGCTCGCCCGCGGCGTGGTGGCGACGAGCCGGTTCACGGCGCGGCTCATCGCCCGCGCCTTCGGCGTGCCGGCGGCGCGCATCACCGTGGCCGAGCCCGGGACGTCCCCCGCCGCCCGGGTCGCGCCGCGCCCCGGCGCGCGCGCGGCCCTCCTGGCGGTGGGCGCCGTCACGCCGCGCAAGGGCTACGGCGTCCTGGTGCGGGCCCTGCGCGACCTCGCCGACCTCGACTGGCGCCTGACGATCGCGGGCGCCCTCGACCGGGCCCCGGCCTGCGCCGCCGCGCTCCGGGAGGCGGTCGCGGGCGCGGGGCTCGCGGGCCGCGTCACGCTCGCGGGCGCGGTCCCGGCCGCGGCGCTGGACCGGCTCTACGCCGAGGCCGACCTCGTGGTCTCCTCCTCGCTGTTCGAGGGCTACGGCATGGCGCTCGCCGAGAGCCTGGGCCGGGGCCTGCCCGTCGTCGCCACCACGGGGGGAGCCGCCGCCGAGACGGTGCCGGACGCGGCCGGCCTCAAGGTGCCGCCGGACGACGCGCCGGCCCTCGCCGCGGCCCTGCGGGCGCTGATCGCCGATCCC
>NZ_QOWC01000028.1 GCF_003574465.1 Methylobacterium crusticola
GCCCGCGGCCCGGGCCGCGGGGCCGCGCGGCGGCGCGCCCGCCGGCCGCCAGGCGCCCGGCAAGGGTCTCTCCGGCAAGAGTCCGGCCCGCAAAATTTCGGCCGGCAAGAGTTCGGCCGGCATAGGTTCAGCCCCCAAGAATCCCGGGGCCGGGGATCGCGGCGGCCAGGCCGACACCGGCAGGGCCCCCGGCCGCAGCGCGCGCCCGGACCGTCCGCGGCCCGAGCCCGCCGCCGGCCCGACCCGCCGGGAACTGCGCGAGGCGACCGCGACCGCCTTTGCCACCGGGGTGCAGACCCTGGAGGTGATGGCCGACGAGGCCGGGATGCGGATCGACCGCTTCCTCTCGGCGCGCTTCCCGCAGCTGCCCTTCGCCCGCATCCAGAGCCTGGTGCGCAAGGGCGAGCTGCGGGTGAACGGCAAGCGCGCCAAGGCCGCCGACCGGGTCGAGCCCGGCGCCAGCGTGCGGGTGCCGCCGCTCAAGCTCGAGCCGCGCCCCACGGGCCCCGCGCCGGCCCATCCGGGTTCCGCCCGGCACGAGAGCGACCTCGTCTTCCTGCGCTCCCTGATCCTCTACGAGGACCAGGACATGATGGTGCTGAACAAGCCGTTCGGGCTCGCGGTGCAGGGCGGCTCGGGCACCACCCGGCACGTCGACGGCCTCCTCGAGGCGATGCGCGGCGAGGACGGCCAGAAGCCGCGCCTCGTCCACCGCCTCGACAAGGACACCGCCGGCTGCCTGATCGTCGCGAAGACGCGGCTCGCCGCCGCGACCCTCGCCAAGACCTTCCGGTCGCGGGCGGCGCGCAAGATCTACTGGGCCCTCGCCGCCGGCGTGCCACGGGTGCGCCAGGGGCGGATCTCCACCTACCTCGCCAAGGAGGAGAGCGGCGAGGCCGACGCCCGGATGCGGGTGGCCAAGCACGGCGACGAGGGCGCGAGCCACGCCCTGACCTACTACGCGGTGGTGGACCAGGCCGGGCAGAAGCTCTCCTGGCTCTCCCTGAAGCCCGTCACGGGGCGCACCCACCAGCTCAGGGCGCACGCGGCCCATATCGGCCACCCGCTCATCGGCGACCCGAAATACTTCGACATCGAGAACTGGGAGCTGCCCGGCGGCCTCCAGAACCGCCTGCACCTGCTCGCCCGCCGCATCGTCATCCCGCACCCGCGCACGGCGAAGCCCATCGACGTGACGGCGCCGCTGCCGCCGCACATGGCGCAGAGCTGGAACCTGCTCGGCCTCGACGCCTCCCGGTACGACCCGATCGTCGAGGCGCCCGAGAGCTGACGCGCCGGCACGGCCGGGCGCCGAGCCCCGGGCGGGCCGCGGCGCGCCGGGGACGGCCCTCACCAAGCCGGCCCTTGGCAAGCCGCAGCGGCGCCTTATTCTCGGGTGACGAGAGCGTCGCGGCGGCGGGCGGCGATGGCCGCCTCACTGCCGGCCCCTGCGAAGTGAGAGCCAGCCAGATGAGACCCGTCGCGCTCGCATGCCTCGGCCTGCTCGGATGCCTCGGCGGCTTGGCCGCGGCGCCGGCCGCCCGGGCGCAGACCCCGCCCGCGGCCGCTCCCGCGCCCGCGCGGCCCCCGGGCCCGGCCGAGCCCGAGACCCCGGCCCAGCCCGCCGCGGCGCGGACGGACGGCAAGGCGGGCGCCGAGAAGACCGGCGCCGAGAAGCCCGCCGGCGACCTGAGGGCGGGCGCCGAGAAGACCGGCACCGCGCCGCGCGTGCGCCGCCGCCCGACCTACGCCGCCTGCAACCGCGCGGCGCAGCGGCGCAGCCTCCGGGGCGGGGCGCGGCGACGCTTCCTGATCCGCTGCCGCCTGGGCTATGAGCGGATACAGCCGGGGCAGCCCGTCCGCGCCAGGCCCTGACGGGGCCGCCCGCCGGGCATCCCCGGGGTGGAACGGGGGCGGTTGGCGCACGTGATTCTGATCGTCTTCGACGTCGACGGCACCCTGGTCGACAGCCAGCACATGATCGTGGCGGCGCAGGCCGCCGCCTTCGCGTCGGTCGGGCTCCCGCCCCCGAGCCGCGCCCGCGCCCTCTCGGTGGTCGGGCTGTCGCTGCCCCAGGCCTTCGCGGCCCTCGTCGGGGCGGACGGTCCCGTGGCGGCGCTGGCCGAGAGCTACAAGGCGGCGTTCGGCCGCCTGCGGGCCGAGGCGGCGATCCGGGAGCCCCTGTTCCCGGGCGCCGCCGAGCTCCTGGCGCGGCTGCACGGCGAGCCCGGGGTGCGGCTCGGCATCGCCACCGGCAAGTCCCGCCGCGGCGTCGACCACCTGGTGGCCACCCACGGCTGGGAGGGCTGGTTCGCCACGATCCAGACCGCCGACGACGCGCCCTCGAAGCCGCACCCGGCGATGCTCGAGCAGGCGATGGCGGCGTGCGGGGCCGCCCCCGCCGACACCGTGATGGTGGGCGACTCGACCTACGACATGGTGATGGCGCGGGGCGCGCAGGTCGCGGCCCTCGGCGTCGCCTGGGGCTACCACACCCCCGAGGCCCTGCTGGCGGCCGGCGCGCAGGCCGTCGCGGCGACCTACGCCGACCTCGGCGCCACCCTGTGGGCGAGGCTCTGACGCGGCCGGCGCCATCCGCGCGTGCGGGCGCGCCCGCACGTGCGCTCGCCACGGCGGCCCCGGCGTCCTATCTCTCGGCGATGACCCACGACGTCACCCGCGACTGGCTCGCCGCCCCGGACGGGGCCCACGACCCCCTCCGGGCCGCCCGCCACTCGGCCCGGCCCGCCCTGCCCAAGCGCTTCTACGCCGAGGCCGGCGTCGCGGCGGCCGGCGACGGCTACCGCCTCGTCCTCGACGGGCGCCCGGCCCACACCCCGGCCCGCCGGCCCCTCGCGGTGCCGCAGGCCGCCCTGGCGCAGGCCCTGGCGGAGGAGTGGGGGGCGCAGGAGACCGTCATCGACCCGGCCCGGATGCCCCTGACCCGCCTCGTCAACACCGCGCTCGACGGCGTCGCCGACCGGCGCGAGGCGGTGGTGGAGGATCTCGCCGCCTACGCGGGCTCCGACCTCCTCGCCTACCGGGCCGGCGATCCGGAGCGGCTGGTGGCGGCGCAGTCCGCCGCCTGGGACCCGGTGCTCGACTGGGCGCACGCGACCCTCGGCGCCCGCTTCGTGCTAAGCGAGGGGGTGATGCACGTCACCCAGCCCGAGACGTCCCTCGCGGCCGTGCGGCGCGCCGTCGAGGCGGTGCCGACGGCGACGGGCCTCGCGGCGCTCCACGCCATGACGACGCTCACGGGCTCAATCCTGATCGCCCTCGCGGTGCTGCACGGGCGCCTCGCGCCGGACGCCGCCTGGGAGGCGGCGCACGTCGACGAGACGTATCAGGCGGGGATCTGGGGCCGGGACGCGGAGGCCGAGGCGCGCAGGGCGGCCCGGAAGGCCGAGTTCGACGCCGCCGCCCGGCTGGCGGCGCTCAGCGCCTGAGCGCCGGCAGAAGCGATGCCCAGGGGCCTCCCGCGCCGGGGCGCGGGAACCTGCCCGCGCGCCCGTCGCGGACGCGAGCGGCCGAGCCCCCCCGGGGCTCAGCTCAATCGCCCTTGACCGAGCCCGTGGCGATCTCGGCGTTCGGGTCGAGCATCGCGGGCATCCGCGTGTCGAAGGCGACGAGGCCGCTCGTGCCGACGTCGCGGATCTCGACCTCGGCGCCGGGCGCCATCCGGGGCAGGGCGGCGAAGAGCGGCATCCCGGCCGGCACGCTGTCCGAGAAGCCCGCCACATCGAGGGCCGGGATCCCGGCCTCCACCAGGGTCGCGCCGTCCCGGGCCTCGGCGGCCGCGACGCCGGCCAGCACCAATCCAGCCGCCACGATGAGCTTGAGCGCCATGTCTCGCCTCCGTCCTTGAACCAACCTTGACAAGACAATGCGCGAGATCGCGAACGGTTCTACGGTCACGCTCGCGGCGGAGCCTTTATCGTCGTGGCGGGATCCCGCGCGGCGCGATCCCGCGCGGCGCGGAGGCGCCCGGCGCGCCGCTGGCGGCCGTACGCGGCCGTACGCGGCCGCCGGGACGGCGCTCAGCCGGCCGCCCGCACCAGGGTGCGCGGGCTGCGCCGGGGCGAGGCGGCGAGCTGATGGAAGAGGTGGAAGCCGTTGAGGTCGATGCCGTGCTCGGCGGTGCGCGGGACGAAGCCGGGCGGCGCCGCCGCCGGGTCGGCGATGCTGCCGGCAAACACCCAGGCCGTGCCCGAGAGGAAGGACGGCACCGGGTAGTCGCTCGGCACCGCGCAGACGAGATCCGGCTCCTCGCGCCGCCGGAACAGGTTGTAGGTCGGCCAGCGCCGCACCGTCCGCGGCCCGCTCCATCCTGGGTTCGCGCTGCTCCCCATCATGGGCGGTTGCTCCCTGACTCCCGGCCCGCAGGAACTCGGGACCAGAGATAGCTCGTTACGGTGCGAGGCTCAGATTACATTCGTTAACATCGAGCACATTTCTTGACAATACTGCGAAGCGTCCGGCCAGGCGCCCGTCCCTAGGTCGTAAGGCGCAGGACCGCGCAGCCTTTCGGCTAAGGCTAAAGGACACGTTCCAAATTTTTGAACGCCGGGCAAAGATTTTTAAGTTTTCCTTTCAACCCGCCCCTCGCCATGATCCCGGTCGACGCACGAGGCCGGGACGCCTGGGCCGCTCCCCGGGCCGCCGGCGGCGCGCCGCGGCTCCCGGCGTCCCGCACGGCGCCGGCGCGCATCGATCACGGCCGGCGCCCGCGAGGGCCGGTCGCACGAGACGCAAGGACTGGAGGACACCATGGCAGGATCGAGACGGCCGGGCCGCAACTTCCTCTTCGTGCCGGGCCCGACCAACGTGCCGGAGCGGGTCCAGCGCGCGATGATCGTGCCGATGGAGGATCATCGCTCGTCGTCGTTCCCGGACCTGACCCTGCCGCTGTTCGAGGACATGAAGAAGGTCTTCAAGTCCAGGGACGGCCAGGTCTTCATCTTCCCGTCGAGCGGCACCGGCGCCTGGGAGGCGGCGCTGACCAACACGCTCTCGCCCGGCGACCGGGTGCTGGCCCCGCGCTTCGGGCAGTTCAGCACGCTCTGGATCGACCTCGCCCGGCGGATCGGCCTCGACGTCCAGGTCCAGGACGAGGAATGGGGCACGGGCGCCGATCCGGACCGGATCGAGGAGGCCCTGCGCGCCGACCGGGAGCACCGGATCAGGGCCGTCCTGGTGGTCCACAACGAGACCGCCACGGGCGTCACCAGCGACATCGGCGCGGTGCGCCGGGCCATCGACGCCGCCGGCCACCCGGCGATGCTCTACGTCGACGGCGTCTCCTCCATCGCGAGCCTCGACTTCCGGGCCCAGGAATGGGGGGTCGACTGCGCCATCACGGGCTCGCAGAAGGGGCTGATGCTGCCCGCCGGCCTCGGCATCGTCTGCGTGAGCCCCAAGGCCCTGGCGGCGGCCAAGACCGCCGAGTGCCGGCGCTGCTACTTCGACTTCGCCGACCAGTCGAAGGCCAACGCCGCGGGCTACTTCCCCTACACGCCCTCCCTGCCGCTGCTCTACGGCCTGCGCGAGTCGATGCGCTGCCTGTTCGAGGAGGGGCTGGAGCGAGTGTTCGAGCGCCACCGGGTGCTCGCCGACGGCACCCGGGCCGCCGTCAAGGCCTGGGGCCTGACGCTCTGCGCGCGGGAGCCCAAGTGGTACTCCGACACCGTGAGCGCCGTGATGGTCCCGGAGGGCGTCAACGGCGCCGACGTCATCGACATCGCCTTCCGGCGCTACAACCTGGCGCTCGGGGCCGGGCTGTCGAAGGTGGCCGGCAAGCTCTTCCGGGTCGGCCACATCGGCGACCTCAACGACCTGATGCTGCTCGGCGCGCTCTCGGGCTGCGAGATGGCGATGCAGGATGCCGGCATCGCCATCGAGGCCGGGCGCGGCGTCGGCGCGGCCCAGGACCATTTCCGGCGCACCATCATGGCCAAGGATAGGCGCCCGAGCGAGGCCGGGATCTTCGACCGCAACCACTCGGACGGCGTCGTGCGGCTGTGAGCGGGCGGGGGATCGCGGAACCCGCGGAGGGATTGTTCCCGGGAGGGCACGCGCCGTGCCTGTCCGTCGCGACGCCCGACGCTCTATTCTCGGGTCGCACACCCGCGCGGGATCGGCAGATCCCGGCCCCTCGCCCTGGCGGGCGCGGGGCTGCCCCGCGGCCTTCCCGGAGATCGTGAGACCATGTCACACCGGATCGTCTTCCTCGACCGCGAGACCCTGGACGCCGCCTTGCGCGCGCCGAGCTTCCCGCACGCCTACGCGGAGTACCCCGTGACGGCCCCCGACGAGATCGTCGAGCGGTTGAGGGACGCGCAGATCGCGATCATCAACAAGGTGCCGATGCGGGCCGAGACGCTGCAGCAGCTGCCCGCGCTCAAGCTGATCGCCGTCGCGGCCACCGGCACCGACGTCGTCGACAAGGCGGCCGCCAAGGCGCAGGGCATCACGGTCGTCAACGTGCGCAACTACGCCTTCAACACGGTCCCGGAGCACGTGATCGGGCTGATCTTCGCGCTGCGCCGGGCCATCGTGCCCTACGCCAACTCGGTCCGGCGCGGCGCGTGGGGGGAGGCGCGGCACTTCTGCTACTTCGACTATCCGATCCGCGACGTCGCCGGCTCGACCCTCGGGATCGTCGGCTACGGGGCGCTCGGCAAGTCGATCGGCCGGCGGGCCGAGGCCCTCGGCATGACGGTGCTGGCCTACGACGTGATCCCGCAGGACGGGCTCGTCGACCTCGCCACGATCCTGCGCGAGAGCGACGTCATCACCCTGCACGCGCCGCTGACGCCCGAGACCCGCAACATGATCGGGGCGCCCGAGCTCGCCGCGATGAAGCGCGACGCCATCCTGATCAACACTGCCCGCGGCGGCCTCGTGGACGAGGAGGCCCTGGCCGAGGCGCTCAAGGCCGGAAGAATCGGCGGCGCGGGCTTCGACGTGCTCACCACCGAGCCGCCGCGGCAGGGCAACCCGCTCCTCGCGCTCGACCTGCCCAACCTGATCGTGACGCCCCACGTGGCCTGGGCGAGCAAACAGGCGATGCAGCTCCTGGCCGACCAGCTCGTCGACACCATCGAGGCCTTCGTGGCCGGGCGGCCGCAGAACGTGGTGGAGTAGGGCGCCGCGTGCGAGAAGCCGCCGAGCCCGGAAGCCTTTACATTGCGCGCGAGCGGGCATGTCCCGCGCGGGCGGGCAGAGGACGACGATGAAGAAGCTGCTGTTCCAGTTCGATACCGATCCGGTCCCGAGCGTTTTCGACACCGTGGTGGGCTACGACGGCGGGGCCGACGCCATCACGGGCTACGGCAACGTGACGCCCGAGAGCGTCGGCGCCCTCGTCGACGGCACGATCTACACCCGCGGCGGCGCGGAGAAGAAGTCCACCGCCATCTTCGTCGGCGGCGGCAACATGGCGGCCGGCGAGGCGGTGTTCCGGGCCGTCCGCAAGCGGTTCTTCGGCCCGTTCCGGGTCTCGTGCATGCTCGACTCGAACGGGTCCAACACCACGGCGGCGGCGGGCGTCGCCCTCGTCGCCAAGGCGGCCGGATCGCTCTCGGGCAAGCGCGCGCTGGTGCTCGCCGGCACCGGGCCGGTGGGGATGCGCTCGGCGGCGCTGCTCGCCCGGGAGGGCGCGCAGGTGAGCCTCGCCGGGCGCCAGATGGCCAAGGCCGAGGAGGCCGCCCGCGCCATCGAGGCGCGCTTCGAGGTCGCGATCACGCCGGTGGAGACCCCGGACGCGGCGGCCCGCGGGGCGGCCGTGCGGGGGGCCGAGGTGGTGTTCTGCGCCGGCGCCATCGGCCTCGAGCTCCTCACCGAGGCGCAGTGGAGCGGCGAGGCGAGCATCCGCTACCTCGCCGACTACAACGCCCAGCCGCCCCTCGGCTTCAACGGGATCGAGGCGACCGACAAGGGCCGCGAGCGCCACGGCAAGGTCGTGTTCGGGGCCCTCGGCATCGGCGGCCTGAAGCTCAAGCTGCACCGGGCCTGCGTCGCCCGGCTGTTCGAGAGCGCCGAGGGGGTCTTCGACGCCGAGGAGATCTACGCGCTCGCCAGAGAGATGGCGTGATGGCGGCGGACGAGACGGTCGCGGGCTTCCTCGACGGGCTCGCCAGCGAGCAGCCCACCCCCGGCGGCGGCGGCGCGGCGGCGATCTCCGGCGCCATGGGGGCGGCCCTGGTCTCGATGGTCTGCAACCTGACCATCGGCAAGAAGAAGTACGCCGAGGTCGAGGCCGAGATGACCGAGGCCCGGGCGAGGTCCGAGGCCCTGCGCCGGCAGCTCACCGGCATGATCGCCGAGGACGTCGCGGCCTTCACGGCCGTGATGGCGGCCTACGGGCTGCCGAAGGGCTCGGACGCCGAGAAGGAGGCCCGGCGCGCGGCGATCCAGGGTGCGCTGCGCGAGGCCACCGACGTGCCGCTCGCCTGCGCCCGGGCCTGCCGGGCGGTGATCGACCTCTGCGAGGGGGTCGCGCGCCAGGGCAACCTCAACGTGATCAGCGACGCCGGCGTCGCGGTGCTGTCGGCGCAGGCCGGCCTGCGCAGCGCCGCCCTCAACGTCCTCGTCAACGCCCGGGCGATGGAGGACCGCGCCTTCGCGCAGGAGCGCCTCGCGGAGCTCGACCGCCTGCTCGCCGGGGCGGATGCCCTCACGGAGAGGGTCTACGACGTGGTCAGGGCCAAGCTGACCTGACGGCCGGCACGCCCGCCCGAGGCCGGGGCGGGCGGCACGCCACCCGACCGGGCGCTCCCACGGGCGCCCGGAGGGCGGAGCCTTGCCCGCACGGGGCCCCGAACGGGCCCACGGGCCCCAATGCGCCCGGACGGGCCGATCCCGCCCGCTCGACAGGAGGACGCCATGGACGTGCACGAGTACCAGGCCAAGGAGCTGCTCGCGGGCTTCGGGGTGCCGATCCCCAAGGGCGCCGTCGCCTTCAGTCCCGACCAGGCCGTCTACGCGGCGACGGAGCTCGGCGGCTGGCACTGGGCCGTGAAGGCGCAGATCCACGCCGGGGCCCGCGGCAAGGCCGGCGGCATCCGGCTGTGCAAGACCTACAACGAGGTCCGGGACGCGGCCAAGGACCTGCTTGGGCGGCGCCTCGTCACGCTCCAGACCGGGCCCGAGGGCAAGCCCGTGCAGCGGGTCTACGTCGAGACCGCCGACCCGTTCGAGCGCGAGCTCTACCTCGGCTTCGTCCTCGACCGGAAGGCCGAGCGGGTGCGGGTCGTCGCCTCGCAGCGCGGCGGCATGGACATCGAGGAGATCGCCGCGACGGAGCCGGAGGCGCTCCTGCAGGTGGTGGTCGAGCCGGCGGTGGGCCTCCAGCCCTTCGAGGCACGGGAGCTCGCCTTCCAGCTCGGCCTCGACATCAAGCAGGTCGGCGGCGCCGTGAAGACCATCATGAGCGCCTACCGGGCGTTTCGCGACTGCGACGCCACCATGCTGGAGATCAACCCCCTCGTCGTCACCAAGGACGACCGGGTGCTGGCGCTCGACGCCAAGATGTCCTTCGACGACAACGCGCTCTTCCGCCGGCGCCAGATCGCCGACATGCACGATCCCTCGCAGGGCGATCCCCGCGAGGCGCAGGCCGCCGAGCACGCCCTGAGCTACATCGGGCTCGAGGGCGAGATCGGCTGCATCGTCAACGGGGCCGGGCTCGCCATGGCCACCATGGACATGATCAAGCACGCCGGCGGCGAGCCGGCGAACTTCCTCGACGTCGGCGGCGGGGCGAGCCCGCAGCGGGTCGCGACGGCGTTCCGGCTCGTGCTGTCGGACCCGAACGTGCGGGCGATCCTCGTCAACATCTTCGCGGGCATCAACCGCTGCGACTGGGTCGCGGAGGGCGTGGTGCAGGCGGCCCGCGAGGTGCGCATCGGCGTGCCGCTGGTGGTGCGCCTCGCCGGCACGAACGTCGAGGCCGGCAAGAAGATCCTGGAGGACAGCGGGCTGGCGCTCATCACCGCCGACACCCTGTCGGAGGCCGCCGAGAAGGCCGTGCGGGCCGTCCGCGCCGCGTGAGGGGCCGGGCGCGCCGGGAGCGCCCCGGCCGTCCGGCGCCCGCCGGCGACACGAAGCCACGGAGGAACGTCCCCAATGAGCATCCTGATCGACCACACCACCAAGATCCTCGTCCAGGGCATCACCGGCGACAAGGGCAGCTTCCACGCCCGCGAGATGATCGATTACGGCTCGCGGGTGGTGGCCGGCGTCACGCCCGGCAAGGGCGGCCGGACGCTGCACGGCGTGCCGGTCTTCGACACCGTCAAGCAGGCGGTGCGCGAGACGGGGGCGGAGGCCAGCATCACCTTCGTGGCCCCGCCCTTCGCGGCCGACGCCATCATGGAGGCGGCCGATGCCGGCATCCGGCTGATCTGCTCGATCACCGACGGCATCCCGGCCCAGGACATGATGCGGGTGAAGCGCTACCTGCGCCGCTACCCGAGGGAGCGCCGCTCGATGCTGGTCGGTCCCAACTGCGCCGGCATCATCTCGCCGGGCCGGGCGATGCTGGGCATCATGCCGGGCCACATCTACCTGCGGGGCAACATCGGGGTGATCTCGCGCTCGGGCACGCTCGGCTACGAGGCGGCCTCGCAGATGAAGGCGGTGGGCCTCGGCATCTCGACCTCGGTCGGGATCGGGGGCGATCCCATCAACGGCTCGTCGTTCCTCGACCACCTGGCGCTGTTCGAGGAGGACCCGGAGACGGACGCGGTGCTGATGATCGGCGAGATCGGCGGGCCGCAGGAGGCCGAGGCCTCGGCCTGGATCAAGGCGAACATGCGCAAGCCCGTGGTCGGCTTCGTGGCCGGCCTCACGGCCCCGAAGGGACGGCGCATGGGGCATGCCGGCGCCATCATCTCGGCCGCCGGGGACAGCGCCGCCGAGAAGGCCGAGATCATGCGCTCCTACGGGCTCACCGTCGCGCCGAGCCCCGGGGAGTTCGGCACCACCATGGCGCACGTGATGGCGACGCACCGCCGGGCGGCCTGACCCCGGCCGCCGTGAGCGCCCGCGGCGCGGCGATCCCCTCCGATCCGGGAGCGCGGATCCCGCGGCCGGCCGGCAGCCCCGATCTCGCGTCCACGCCCCGACCGGGACCCGCGATGACCCACAGCCCCGACACCGCCCCCGACACCACGCCGTTCGCGCCGCCGGTCATCACCGGCACCGACGAGCGCGCGGCCCTCGACATCCTGTTCCGCTCCCTCGTCGACGTCTGCCGGCGCCACCAGCCCGAGCTGGAGGGGGTGCTGCACGGGCGCGCGCTCATCGCCGGGATGTCGCCCGCCCTCATGGCCCGGGCGCTCCAGGTCCAGGGCATCTGGTTCCAGCTCATCGCGATCGCCGAGCAGAACACCGCCATGCGGCGGCGCCGGCACGTCGAGCGGACCCGCGGGCGCGACCAGCTCGGGGGGGCGTTCAGCGCCGTGCTGGCGGACGCGGCGCGCCGGGGCGTGCCCGCGGCGGCCATCCAGGACCTCCTCGCCTCCCTGCGGGTGCGGCCCGTCCTGACGGCGCACCCGACGGAGGCCAAGCGCGTCACCGTGCTGGAGAAGTTCCGCCGCATCTACCTCTTGCTGCGCGAGCTGGAGCTGCCGCGCTGGACCGAGCGCGAGCGCCACACCCTGATGGACGACCTGCGCGACCAGATCGAGCTGGTCTGGATGACGGGCGAGCTGCAGCTCGAGAAGCCGACCGTCGCCCGCGAGGTGGCCTGGGGCCTGCACTTCTTCGACGAGACCCTGTTCGAGATGCTGCCCGAGGTGCTGGTCTCGCTCGAGGACTCCCTGCGGGCCGCCTATCCGGGCGCCAGCTTCGCGGTGCCGGCCTTCTTCCAGTTCGGCTCCTGGATCGGCGGCGACCGGGACGGCAACCCCTTCGTCACCGCCGAGGTGACCCGCCGGACCCTGCGCCGCAACGCCCGGGCCAGCCTGGCGCGCTACCGCGACGCCGTCACGGCCCTCGGCCGCACCCTGTCGATCAGCGAGCGCGCGCTGCCGGTGCCGACCGCCTTCCGGGCCGCCCTCGCGGCGCGGCTCGCCGCCCGGGACGACGCCGAGGCGATCCGGCGGCGCAACCCCGGCGAGGCCTACCGCCAGTTCCTCACCTGCGTGCAGCGCCGGCTCGACGCCACCCTGGCGGCCCTCGACGCGGCCCGCGACGAAAGCGGGGCCGGCGGCCCCGGCTACGCCGACGCGGACGCGCTCATCGACGACCTGCGCGTCCTCGAGCAGGGGCTCGCCGAGGCGCGCTGCCCCTCCCTCGCCGACGACATGGTGCGGCCGGTGCGCCGGATGGTGGAGATCTTCCGCTTCTCCACGGTGCGCCTCGACATCCGCGAGAACACCACCCGCACCACCCGGGCGCTCCAGGCGCTCTGGCGGCGCGGGAATGCCGGCGAGCCGCCCGACGTCGCCGCGCCGGCCTGGACGGCCTGGCTCGAGGCGGAGCTGGCGCGGCCCCTCGAGGGCCCGCCGGACCTCGCGGGCCTGCCCGAGGAGGCGCGCGAGACCCTCGACACCTTCCGGCTCGTGGCCGAGATGCGCACCCGGCTCGACCGGGAAGCGTTCGGCGCCTTCGTGCTGTCGATGACCCACGCGGTGCCGGACATCCTGGGCGCCTACCTCCTCGCCAAGACGGGCGGCCTGTTCCTCGACGCCGCCGGCATCGAGGTCTGCCCGCTGCCGATCGTGCCGCTGTTCGAGACCATCGACGACCTGCGCGCGGCCCCGGCGATCATGCGGGCGCTGCTCCGGATCCCGGTGGTGCGCCGCTCCACCCGCCAGCAGGGCGGGGTGCAGGAGGTGATGATCGGCTACTCGGATTCGAACAAGGACGGCGGGTTCGTCGCCGCGAACTGGGAGCTCGCGAAGGCGCAGGCGAAGCTGACCCGGATCGGCGAGGAGGCGGGCGTGCCGATCGCGTTCTTCCACGGCCGGGGCGGCTCGGTCAGCCGGGGCGGCGCGCCCACCGCCCGGGCCATCGCGGCCCAGCCCCCCGGCTCGATCCGCGGCCGCTTCCGGACCACCGAGCAGGGCGAGGTGGTGTCGTTCAAGTACGCCAACCGCGGCACCGCCGCCTACCAGATGGAGCTGCTCGCCTCCTCGGTCCTCGCCCACGCCCTCGACGGCGGGCGGGCGCCGGCGCCGCCCGAGTTCGACGACGCCCTCGAGGCCCTGTCGGGCGCCTCGCGGGCGGCCTACGCCAAGCTCCTCGCGCATCCCGACCTCGTGACGTATTTCGGCGCCGCGAGCCCCCTCGACGAGATCGCGCTCCTCAACATCGGCTCGCGGCCGGCCCGGCGCTTCGGGGCCCGCAGCCTCGCCGACCTGCGGGCGATCCCGTGGGTGTTCGCCTGGACGCAGAACCGCCACGGCATCACCGGCTGGTACGGGGTCGGCAGCGGCCTCGAGAGCTTCCTCGACGTGCGCGGGGAGGGCGGGGCCGCCCTGCTGCGGCGGATGTTCGCGGAGTCGCGCCTGTTCCGGCTGATCCTCGACGAGGTCGAGAAGACCCTGCTCACCGTCGACCTCGCGATCGCCGCGGACTACGCCTCCCTGTGCCCGGACGAGGCGGCGCGGGGGGCGATCTTCGCGATGATCGAGGCCGAGTACCGGCTGACCTGCGCCATGGTGACGGCCGTCAGCGGGGATCCCGCGGTGGCGGAGCGCTTCCCGCAATACCGGGGCCGGCTGGCGGAGCGGCTGCCCGTGCTCGACCAGGTCGGCCGCGAGCAGGTGGAGCTGCTGCGCCGCTTCCGCGGCGAGGCGGACCCGGAGGAGCGCGAGGCGCTGAAATCGGCGCTGCTCCTGTCGATCAACTGCGTGGCGGTCGGGTTCGGGGCGACGGGGTGAGGCCGCTTGCCGCCCCGAGAGCCCGGCCGCACCGTCGCCTGCCGCGTCTGGGCCCGCGCGGGCTCGCGCAACGAGGAGGAACGACCCGATGAGCTTCACCCTGATCCAGCAGGCCACGCCCCGCCTGCACCGCTCCGAGCTCGCGGTGCCGGGCTCGAACCCGACCTTCATGGAGAAGTCGGCCCAGTCCGCCGCGGACGTGGTCTTCCTCGACCTCGAGGACGCCGTCGCCCCGGACGACAAGGAGCAGGCGCGCCGGAACATCGTCCAGGCCCTCAACGAGATCGACTGGGGGTCGAAGACCATGATGATCCGCATCAACGGCCTCGACACCCACTACATGTACCGGGACGTGGTCGACATCGTGGAGGCCTGCCCGCGCCTCGACATGATCCTGATCCCGAAGGTCGGGGTGCCGGCGGACGTCTACGCCCTCGACGTGCTGGTGACGCAGATCGAGCAGGCGAAGAAGCGCGAGAAGCGGCTCGGCTTCGAGGTCTTGATCGAGACGGCGCTCGGCATGGCCAACGTGGAGGCCATCGCGCAATCCTCGAGGCGCCTGGAGGCGATGTCCTTCGGCGTCGCCGACTACGCAGCCTCGACCCGGGCCCGCTCCACGGTGATCGGGGGCGTCAACCCGGACTACGCGGTCCTGACCGACACGGACGAGGACGGCCGGCGCCAGACCCACTGGGGCGACCCGTGGCTCTTTGCCCAGAACCGGATGCTCGTGGCCTGCCGCGCCTACGGCCTGCGGCCGATCGACGGCCCGTTCGGCGACTTCAGCGATCCGGACGGGTTCCGGGCGGCGGCCCGGCGCTGCGCGGCGCTCGGCTTCGAGGGCAAGTGGGCGATCCACCCCTCGCAGGTCGAGCTCGCCAACGCGGTGTTCACGCCGAGCGAGGCCGAGGTCACCAAGGCGCGCCGCATCCTGGCCGCCATGGAGGAGGCGGCCAGGGCCGGCCGCGGGGCCGTCTCCCTCGACGGGCGGCTCATCGACATCGCGTCGATCCGGATGGCCGAGGCGCTGATCAGCAAGGCCGACGCGATGGGGTGACGGCGACCGCCCGCGCCGTCCCGGGATCGGGCCGGGCGGCCGGCCGGGGCCGCCCGGCCGCGCCCGCCTCAGGGCGCCTTCACCATCTGCCCGCGGATCTCGCCGCCCGGGTTCGCGGCGGTGTGGACGTTGAAGTAGACCCGCCCGCCGGCCAGCTCGGCGGCCTGCGCCTCCGTCAGCGTGGCGGAGCCCGTGAAGGGGCTTTGGGCGGCCGGCGCCGGCACCATCACGCCGGCGTTCTTGCCGGGCTCGGCCGGGCCGTGGAAGTGGGCCGCGGTCGCCGGCCCGGTCAGGCCCGCGTAGGTGCCGCTCCACGACAGCGCGCGGGTGGCGGTGTCGTAGGTGGCCCTCACCTCGCCCCTGGCGGGGCTGGCGTTGGGCGGCACCTCGCTGGTGCCGGCGAGGGGCGCCGCGAAGGCCTGGGTCTCGGCCCGGGCGGCGGAAGGCCCCCCGAGGCTCAAGGCCCCGGTGAGGGCGAGGCCGGCCAAGCCGGCGCGGACGGGGTGCATCATCGCGGTTGTCTCCTCCCGGCACCCGGCCCCGGTCGCGGGCGGCGCCGCCCGGATAGTAGCGCGGCAGAGACCCCGCGGGATCCCGCCCCCGGTCGCGCCGCGGACAAAAGACGCACGCGTCGCCAACAATGCGGAAACATGAGGGTGAAATACCGGGAGCTGCGCCGTGCCCGCATCCGGCCGCTCGGGCGGCCGAGGGGACAGGAAGGACCGGCGCCCGGATCGATGGAAGCGCGCGACCGATGAGTTCAGGACAGAGCGCAGGCCCGCGAAAGCGCCGGCGCGGCGGTTGGTTGCTTGTCGCGGCCGTGCTGGCCGGCGGCGGGTATTACGGCTGGCAGCGGACCCACGAGGCCGGCGCGAAGCCCGCCGCCGCCGCCAGGGCGCCGGCCCCCGTGCCGGTGAGCCTGGCGCAGGTGGAGCAGGGGCCGTTCGCTCTGGTGCTCGGCAGCCTCGGCACGGTCCAGGCCTACAACACCGTGCAGGTGCGCACCCGGGTCGACGGCGAGATCCTGAAGGTCGCCTTCCGGGAGGGGCAGGTGGTGCGCAAGGGCGACCTCCTGGTCCAGGTCGACCCGCGCCCCTACCAGGCCGCCCTCGACCAGGCCCGGGCGAAGAAGACCCAGGACGAGGCCAACCTGAAGAACGCCCGGGCCGACCTCGAGCGCTACACCAAGCTCGGGGACTACGCCTCGCGCCAGCAGACCGAGACGCAAGGAGCGACGGTGAGCCAGCTCACCGCGCAGATCGCCTCCGACCAGGCCGCCATCGACAACGCCACGACGCAGCTCTCCTACGCGACCATCCTGGCGCCGATCGACGGCGTCACGGGCTTCCGGCTCATCGACGTCGGCAACATCGTCAACGCCGCGCAGCAGACCGCCATCGTCACCATCACGCAGGTCGAGCCGATCTTCGTGGTCTACACCGCCCCGGAGGATCAGCTGCGCGAGATCGCCAAGGCGCTGGCCGCCGGCCCGGTGCCGGTCGAGGCCTGGAGCACCGACGGGATGACCCGGCTCTCGGAGGGCCGGCTCGACCTCGTCAACAACCAGGTCGACACCGCCACCGGGACGATCCGGCTCAAGGCCTCCTTCGCCAACAAGGACCACGCCCTCTGGCCGGGGCTCTCGGTCTCGACCCGGATGCGGACCGGCACGATCCCGGAGGCCGTCATCGTCCCGGACGACGTGGTGCAGCACGGGCCGAACGGGCTCTACGCCTTCGTGGTCGACGGGGAGAAGAAGGCCCACGCCCAGCCGGTCGCGGTCGGCCGCTCCACCGACGGGCGCACGGTGGTGCTGAAGGGCCTGTCGCCGGGCGAGACGGTGGTGTGGCAGGGCCAGTCCCGGGTGCAGGAGGGCTCGCGGGTGGCCGAGGTGCGGCCGGGCGGCGGCGCCGAGCTGGCGCAGGCGCAGGGGCCCGGCGAGCCGGGCGCCAGGGACGGGATGCGCTGACATGCGGGCCGGCATCTCGGGCTACTTCATCCGGTTTCCCATCGCCACGTCGCTGATCATGGCCGGGATCCTGTTCGTCGGGATCGTGGCCTACCCGCTCCTCGGCGTCGCGCCGCTGCCGCAGGTGGATTTCCCGACCATCCAGGTCACCGCGCAGCTGCCCGGCGGCAGCCCCGAGACCATGGCGTCCTCGGTGGCCCAGCCGCTCGAGCGGCAATTCTCGCAGATCCCCGGCGTGAGCCAGATGACCTCGACGAGCGCCCTCGGGATCTCGTCGATCACGGTGCAGTTCGATCTCTCCCGCAACATCGACGCCGCCGCCAACGACGTCCAGGCGGCCATCAACGCCGCCGGCGGGCAGCTGCCCAAATCCCTGCCGAGCCCGCCGACCTACCGCAAGGTGAACCCGGCCGACTCGCCGATCCTGCTGCTCTCGGCCACCTCCGACACCCTGCCGCTGACGGAGGTCGACGACGCCGCCGACGTGCAGCTCGCCCAGCGCATCAGCCAGGTCTCGGGCGTCGCCCAGGTGCTGATCGGCGGGCAGCAGAAGCCGGCGGTGCGCATCCAGATCGATCCGGCCAAGCTCGTCGCCAAGGACCTGTCGCTGGAGGACGTCCGCACCCAGCTCTCGCTGACGACGGTCAACAACCCGAAGGGCAACTTCGACGGCGGCACGCGCAGCTACACGGTCTACGCCAACGACCAGCTCACCGCCGCGAAGGACTGGAACGACGTCATCATCGCCTACCGCAACGGGGCGCCCCTGCGGGTGCGGGACATCGGCGCGGCGGTGGCGGGCCCCGAGGACGCCAAGCAGGCGGCCTGGGCGAACGGCCGGCGCGGCGTGTTCCTGGTGATCTTCAAGCAGCCGGGCGCCAACGTCATCGACACGGTGGACCGGATCAAGGCCGAGCTGCCGCGCATCACCGCGGCCCTGCCGGCCGGCATCGTGATCGAGACCCTGAGCGACCGCACCCAGACCATCCGCGCCTCCGTGGAGGACGTGCAGTTCACCCTGCTGCTCACCATCGCGCTCGTGGTGGCGGTGATCTTCGTGTTCCTGCGCAGCGTCTGGGCGACGATCATCCCGAGCATCACGGTGCCGCTGGCGCTGCTCGGCGCCTGCGCGCTGATGTGGATGGCCGGCTACACCCTCGACAACCTGTCCCTGATGGCGCTCACCATCGCGGTCGGCTTCGTGGTCGACGACGCCATCGTGGTGCTCGAGAACATCGCCCGCTACGTCGAGGAGGGGATGCAGCCCATGGAGGCGGCGCTCAAGGGCGCCGGCGAGATCGGCTTCACCATCGTGTCGATCAGCATCTCGCTCATCGCCGTGCTGATCCCGCTCCTCCTCATGGGCGGCATCATCGGGCGGCTGTTTCGCGAGTTCGCCGTGGTGCTGTCGATGACCATCGCGGTCTCGGCCTTCGTGGCCCTGTCGCTGACCCCCATGATGGCCTCGCGCTTCCTCAAGCCCCACGGGGCGGAGCGGCACGGCCGGCTCTACGTCCTGAGCGAGCGGGCCTTCGAGGCGCTGCTGCACGGCTACGAGCGCGCCCTCGACGCAGCCCTGCGCCACCGCTTCCTCACGCTCCTCACCTTCCTGGGCACCGTGGTGCTCACCGGCTACCTGTTCGTGATCATCCCCAAGGGGTTCTTCCCGCAGCAGGATACCGGGCTCATCGTCGGCATCACCGAGGGCGGGCAGGACATCTCGTTCGCCGCCATGCAGGCGCGCCAGGAGGCGGTCGGCGCCGTGATCCAGGCCGACCCGGACATCGCCAGCGTCGCGATGTCGATCGGCGGCAGCGGCCAAGCCCTCAACAGCGGCCGCATGTTCATCACCCTGAAGCCGCGGGACGAGCGCCGCGCCGACGCGTTCCAGATCATCGGCCGGCTGCGGCCGAAGCTCGACCGGCTCGCGGGCGTGCGGGTCTTCCTCCAGGCCTCGCAGGACGTGCGCACCGGCGGGCGCTCCTCGCGCACGCAGTTCGAGTACACGCTCCAGGACCCGAACCTCGACGAGCTCAACACCTGGGCGCCGCGCCTCCTGGAGCGGCTCAAGACGCTGCCCGAACTGCGCGACGTCGCCACCGACCAGCAGACCAGCGGCACCACGCTCACCCTCGCGATCAACCGCGACGCGGCCTCCCGGTACGGCATCACGCCCCAGCTCATCGACGACACGCTCTACGACGCGATCGGGCAGCGCCAGATCGCCCAGTACTTCACCCAGCTCAACAGCTACCACGTCGTCATGGAGATCCTGCCGGCTCTCCAGGGCTCGCCCGACACCCTGCGCAACATCTACGTGAAGTCGCCGACGACGGGGGGCCAGGTGCCGCTCGCGGCCTTCGCGACCTGGAGCACCGAGCCGGTGCGCCCGCTCTCGATCAGCCACCAGGGCCAGTTCCCGTCGGTGACGATCAGCTTCAACCTGGCGCCGAACGTGGCGCTCGGGCAGGCGACCGACGCGATCGAGCGGGCGAACCGCGACATGCGGGTGCCGCTGACCCTGGCGACCGGCTTCCAGGGCACCGCGCAGGCGTTCCAGCAATCGCTCTCGACGGTGCCGCTCCTGATCCTGGCCGCCCTGGTGGTGGTCTACCTGATCCTGGGCGTGCTCTACGAGAGCTACATCCACCCGCTCACCATCCTGTCGACCCTGCCCTCGGCGGGCGTCGGCGCCCTCGCGATGCTCCTGTGGTTCGGCTACGATTTCAGCCTGATCGCGCTCATCGGCGTCATCCTGCTCATCGGCATCGTGAAGAAGAACGGCATCATGCTGGTCGACTTCGCGATCGTGGCGGAGCGCACCGAGCAAATCGGCCCCGAGGAGGCGATCCGGCGGGCGGCCCTGCTGCGCTTCCGCCCGATCCTCATGACCACCATGGCGGCGCTGCTCGGCGGCATCCCGCTGATGTTCGGCACCGGCACGGGCTCGGAGATCCGCCAGCCGCTCGGCTACGCCATGGTGGGCGGCCTCGCGGTGAGCCAGGTGCTCACCCTGTTCACGACCCCGGTGATCTACATCTACCTCGACAAGCTGGCCTCCTTCCTCTCGGGCGAGAACCCGGAGGCGCCCGCGGCGCCCGAGGTGGCGCGGATCGAGGACCGGCGGGACCTGCGCCAGGCCGCCGAGTAGGGCGGGGCGGCGCTCAGCCCCGGGCGCCCTCGCGCCCGCCCGCGACAGCCCGGGCCAGCGCCGCCCGGGCGAGCAGCCGGGTCGAGTCCAGGGTCGGCAGCGGCGCGTTCGCGTCGCTCATGAGGAGCGGGATCTC
This sequence comes from Methylobacterium crusticola, assembly GCF_003574465.1. GTDB lineage: Bacteria > Pseudomonadota > Alphaproteobacteria > Rhizobiales > Beijerinckiaceae > Methylobacterium > Methylobacterium crusticola. The sequence continues at coordinate 20,206 of NZ_QOWC01000028.1, forward strand.
GGTGCAGCCGAGGATCACGGCGTCGCAGCCCGCGCGCCTCATCCGCTCCATGACCGCCTGGAACACCGCCTCCGCCTCCGGGGTGAGGCGGCCGAGGACGAGTTCCTCCATGATGATGCGGTCGATGGCGTCCCGCTCCGCGGGCTCGGGCCGCACGCAGGCGAGCCCGCGCGCCGCCAGCGCCCCGGGATAGACCGGGCCGTCGACGAGCCAGCGGGTTCCGGTGAGGCCGAGGCGGCGCCAGCCCCGCCGCACCGCCTCCTCGGCCACGACCTCGGCGATGTGCAGCCAGGGACGGGGGGAGGCCGGGACGACGTACGCCATGGCCTGATGGATCGTGTTGTCGGGGCAGACCAGGAAATCCGCTCCGGCCGCTGCGAGCTTCTCGGCCGAGGACAGCATGAGCGCGCCGACGCCCGCCCAGTCCCCGGCCTCGAGGTGCCGGACGTACGCGGCGAGGGCGTGGGTGTGCAGCGACACCTCCGGGTGCCCGTGCGGCCCGAGGAAGGCCGCGCCCTCGGCGCACACGGTCCGGTAGCAGAGCGCCGCCCCCTCGGCGGAGCAGCCGACGATGCCGATATGCTGCGTCACGACCCGACCTCCGCCCCGTTCAGCGTCGCACGGCGCGTCGGGTGGTGTCACGCCCGGCGCGAGGGCCGGCAGGTCTGCCCGGGCCGCGTCGGCATCCCGGCCGACGCGGCCCGGCTCGCCGCGGCGGTCAGGCCACGGCGGCCTCCCGCTGCAGGCTGAGCAGCATGTTGGCCACCTGACGGACCTGCTGCTCGCTGTGCTGGAGGTCCTTCTTGCGGGCCCCTCCGAAGGCGAACTCGTCGTGGTCCACGATCGGGATCGGCAGCCCCTCGTCCTCGAAATGCGCGACCAGGTGGGCCAGGAGCTGGTCCCACACGCCCAGCCGCGACCAGCGGATGAAGGTCTGGGCCGCCATCCACCACGGCCCGAACTGCTCCGGCACCGATCGCCAGTTCGTGTCGTGCCAGTGCCGCCAGAGGATGGCGTTGACCGTCCGCCGGAGATCGTGCGGCTGCGTCTTGCCGCGCGGTCGGCAGACTTCGAGCAACGGCACCAGCACGGTCCATTGCGCATCCGACAACATCGCGTCCCCCTCGGATTCGTGCCCGTGAGACGCTATCTTACCAAAGGTAAGTTTGATGTACAGCCGTTTCTCACCCAGAGTTACAGGCGAAGATGGCGCCGGAGTGTCTGCACCGCTCCGCGAGTAGCGGATATGATGGGATCAGTCTCAGCACAGTAGAAGCATGCAGAGCATCCGCAGCCGCGCCTTGACCTGCAAATCACGCGTGTCGCGCGCGACCGCTCCAGCCAAGCTTGCCAATAATCCTGCCGCACCGTGCGTGTATCGCCCGCCGGAGGTGAGGGAAGCGCGACTGGAGCATCGGCCCGGATCTTGGACGGCGCCGCCTGCGAGCACGCGGGCCGGATCCCGGACACCCCGGACCGGGTCCGGCGGCCCCGGGAGAGCGGTCCCGCGGACGATGCGGGGCGCCGGCAGGCCGCCGGCCCGCGCCGGGCCTCGCGGAGCGGCGCGGGCGCCCGCGGCGCGGCGATGCCGTGGCGGAGTCGCGGCCGCGGGGTGGGGCGTCAGCGGGCGGGCCAGGCGACCGGATTGGTGTGGGGGATCGCGCGCGAGGCGACTGGTGGAGCCAGGCGGAATCGAACCGCCGACCTCTTGAATGCCATTCAAGCGCTCTCCCAACTGAGCTATGGCCCCATCATCGTCCGCGGCGGCTGGGATCGTCCGCGTGGTCTCGCATAAAAAAGGCCGCTCGCTGCGGCCCTGCATGTCCGGACCGGGTCCGGGAGGTCGGGTGGTGGAGCCAGGCGGAATCGAACCGCCGACCTCTTGAATGCCATTCAAGCGCTCTCCCAACTGAGCTATGGCCCCACATCCACCGCGGCGCTTGGGGTCGCCGCGAGCCCGGTCACCGCCCTCCTGGGGGAGGGGCGCCGCCGGTGAGCGGGTGTATATGAGGGCGCCGCTCCCGAGACAAGCCCCGCGGCGGGCTTTCTGCGAAGTTTTCACGACGGCGCCGGATCGCCCTGCGCTGGCAAGGCCTTAGTGCGAAGCCCGGGCGCTCCGCGCGAGCGCGGCGCCTCGGGTCCGGGTCACGATTCCTCGTCGCTCTCGATGTCGCCGTCGATGAAGTCCGAGACGTCGTCGCCGCTCTCCTCGTCCTCCTCCAGGAAGGTGTCGTCGTCCCGGCCGGCGGTGACCACGTCGGCATCGTCGTCCGCGGAGACGTCGGCCTCCTCCTCGGCGGCCTCGACCTCGTCGAGGGAGACCATCTCGGGAGCGCCGGCCTCCTCCTCCGTCTCCTCTTCCCGCGCCGGCCGGTTGGCGACCTCGGGGGCGGGGACGCGCGTCGTCGTGAGGGCGGCGACCTGGTAGACGGTGCCGCATTTCGGGCACACGGCCGGGTCCCGGCTGAGGTCGTAGAACTTGGCGCCGCAGCTCATGCACTGGCGCTTCAAGCCGAGTTCCGGTCTGGCCACGGTAGGAACGTCCCTTCGATGTCAGGAAAGCGCCCGGTTAGTCGCGGGCGCCACCGCTGTCAAATACGCGCGGGCGCCCGCGCGGGGACGGCGCCCGGCGCGGGCGTCCCGGCCGGCCCGGAGGCCGGCGGATGACGCCGGGGCGTGCCCGTGCTAACGACCCGGCCGCCCGTGCCGCAACCCCAGAATAGCAGTCAGGCCGCCCGTGTCGCACGCTTCCCCTCCGTCCCCGATCACCGCCCGGAGCGGGGCGGCCCTGCGGGGCGCCCTGCGGCCGCCGGGCGACAAGTCGATCTCGCACCGGGCGATGATCCTCGGCCTCCTGAGCCTCGGCGAGACCCGGATCGAGGGCCTGCTCGAGGGCGACGACGTCCTGCGCACCGCCGCCGCCGCCCGGGCGCTCGGCGCCGGGATCGACCGGGACGGCGAGGGGCGCTGGCGGGTGCGCGGAGTCGGGATCGGCGGCCTCGGCGACCCGGCGGACGTGCTCGACTTCGGCAATGCCGGCACCGGCGCGCGCCTGATGATGGGCGTGGCCGGCAGCCACCCGATCACCGCGACCTTCGACGGCGACGCCTCCCTGCGCAAGCGGCCGATGCGCCGCATCCTCGATCCCCTGGAGCTGATGGGCGTGCGCGTCGAGGCGCTGGCCGAGGGAGGCCGGGTGCCGCTGACGCTGCGCGGCCCGCGCGAGACGGTGCCGATCACCTACGAATCCCCGGTCGCCTCCGCGCAGGTGAAGTCGGCGGTGCTGCTCGCCGGTCTCAACGCGCCCGGCACCACGACGGTGATCGAGGCGGCGGCGACCCGCGACCACACCGAGCGGATGCTGCGCCTGTTCGGCGCCGAGGTCGCGGTCGAGGCGCACGGCCCCGGCGGCCACGGCCGGCGCGTCGCGCTCACCGGCCAGCCGACCCTGCGGGCCGCCGACGTGGTGGTGCCGGCCGACCCGTCCTCGGCCGCCTTCCCGCTGGTCGCGGCCCTGCTGGTCCCGGGCTCGGAGGTGGTGATCGAGGGGGTGATGATGAACCCGCTGCGCACCGGTCTCCTGACCACGCTCCTGGAGATGGGGGCCGACATCGCGGCCCTGCGCGAGCGCGACGAGGGCGGCGAGACCGTGGCCGACTTGCGGGTGCGCGCGAGCCGCCTCAGGGGCGTCGACGTCCCGCCCGAGCGCGCGCCCGCGATGATCGACGAGTACCCGGTGCTCGCGGTGGCGGCGGCCTTCGCGGAGGGCACGACCCGGATGCGCGGCCTGCACGAATTGCGGGTGAAGGAATCCGACCGCCTCGCGGCCGTGGCGGCCGGCCTCGCCGGGAACGGCGTCGCCCACGCGGTCGAGGGCGACGACCTCCTCGTCCACGGCGACGGCACGGCGCCGGCGGGGGGCGGCACGGTGGCGACGCATCTCGACCACCGCATCGCCATGGCGTTCCTGGTGATGGGCCTCGCCGCGCGCGCGCCCGTGACGGTCGACGACGGGGCGATGATCGCCACGAGCTTCCCGACCTTCCTGCCCGCCATGCGGGCGCTCGGCGGAGCCTTCGCGCCGTGACGGTCCACGCCGCCGTACGGACGACCGTTCTGAGCGCGGACGCGGTCGGGCCCGAGGATGTGAGAGACGCGATGATCATTGCGATCGACGGACCGGCGGCCTCCGGCAAGGGCACGCTCGCCAAGCGCCTCGCCATCCATTACGGGCTGCCCCACCTCGACACCGGCCTGCTCTACCGGGCGGTGGCCCTGGCGCTCCTCGACACCGACCGGAAGCTCCCCGACCCGGAGGCCGCCGCCGCGGCGGCGCGCGCCCTGCGCGCCGAGGCGCTCGGCGATCCCCGCCTGCGGGAGCGCGCCATGGGCGATGCGGCCTCGATCGTCTCGGCGATCCCGGCGGTGCGCGCCGCGCTCCTCGACTGGCAGCGCCGCTTCGCGGGGGCCCCGGAGGGCGCCGTGCTCGACGGGCGCGACATCGGCACGGTGGTCTGCCCGGGCGCGGCCGTGAAGCTGTTCGTGACCGCCTCCGCGGAGGAGCGCGCCCGGCGGCGCCACCGCGAGCTCGGCGGCCGGGGCGAGACGGCGACCTTCGAGGCGGTCCTGGCCGACATCGTGCGCCGCGACGCCCGCGACGCGGACCGCGACGCCGCGCCCCTGCGCGTGGCGCAGGACGCCGTGGTGATCGACACCACGGAGCTCGACGCCGACGCGGCGTTCCGGGCCGCGACCTCCGTGGTGGACGCCCGGCGCGGGTAGGGCGGGCGAGGGGGGGCGGATCCCGGGGGCTTGCAGCGCCGAGGCGGGCCCGGGTTTCGCGCGCAAGAACCGGGTTTCGGGGGACGCGGGCGCCCGCGCAGGGTGGCGGACCGGCCCCCGCGCGGCCGCCCGAGACGCCCCGATGCGCCCCTCCTCGCTCCCCGCCCCGTTCCGCCGGCTCGCCTGGTCGAACCTCGTCGCGCAATCCGCCGAGCAGGTGGCGCTGTCGGCGATCCCGATCGTCGCGGTGCTCGCGCTCGGCGCCGGGGAGGGCGGGGCGGGCCTGCTCCAGACCGCCCTGACGCTGCCCTTCCTGCTCGTCGCGCTCCCGGCCGGCGTGCTGGCCGACCGGCTGCCGCGCCGCGCCCTCATGATCGGCGCGGAAGCCGCGCGGGCACTCGCCCTCCTGGCCATCCTGGCGCTCGGCGCGGCCGGCACCCTCACCGGGCCGCTCCTCGCCGGGCTCGGGTTCGCCTGCGCGTGCGCCACCGTGGTGTTCAGCGTCGCGGCGCCGGCCCTGGTGCCGGCCCTGGTGCCGCCGTCGCGCCTCGGCACCGCCAACGCCCGGATCGAGCTCGCGCGGACGCTCGCCTTCGCGGGCGGCCCGGCCCTCGGCGGCGCCCTCGTGGGCGCGGCCGGGGCGGTGCCGGCCTTCGGGCTGGCGGCCGGGCTGTCGCTCGCCGCCGCCGTGCTCCTCGTCGGCATCCGGGAGCCGGCCCGGCCGGCCGTGGCCCGCCGGCATCCCTGGCGCGAGGTCCGCGAGGGGGCCGCCTTCGCGCTCCGGCACCCGCTGCTGCGGCCGGTGCTGGTGACGCAGGGCGTGTTCAACACCGCCTTCTTCCTGCTGCTCACGGTCTTCGTGCCCTACGCGGCGCGCCACCTCGCCCTCGGCGCCACCGGGCTCGGGCTGATCCTCGGGCTCTACGGCCTCGGCATGATGGCGGGCGCGCTCCTCGCGCCCGCGATCCTGCGCCGCCTGCCGTTCGGGATCGTGGTCGGCACCGGCCCGGTCGCGGGGCTCGCCGCCGCGCTCGTCATGGCGCTGACGATCCGGCTGCCGAGCCCGGCCCTCGCGGGGGCGAGCCTGTTCCTGCTCGGGGCGGGACCGATCCTCTGGGTGATCAGCACCACCACGCTGCGCCAGGCGGTGACGCCGCCGCGCCTCCTCGGGCGGGTCACGGCCCTGAGCGTCATGACCCAGGGCGCGCGGCCCGTGGGCGCGGCGGTCGCGGCGCTCGTCGGCGGGCTCGCCGGGGCCGAGGCCTGCCTGCTCCTCGCCGTCGCGCTCTTCCTGGTGCAGGCCGGGGTGATCTGGGCCTCGCCGGCCGTGCGCCTCGCCGGCCTGCCGAAGCGGACGGGCGCGCCTCAGCCCGCCTCCAGCCGCCCGAGCGCCTCCAGGCAGCCCTGCAGGATGTAGGCGGCGGCGAGCTTGTCGACGAGCACGCCGCGGCGGGCCCGCGAGGCATCGGCCTCGATGAGGGTGCGGGTGACGGCGGCCGTCGAGAGGCGCTCGTCCCAGAACAGCACCGGCAGCGCCAGGAGGGGCCTGAGGTTGCGCACGAAGGCCCGGGTCGACTGGGAGCGCGGCCCCTCGCTGCCGTCCATGTTGAGGGGCAGCCCGACCACGAGGCCGCCGACGGCGTGGCGGCCGGCGATCGCCGCGAGGGCCGCGGCATCCGGGGTGAACTTCACGCGCCGGATGGTCTCCAGCGGCGAGGCGATCCGGCGCTCGACGTCGGAGAGCGCGAGGCCGATCGTCTTCGTGCCGAGGTCGAGCCCGAGCAGCCGGGCGCCGCCGCGCGACTGCGCCGCGAAGGCGGCGACGTCCTCCCGGTTCACGGGCGCACCCCGCGCCATAGGTAAGGCTCGCCGGGGCGGGCGGCGCGGGGGCAGCCCGGCGCCGCCCGCCCGGCGTTCCCCGCCCGGGTCCCGCTCGCCCCCGCGACGCGGGGGAGCCCCCGCGGAACGAGCCCCGCTCCGGAGACACCCCGATGCGCATCACCTGGTTCGGCCATTCGACCTTCCGCCTCGACTTCGGTTCAGCCCACGTGTTGATCGATCCGTTCTTCAGCGGCAACCCAGCCTTCGCGGGGGGCGACCGCGGGCAGGCCACCGCGGGCGCGACCCACATCCTGATCAGCCACGGCCACGGCGACCACGTCGGCGACACCCTGGAGATCGCCGCCGAGACGGGCGCCACGGTGGTGACCAACTACGACCTGTGCATGTGGCTCGCGTCCAAGGGCCTGACGGCCTTCGAGCCGATGAACACCGGCGGGACCGTGGATGCCGGCGGGTTCCGGGTCACCCTGGTGCGGGCCGACCACTCGGCCGGGATGGGCGAGGCGGGCGTCACCGTGCCGCTCGGCCTGCCGAACGGGATCGTGGTGCGCGCGCCCGGCGAGCCGACCGTCTACCACATGGGCGACACCGACATCTTCGGCGACATGGCGCTGATCCAGGAGATCTACCGGCCCGACGTGCTGACGGTGCCGATCGGCGACCGCTTCACCATGGGGCCGGAGACCGCCGCCCTCGCGGTGCGGCGGTTCTTCCAGCCCAAGGCCGTCTTCCCCTGCCACTACGGCTCCTTCCCGATCATCGGGCAGACCGCCGACGCCTTCGTGTCCGCCCTCGAGGGCAGCGGCGTGCAGGTGATCGTCCCCCACAAGGGGACGCCCGTCACGATCTCCTGAGCGCCCCGGCGCGGGGAGCGGGCCTCGGCGGCGATTAGGGTTAACAAGAGGTTGACGTGGCGGCGGTCCGCTAAACCGCCTACCAAATCGTTAACCCGCCGTTCACCGGATCGAGGTCGCCGTGCCCGACGCCATCCTGCCTCCCGTGCTCGCAGCCACGTGGCGTCCGCCCGGGCCCGTCCGGCGGGGCGGCTGGATGACGCTGGACCTCGACGGGGCCTTGAGCCCGCTCCGGGGCCCGCTGCCCCGGGCCGCCGGGACGTTCGCGGCGGCCCGGGCGCCGGCCGAGGTCCCGCGGCGGCGGGAGCGGGTGCCCGGGAGCGCGCTCCTCGGCATCGGCCGCGCCCCGGCCGCCCTTCGCCCGGCGCCGGTGCGCCGGGGCGCCGCGCGGGCGCACCCGCTCACCCGGGTGCCGGATGGCGCCGTCGTCGGCATCGGGCGGGCCCCGGCCGGCCCGCGTCCGCAGCGGGGCGCCGTTCATCCCCTGCGGGCGGGCAACGGCGTCGTCATCCCGCTCGCGACCGCGCCCGCGCCCCGGCGCATGGAGCGCAAGCACAAGCTGATGCTGGCGCTCGCCGCGACCGTGCTCTGGGTCGGCGGCACCTCGGCCCACAAGCACTGGCGGCCCCGCGCGGTCCTGATCGAGTGGCCGAGCACCAGCGCCCACGCCATCGCGCTGCGCGACCCTTGCGGCGCGGCGCGGACCGGCCGGCCGGCGGCGTGCCGCGCCGCGCTGCACGCCTGAGCCCGCGCCGACGCGGGCGCGGGCTCAGGCCCGCCCAGCGGCCGGCCGTTGCGGCACCGCGAAAGCCGGTGCTATAGCGCCGGGCGGCCGTCCGCTCGGGCGCCGCATCGCTCTCTCGCAGGGGTCACCATGTCGGTCGACGCGCAGACGGTCCGCCGCATCGCGCATCTGGCGCGGATCGCGGTCGGCGACGACGAGGTGGCGCCGCTCCAGGACGAGCTGAACGCGATCCTGTCCTTCGTCGAGCAGCTCGGCGCCGTCGACGTCTCGGGCGTCGAGCCGATGACCTCGGTCACCCCGATGGCGATGAAGTCCCGCGAGGACGCGATCACCGATGGCGGCTACGCCCGCGAGATCGTGTTCAACGCGCCGCAGACCGAGGACAACTACTTTCTGGTGCCGAAGGTCGTCGAGTAGGCCTCGCGGCGACGACGGCACCCCGCGGCCGGCAGGCCCGCGACAGGGAACACGGATTGTGAGCACGAAGCCCGCAGAGCTGAACGACCTCACCCTGGCCGAGGCCCGGGACGGGCTGAGGGCGAAGGCGTTCTCCGCCCGCGAGATCGCGCAGGCGCACATCGACGCCGTGGCGCGGGCCCGCGCGCTCAACGCCTACCTGCTCGAGACGCCCGAGCGGGCGCTCGCCATGGCGGACGTGGCCGACCGGAAGCTCGCGCAGGGCGCCGCCCGCCCCCTCGAGGGCCTGCCGCTCGGCATCAAGGACCTGTTCTGCACCCACGACGTCGCGACGACGGCGGGCTCGCGGATCCTCGAGGGGTTCCGGCCGCACTACGAGTCGACCGTAAGCCACAACCTGTGGCGGGACGGCGCCGTGATGCTGGGCAAGCTCAACCTCGACGAGTTCGCCATGGGCTCGTCGAACGAGACCAGCGCCTACGGGCCCGTGATCTCGCCCTGGCGCCGCGAGGGATCGGAGGCGCCGCTGGTGCCGGGCGGCTCCTCGGGCGGCTCGGCGGCCGCGGTCGCGGCCCGGCTCTGCCTCGGCGCCACCGCCACCGACACGGGCGGCTCGATCCGCCAGCCCGCCGCCTTCACGGGCACCGTCGGCATCAAGCCGACCTACGGCCGCTGCTCGCGCTGGGGCATCGTCGCCTTCGCGTCCTCCCTCGACCAGGCCGGCCCGATCGCCCGCACGGTGCGCGACGCGGCGATCCTGCTCGCCTCGATGGCGGGCCACGACCCGAAGGACACCACCTCCGCCGACCACCCGGTGCCGGATTACGAGGCGGCGGTCGGCCGGGGGGTGAGGGGCCTGACCATCGGGATTCCCAAGGAGTACCGGGTCGCGGGCATGCCGGCCGAGATCGAGCGGCTGTGGCAGCAGGGCGCCGACTGGCTCCGGGCCGCGGGCGCCGCGGTGGTCGAGGTCTCCCTGCCGCACACCCGCTACGCGCTGCCGGCCTACTACATCGTGGCCCCGGCCGAGGCCTCCTCGAACCTCGCCCGCTACGACGGCGTGCGCTACGGCCTGCGCGTGCCGGGGCGCGACATCGTCGGGATGTACGAGCAGACCCGCGCGGCCGGCTTCGGGCGCGAGGTCAAGCGCCGGATCATGATCGGCACCTACGTGCTCTCGGCCGGCTACTACGACGCCTACTACGTCCGGGCCCAGAAGATCCGCACCCTGATCAAGCGCGACTTCGAGGAGGTCTATGCCGGCGGCGTCGACGCGATCCTGACGCCGGCGACGCCCTCGGCCGCGTTCGGGGTCGGCGAGAAGGCGGATGCCGACCCGGTGGAGATGTACCTCAACGACGTCTTCACGGTGACCGTCAACATGGCGGGGCTGCCCGGCATCGCGGTGCCGGCGGGCCTCGACCGGCAGGGCCTGCCGCTCGGGCTCCAGCTCATCGGCCGGCCCTTCGACGAGGAGACGCTGTTCGCCGCCGGCCAGGTGATCGAGGATGCGGCGGGGCGGGTCGCGCTGCCGCGGGCGTGGTGGGCGTGAACCACCCGACCGTCCCGTACTACCCGCCGTCGGTCTGGATCTGGGCCGCCTTCGACCCGGTGCTGATCGGGGTGGCGCTCTACCTCGGCTGGCGAGCCGACCAGTTCGGCAAGGTCGTGCTCGTGGCGATCATCGCCCTGGTGGCCTCCGTGCTGGTCTCGTGGGTGCTGACCGGCCTCGGCGTGCCGTGGCCGGCCCCGATCGGCCGGGAGCTGCCGACCTTCTTCCCGGTGCGCACCGGGGCGGCGCTGATCTGGGCCATCATCGGCTACAATGCCCGGCGGGCCATCGCGCCGCGGCCCTGACGCGCTTGACCCCGACCGGGGCGCCTTCCTACTTGGGCCGGACGCACCCGTCTCCCGCCGGGAACGGCGAGGCCGCGCCTGCCACTCGGAGACCCGATCCCATGAACGCTCCCCAGAACCCCAAGAAGCTGATCACGGGCGGGCTGGGCGACTGGGAGGTCGTGATCGGCATGGAGATCCACGCCCAGGTCACCAGCCGCTCGAAGCTGTTCTCCGGCGCCCCGACCGCCTTCGGGGCGGAGCCCAACAACAACGTCTCCCTCGTCGACGCCGCGATGCCCGGCATGCTGCCGGTGATCAACCGGGAATGCGTGGCGCAGGCGGTGCGCACGGGCCTCGGCCTGAAGGCCGCGATCAACCACCGCTCGGTGTTCGACCGGAAGAACTACTTCTACCCCGACCTGCCGCAGGGCTACCAGATCAGCCAGTACAAGAGCCCCATCGTGGGCGAGGGCGAGGTCACCGTGGACCTGCCGGACGGCGAGAGCATCCGGGTCGGGATCGAGCGCCTGCACCTGGAGCAGGACGCCGGCAAGTCGCTGCACGACCAGCACCCGTCCCTGAGCTTCGTCGACCTCAACCGCTCGGGCGTGGCCCTGATGGAGATCGTGTCGCGGCCGGACCTGCGCTCGTCGGAGGAGGCCAGGGCCTACGTGACGAAGCTGCGCACCATCCTGCGCTACCTCGGCACCTGCGACGGCGACATGGAGAAGGGCTCGCTGCGGGCCGACGTGAACGTGTCGGTGCGCCGGCCGGGCGGGCCCCTGGGCACGCGCTGCGAGATCAAGAACGTCAACTCGATCCGCTTCATCGGCCAGGCCATCGAGGCCGAGGCGCGGCGCCAGATCGCCATCATCGAGGACGGCGGCCGCATCGACCAGGAGACGCGCCTGTTCGACCCGGGCAAGGGCGAGACGCGCTCGATGCGCTCCAAGGAGGAGGCGCACGATTACCGCTACTTCCCCGACCCCGACCTGCTGCCGCTGGAATTCGACCAGGCCTACGTCGACGCGCTCGCGGCCGGCCTGCCGGAGCTGCCCGACGCCAAGAAGGCCCGCTTCATCGCGGATTTCGGCCTCTCGGCCTACGACGCCACCGTGCTGGTGGCCGAGCGCGCCGCGGCCGACTACTTCGAGGCGGTGGCGCGGGGCCGCGACGGCAAGGCGGCGGCGAACTGGGTCATCAACGAGCTCTTCGGCCGCCTCAACAAGGAGGGCCGGGGCATCGAGGACACGCCGGTCTCGGCCGACCAGCTCGGCGCGATCATCGACCTCATCGGCGACGCCACCATCTCGGGCAAGATCGCCAAGGACGTGTTCGAGATCGTCTGGAGCGAGGGCGGCGACCCGCGCGCATTGGTGGAGAGCCGGGGCCTGCGCCAGGTCACCGACACCGGCGCCATCGAGGCGGCGGTGGACGCGATCATCGCGGCTAACCCCGACAAGGTGGCGCAGGCGAAGGCCAAGCCGACGCTGCTCGGCTGGTTCGTCGGCCAGACCATGAAGGCGACGGGCGGCAAGGCCAACCCGGCGGCGGTCAACGCGCTCCTGCGGGCGAAGCTCGGGATCGAGTAGGCCGCGCGCGCCCGGCGCGGTGCCAGTGCCCGTCGCGGGCCTGCGGCCCCGGCGTCCGCGCGGCGCGGGGGCGGTCGGGACGCGGTCGCGGGCGTCGGGCGCCGCGCACCCGGCCCGGGTCGTCCCCGCGTCGCGACGCGGGCAGCCCGGGCGGAAGCGGCCGAGGTGGGGCTCGTGGTTGCCGGAAGTCGCACTCGCGCGGAGTCGCTTCGCTGCCCCGTAGGACCGCTTCCGCCCTGCCGCTCGTGGAGCGTGCCGCTACGCCTCGGTCCGAACGCGAACCGTGGCGGTCCTCGCGGCCGGCCTCATCGGTGGCGTCATGCCTTCCTCCCTGGTCGTGCCCCACCCGGTGATGCGGCCCTCTCCCGGAGTGGTCTCGACGGAGGAGCGGCCCGACGCGGGTCGGGAGCCGGGCGAGCGTGATCCCGCGCCGGGCCGCCGTCAAGCGGTAAAACCGCGGGCCGGCCTCAGGCCGCCGTCGTGCCGGTGCGCAGGCGGCCGGGCGGCCGGGCCGGGATGTCCATGGGGTTGCCGCGCCAGACGATGCCGCGGGCCACCCAGGCGGCGAGCCAGAGGGGCAGCGCCAGCAGGTCTCGGGTCAGGCAGGCGAGGGGCCAGCGCCAGGAGCGGGGCCAGCCGTTGCGCGCAGCGAGTCGCCACTCCGCCCCGTACCAGACGGCCCCGGTGGCGAGCGCGGCGAGCCACCCGGCCGCGCCGCCGCCCGCCGCCGGGACCGCCGCCAGCATCGGCAGCACGGCGCCGGCGGCGATCTCGGGGGCGAAGAACAGCGGGAAGGTGACGCGGCGCAGGCGCGCCCAACGCAGCTGCCGCGCCCAGACCTCGGCGGCCCGGCGGGGCCCGAGGGGCTGCGGGAACGGCGCCGCGACGAGCCGGACCTTGAGGCCCGCCGCCCGCACCAGCTTCGTCGCCGCCGCGTCCTCGGCCGTCTCGGCGGCGAGCGCCCGGATGCCGCCGGCGGCCTCCAGGAACGGCCGGTGCCAGAGCATGCTCTTGCCCTGCGCGAAGCCGAGGCCGAGGGCCTCGCCGACGTACTGCCAGCGCGCCTGGAGGGTGTTGAGGAAGGCGCACTCGACCTCGGCCCAGAAATTTTCGGGCCGCACACCGACCGGCGTGGAGCAGACGAGGCCGGTCCCGGGCCGCCAGGCGGCGCGCAGGCGCTGGATGTAGTCCGGCGGCATCAGCACGTTCGAATCGGCGAGCACGATCCAGGCGTGGCGCGCCGCCTCCCAGCCGCGAACGCAGTTGTTCAGCTTCGGGTTGCCGCTCACGCGCTCGTCGCCGACGACCAGCCGCGCGGCGACCTCCGGGTGCGCCGCCATCAGCCGCCGGACGAGCGGCACGACCGGGTCGCCGGCCCGGGCCACGCAGAAGACGATCTCGTAGTCCGGGTAGGCCAGGCGAAAGCCCGAGGCCAGGGTCTCCTCGCTGAAGCGCTCGAGCCCGCAGAGCGGCCGCACCACCGAGACCGGCACCGCCTCCGGGTCCTCGGGCGCGGCGGAGGACCGCCCGAGGCGCCGCGCCGCGACGACGAGGCTCGCGAGGTTCAGGGCGGTGAGCCCAAGGCAGGCGAGAGCGGCGAGCGCGGTGCCGGTCATGGCGGATCCTCCCGGGCGGGTGCGCGACCCTCGAGCCCCGGCCCCATCCCAAACAGGCGCTCCGTTGCAGCCGTATGACGGTCGCTCGCCACGCGCCCGGGCGGCCGTCAGGGTCCGCCGATCCGCTCGGCACAGCTGGGGGAACCGCGACCCGGCGCCGAGCCGCGCTCGATCCTCGGCATTCATCCCGCGGTGCCCTCCCATGCCGAGTCGGACAGGGGAGTGTGCCATTCCTACTTGGCTCAAGTGAGACACTTTAACTTTGCGCCTACAGCGGCGATTCGCATAAGTTGTGTTATGGAACCGGCGGAAGCGTCGGGGTGGGTTCATCCACGCGGCCGCCGGCTCATTCCGACGCGCCGACCGCGCGGCGTCAAGCCCCGCGCCGGGGCCGTGACTGCGCTCACCGCCGCCGGTGCCGCTCCGGGCGTCCGCTCGCGTAGGCGCTCCGCGGCGCGGGCGGCGCCTTGGCCGACCTGGGCGGCGCCTTGGCCGACGTGGGCGGCGCCTTGGCGGCCTGCTGCGTCGTCGCCGGCATCCCGCCGCGCACGTGCTGGGGCTCCCAGCCGAAGCAGTGGCTGCCCATGGCGAGCGTGTTGCCCATCTTCATCTGCATCTCGCAATCCTTGCGGAACGCGTCGACCTGATCGCAGATGAACGGCACGTTCGGGTTGGCGAGCGAGCGCCCGTTCTCGTCCTGGGGCATGCAGGAATACGTGGCCTCCCGGTGGCCGCGCTCCGCGGCGCCCGGCGGCAAGCCCTGGCCCTGGACCGCGAAAGGCAGCGCGACGAGCGCGTTGACGACGACGGCGAGGCCGATCGATCTCAGTCGCATGTGTGTCTCCTGAAAGATTCACGGGTGGCGTCCGGAGACGGTGCGGAACGGAGCAGCGGTCTCGTCGGACTTGGATCGTCCTCGGCCGGCGCAGCGACGCCGACGGTACCGGCGGCCCGGATGGGCGGCCCGGATTCGGGCCCGAGCGACGCCGGGCCCTGTCGCCCGGGCGGTCGCGGCGCGGGACGCTCGCCTCAGTTCGGTCGCGGGAGGGCCGTGCGACCAATGCGCGCCGCCGGCACGAGCGTGGTCGCCGGGCGGTGCGGCGCGTCCGGCCGGGGCGCGGCCCGGCCGGGCGGGTTTCAGGCCGGAGCGCCGGGCCCGGGCGCAGCGAGGAAGACGGGGTCGGTGATCATCGGCATCCGGATCGCCTATTCATGATGTCTGTCATGTTCTCAAACATGATGATCATCATGATTTTGGTCAAGCGGCAGCGTTGCCGGCCCTGTGAGATTCCGCACATCGCGCGCGGCCGGACCGGGGCACGGGGCGCAACGGCGCCGAGGCCGCGCGCCGCCGGTGCCCCTCCCGGCGTGTTCCTCGAGCCCGCGCGGCGGATGTCCGGGGGCGCTCCCGGGTATCCGCCGCGGCGGCGCCTCAGGCCGCGCCCGGGCGGTCCTCCCGGCCCTCGGCGTCGATGACCGGCGCCAGGACCTCGGCGACCGCCATCAGGCGGGCGTCGGAGTAGCGCGGCCCGACGAGCTGGATGCCGACCGGCAGGCCCTTGCTCCCCGTCGTGCAGGGAACGCCGAGGCAGGGTACGTGCAGCAGTGTCCACATGGCGTTGAAGACGTGGTCGCCCGTCGTGTGCAGGCCCTCCGGCGCCTCGCCGGGGGCGGCCGGCGCCAGCACGACGTCGGCGCCGACGAGCGCCTCGAACTCCCGCCGGCAGGCGGCCGCGAGGTCGTGGGCCTCGATCATCTGCCGGGGCCCGATGCCCCTGGCATTCTCGGCCCGGGCGACGAAGTCGGGGCCGAGCCGGGCGCCCTGGATTAGGTACTCGTCGAGGAACGCGGCCCGCCCCTCCCCGAACATGATCGTGGTCTGGGCGTCGTAGAGCTCGCCGAAGGCCGCCGGCAGCGCGAGTTCGCGCACCGCGATGCCGGCGCGCCCGAGCCGCTCGGCCGCCGCCGCGAAGGCCGCCTCCCCGGCCGGCTCGATCTTCGGCCAGTACGGCGTCCGGCAGAGCGCCACGGTGATCTGCGGGGCGGCGACGGGGGCGGTCGCGCCCACGCCGTCGAGGCGGAAGGCCTCCGCGACGAGGGCGAGGTCCGCCACCGACCGGCCGTACCAGCCGATCGTGTCGAGGGAGTTGGCGTAGACCTTCGCGCCCTCGCGGCTGACGCTGCCCCAGGTCGGCTTCAGCCCGTAGATGCCGTTGAAGGAGGCCGGCCGGATGTGGGAGCCGCCGGTCTGCGTGCCGAAGGCGAGCGGCACCTGATGGTCGGCCACCGCCGCCCCGGACCCCGACGAGGAGCCGCCCGGGGTGTGGCCGGCGTTCCGCGGGTGCCGGGTCGCGGCCTTGCGGCCGGCGGCCGCGAACTCCACCGTGTCGGTCTTGCCCAGGATGACGGCGCCCGAGGCGCGCACCACCCCCACGCAGGCCGCGTCCTTGGCCGGCCGGTACCCCTGCCAGTTGGCCGAGTTGTAGGTGGTGGGCATGTCGCCCGTGTCGATCACGTCCTTCACGCCGAAGGGCAGGCCGTGCAGGCGGCTGCGGGCCGGCTGCTTGTCGGCCTCGCGGGCGGCCGCGATGGCGGCCCGCGGGTCGACGTGGAGCCACGCCTTCACGTCGGGGTCGCGCACGGCGATGCGCTCGAGGCAGGAGCGGACCAGGCGCTCGCTCGTGAGCCGCCCCTCGCGGATCCGCGCGGCGGCCTCGCTCGCGGTGAGGAAGCAGGGTTCCATCGCGGCCTCCTCGCTCAGCGGGGCAGCGGGACGCGGAAGACGTGCGCCGGCTCGTCCTCCTTGGAGGGCATGCGCGGGATCGCCCGCCCGGCGCTCGCGGCCTTGTCGAACAGGGCGGCGAGCTCGGCCAGCATCGCGGGGGAGAGTTCCGTCAGGCCGTAGCGGCGGGCGTAGGCCCCGGCCTCCGCCAAGAGCTCCGGCGGGACCGCGGGGGGCGAGGTGTCGGGCATGCGGGGCTCCTCGTGGACGGGGGTGAGCGCGGGGCGGCGCTGCCGCCAGGGCGTCGCGGCCTCGTAGGCGTGGGCGACCCGCAGGACGGTCGCCTCGTCGAAGTATCGCCCGACCACCTGCAGGTTGAGCGGCAGGCCGTCCGGGTCGTAGCCGGTGCAGAGCGAGAGGGCGGGATGGCCGCTCAGGTTGAAGACCGCGCAGGCCGTGTCGCGGGTGAAGTGCGGGACCGTCTCCGGGTCGCCGAAGCGCGGCGCGACGTGGAAGGCCCCGGGGATCAGCAGGGCGTCGACGGAGCGCACGAGCGCGTCGGTGGCGCGGGCGAGCGCGCGCCGCAGGCGCAGGGCCGCCAGGTAGTCGACGGCGCGGACGCAGAAGCCCGTCATCATCTTGGCCCGCAGGGCCCGCCCCATGAGGTGCGGGCGCTCCAGCAGGTCCGCCTCGTGGATCGAGAAGGACTCGGCCCAGTTGATGACCCAGCTCGCCTCCCGGTAGTGGCTCAAGGGGGCCGGCAGCACCACCTCCCGGATCACCGCCCCGGCCGCCCGCAGAATGTCGGCGGCCTCGTCGAGCGCGCGCCGGTTCGCCGGGTCGAGGGCGTCGCCCTCCGGGCCGAGATCGCGCACGATCCCGATCACCAGGCCGGCGACACCGGCCCGCAGGGAGGCGCGGTAATCCGGCACGGCCGCGGCGGCGCTCGAGGGATCGGCGGGGTCGTGGCCCGCGGTGGCGCCGAGCACGATGGCCTGGTCCTCCACCGTCCAGGTCAGCGCGCCCGTGTGGTCGAGCGACCAGCAATTCGGCAGGCAGCCGGCGCGGCTGTTGAGGCCGAAGGTCGCCTTCAGGCCCTGGAGGCCGCAGGCGGCGGCCGGCAGGCGGATCGAGCCGCCGGTGTCGGAGCCGAGGGCGAAGAGCGCCGTGCCGGCCGCGACGGCGGCGCCCGCCCCCGTGGACGAGCCGCCCGTGAAGCGCCCGAGGTCCCAGGGGTTGCGGGCCGCCGGGTACGGCAGGTCGTGGTAGACTTGCCCGTTGCCGGTCCCGTACTCCCAGGTGTTGAGCTTGCCCACCAGCACCGCGCCGGCGGCCTCCAGGCGCGCCACGATGGTCGAGGAGGCCGTCTGCGGGGGGCTGTCCTGCATCAGGCGCGACCCGCCCGTCGTGCGCAGGCCGGCCACGTGGTAATTGTCCTTCACGCCGAACGGGATGCCGTGGAGCGGCCCGCGCCAGCGCCCGGCCATGATCTCGCTCTCGGCCTGCCGGGCGGCCGCGCGGGCGCGCTCGCCGAGGACCGCGATGTAGCTGTGGAGCCGCGCGTCCACGGCGTCGATGCGCGCCAGGACCGCGTCGAGGAGCTCGACCGGCGACAGCTTGCGCGCGCCGATGAGCGCGCCGGCCTCGGATACCGGGAGGTGGTGGAGATCCGTCATCGTACCTCTGCCCTGCGCGCCCGCCACGGCGTCGCGTTCTCGTAGGCCGCGGCGACCCGCAGGATCGTCGCCTCGTCGAAGCGGTGGCCGACGATCTGCCAGGAGGTCGGCAGTCCCGCCGGCGTGAAGCCGGTGCATTGCACGAGGCTCGGATGGCCCGACAGGTTGAAGGGCGTCATCGTGCTCTCGACCGTGAAGGCGGTCATCGCGGCCCCGTCGGCGAGGCGCGGCGCGACGTGGTGGGTGCCGAAGGTCACGAGGGCGTCGACGCCGGCGAGCACCCCCTCGACGGAGTCCGCGATCTCGCGCCGCCGGCGCTGCGCCGCGATGTAGTCCGCCGCGCGCACGAGCGTCCCGCCCAGGAGCTTGTCGCGGAGCGCGAAGCCGAGCTCGGCCGGGTGGTCCCGCAGCTCCGCCTCGTGGATCGAGGCCGATTCCGGCGGCCCGATCAGGCGCGAGACCGCGAAGCACGCCGCGGCCGGGATGGGCAGCGCCGTCTCGACCAGGGTGGCGCCGAGCCCCTCGAGGATCGCGAGCCCGGCCGCGAGGGCCGCGGCCATGTCGGGGTCGGGCGGCGGGAAGCCCTCGCCCCCCTCGGCCGCGACGGCGATGCGCAGGCCGGCGATCCCCCGGCCGATCCGGCGCCGGTAATCCGGCACGGCCACGTCCTCGGTCACGGGGTCCGCGGGGTCGGGCCCGGCGATGGCCCCGAGGACGATCGCCGCGTCCTCGGCGGTCCAGGTGAAGGGGCCCGGGACGTCGAGGGAGGCGCAGTTCGGCAGGAGGCCGTGGCGGCTGACGCGGCCCGGCGTCGGCTTCAGGCCCACCACGCCGCAGGCGGCGGCCGGCAGGCGCACCGATCCGGTGGTGTCGGAGCCGAGGCCGAACATCGCCGTGCCGGCCGCCACCGCGGCGCCGACGCCCGTCGAGGAGCCGCCGGCGAAGCGCTCCAGGTCCCACGGGTTGCGGGTCGTGGGGAACGGCGAGTCGCCGTACTCGCCGCCGTTGCCGGTGCCGTACTCCCAGGTCGAGAGCTTGCCGAGGCAGACGGCGCCCGCGCGCCTCAGGCGCGCCACCAGCGTGGCGTCCCGGTCGGCGACGGCGTCGCGCCGCAACCGGGAATTGGCGGTCGTGGGCAGGCCCGCCACGTCGTAATTGTCCTTCACCGCGAAGGGCAGCCCGTGCAAGGGCCCGCGCCGCCGCCCCGCCGCGAGCTCGTCGGCGGCGGCCCGCGCGGCCGCGCGGGCGCCCGCGGCATCGACCAGGATGTAGCTCTTGAGCCGGCCGTCGACCGCCGCGATGCGGGCGAGGAACGCCTCGACGAGGTCGACCGGCGACAGGGTGCCGAGGGCGATGCGCCGCGACGCCTGCGCGACCGTGAGGGCCCAGAGCGGCGCGGCGTGGTCCGGTTGCGTCATGCGGCGAGGTCCTTCTCCGCCGGGGTGAGTGGGGGCGAGGCCTCGAAGGCGAGGTCGGGCGCGTAGCCGAGGCAGCGGGCGCCCTGCCCCGGCGCCGGCCGGTACAGGTCCGGCGACGCGGCGAGGCAGGCCTCGCGGGCGTCCGGGCAGCGCGGCGCGAAGCTGCATCCGGGCGGCAGGTCGGCCAGGTCGGGCGGCGCGCCGGCGATGGGCGTCAGCCGGGCGCCCTTCGCGGCGCCCTGGACGGTCGAGCGCAGGAGGCCCCGGGTGTAGGGATGCCGGGGGGTGTCGATGACCTGCTCGACGTCCCCCGTCTCGACGAAGCGGCCCGCGTACATGACGGCGATCCGGTCGGCGGTCTCGCAGGCGACGCCGAGATCGTGGGTCACGACGATCGTCGCCATGCCGAGCTCGCGCTGGAGCGCGCGCAGGAGCAGCAGGATCTGGATCTGCACCGTGGCGTCGAGGGCCGTCGTCGGCTCGTCGGCCAGCAGCACCTTGGGGCGGCAGGCGAGCGCCATGGCGATCATGGCGCGCTGGCGCAGGCCGCCGGACAATTCGTGCGGGTAGGCGTCGAGGCGCCGGGCCGCCGAGGGGATCTGCACGAGGTCGAAGAGCTCGAGGGCGCGCCGGTCGGCCGCCCGGTACGACGCGCCCTCGTGGAACACGATGGTCTCGGCGATCTGCCGGCCCACGGTGAAGACGGGGTCGAGCGCCGTCATCGGCTCCTGGAAGATCATGGCCACGAGGGAGCCGCGCACGGCCCGCAGGCGGCGCTCGTCGAGGGCGAGCACGTCGACCCCGTCGACCGTGACCCGGCCGCCGAGGCGCGCGGTCGGCGGGAAGAGCCGCATCAGCGCGCGCAGGGTCACGCTCTTGCCCGAGCCCGACTCGCCGAGGAGGCAGAGGGTCTCGCCGGGCTCGAGCGTGAACGAGACGCCGTTGACGACCGAGAGGTCGAGGTCGCGCGACACGAAGCGCACGGTGAGGTCGTCGACCGCGACGAGCGGCGCGGCGGGCCGCCGGGGGGAGGCTGTCATGAGGCTCATTCAGGCCGCCGCCCGGGTGTGCCCGGACCCGGGCTGGCGGGCGTGGCAGGCGACGGGGTGCGGCGCGTCGGGACCGGCCGCGGCGAGCAGCGGCTCCCGCCCGGCGCAGACCGGCTCGGCCAGGGGGCAGCGGGTGCGGAAGCGGCAGCCGCTCGGCGGGTTGATCGGGTTCGGCGGGTCGCCGGACAGCGGCGGCACGGACCGGCGCCGGCGCGGATCGAGGCTCGGCCGGGAGGAGAGCAGCGCCTCCGTGTAGGGATGGCGCGGCCGCTCGTAGATCTCCGCGACGGTGCCGATCTCGACCGGCTTGCCGAGGTACATCACCAGCACGCGGTCGCTCATGTACTGCACCACGTTGAGATCGTGCGAGATGAAGATGTAGGTCAGGGCGAGGCGCGCCTTGAGGTCCTGGAGCAGGTTGAGGACCTGCGCCTCCACGGACTTGTCGAGGGCCGACACCGATTCGTCGAGGATGAGCAGGCGCGGCTCCATGGCGAGCGCCCGGGCGATGTTCACGCGCTGGCGCTGGCCCCCGGAGAGCTCGTGGGGGTAGCGCTGGGCGAACTGCCCGGGGGTGAGGCCGACGAGGCCGAGCATCGTCCGGGCCCGGTCCCGCGCCTCCGGGACCGGCATCCCGGCGGCCTTGCGGCCGAAGGCGATCGAATCCTCGATGGTCAGGCGCGGGTTGAGGGAGGCGTGCGAGTCCTGGAACACCATCTGCATCTGCCGGCGCAGGTCGCGCACGCTGAGGCCGCGCATGGCCCCGACCTCCTCGCCGTCGAACACGACCTGCCCGGCATCCGGCGCGATCAGGTGCATGAGCAGGCGGGCCGTCGTCGACTTGCCGCAGCCGGACTCGCCGACGATGCCGAGGGTCTCGCCCTTGGCGATGGCGAAGTCGACCCCGTCGACGGCCTGGACCCAGCCCTGCGGACGCCCGAGCAGGCCTCCGGCCAGGGGAAAGTGCTTGCGCAGCCCCGTCACCGCGAGGAGCGGCTGCGCCGGCCCGCCCCGGTCCCGGGGATCCTGGGGACCGCCACGATCCCGGGGATCCTCGCGATCCCGGGGATCGCCGCGATCCCGGGGGTCGCCACGATCCCGGGGATCGCCGCGATCCCGGGGGTCGCCGCGGTCTCCCGGCGTGGCCGGGCGGCGGGCCGCGGCTGTGTCGAGCCCCATGCGCGCTCCCTACTGCTTGACGTCCATGGCGGCGCGGATCCCGTCGCTCATGAGGTTGAAGCACATCGACGTCGCGAAGATCGCGACGCCGGGCAGCACGGCGTTGACCGGCGCCACGTAGATCGACTGGCGCAGCGTGTTGAGCATCAGGCCCCATTCGGGCTCCGGCGGCTTGATGCCGAGGCCGAGGAACGAGAGCCCCGAGGCGAGCACGATCGAGACCGAGATCAGGGTCGAGGCGTAGCTGAGGATCGGCCCCGTCACGTTCGAGACGACGTGCCCGGTCACGATCCGCCAGCCGGAGGCGCCGGTCGCGCGGGCGGCCTCGATGTAGTCCTGCGTGCGCACCTGCGTGGTGACGCTCTCGGCCACGCGGGCGATGGGCGGCACGAGGACGAGGGTGAGCGAGAAGATCGTGTTGCCGATGCCGGCCCCGAGCACGCCCGAGATCGCCACCGCCAGGAGCACCGACGGGAAGGCGTAGAACACGTCGATCGCCCGCATGATCAGCATGTTGACGCGCCCGCCCGCGTAGCCGGCCAGGATCCCGAACAGCGATCCGACCAGCGTCGCGAGGACGACCGGCGCGAAGCCCATGAAGAGCGAGAGCCGGCCGCCGTAGATCAGCCGGGAGAGGAGGTCGCGCCCGAGCTCGTCGGTGCCGAGCGGGTAGCTCGGGTTCTCGCCCGGGGCGAGCAGCCGGCGCAGCATGCTGGTCCGGTAGGGGTCGTGCGGCGCGATCGCGGGCGCGAAGGCCGCCGCGAGCACGATGGCGAGGAGGATCACCGCGCAGGCGAGCGTGACCGGGTCGCGCAGGATGCGGCGCAGGACGTTGCGCCAGAAGCTGCGGGAGGCGGGCCGGCGGCCCTTCCGGGGCGCGGCGGCGGCGGCGGGCGGCGCCAGGACGGCTTCGTTGGGCATCACGGCCTCAGGCGCGCTTGATGCGCGGATCGACCACCGACTGCACGATGTCGACCGCGAGATTGATGAACACGAAGAAGAGCGCGAGCACGAGGATCGTGCCCTGCAGCACCGGCAGGTCGCGGGTGAAGATCGCGTTGTTGAGGAGGAAGCCGGTGCCGGGCCAGGCGAACACCGTCTCGACCAGGATCGAGCCGCCGAGGAGCTGCGCGAGCTGGAGCCCCATCACGGCGAGCACCGCGGGCAGCGCGTTCTTGACCACGTGCACGAAGACGCGGCGGCCGGGCAGGCCCTTTGCGTAGAGGGTCTGCATGAAGTCCTGCTTGCGCACGTCGATGACGGTCCCGCGCAGGGAGCGCGCGATGATGCCGGCCGGGATCACCGCCAGGGTCAGGGCCGGCAGCACCATGTGCTGCACGTCGTCCCAGCGCAGCGAGAGGCCGCCCGAGCCCATGCCGGTGGCGGGCAGCAGGTTCAGGTTGACGGCGAAGATCACCACCAGGACCATGCCGAGCCAGTAGTGCGGGATCGACACCCCGGTGGTCGACAGGACGGTGACGCCGCGGTCCCGGAGGCTGCCGGCGGTGTAGCCCGACACGAGGCCGAGGCCGGTGCCGAGCACGAAGGCGATCACGACGGCCGCCGCCGACAGGATCAGGGTGTTGGCGACCGCCGGGAAGACCTCGCTCGCGACCGGCCGGCGCGTCATGGTCGAGACGCCGAAATCCCCGCTCGCCATGTTGAGCAGCCACTTCAGGTACTGGACGGGCAGCGGCCGGTCGAAGCCGTAGGCCTGCCGGATCTGGGCCATCACCTCCGGCGAGGCGCCGTCCGGCATGACGGCGCTCAGGGGATCGCCCGGGGCGATATGGATGAGCGAGAAGCAGACGAGGGACACCCCGATCACGATCGGGAGCGTGTAGAGGATCCGTCGCAGCACGTAGATCAGCATGGCGGCCTGCCTGCAAAGCCCCTCGTGGTGGGCCGCGCCGCCCAGGCGGGGCGCGGTCCGTTCGTCCGCTACTCGACGGTGACGGAGGTGAGATCCTGGAACCAGCTCTGGGCCTGGACGAAGCCCTTCACGTTCGGCCGCATGGCGCGCGGGTTGAGGTCGTGCACGACCCAGAGCCACATCGCGTCGTCCACCATCACGGTGTGCAGCTCGGCCAGGACCTTGTCCTGCTCCTTCGGGTCGAAGGTCTGCTTGGCCTTCGTGGCGAGGGCGTCGGCCTTGTCGTTCTTGTAGCGGCCCCAGTTGAAGCCGAGCGGCACCGGCATGAACGACGCCGCCGGCCCGATCAGCCCGATATCCGGGTCCCAGTAGGCGGTCGAGTTGTTGATGCCGCTCCGGCCCTTGTTCTCCGGTGCCCAGGCACCGAGGCGGCGCCGGGTGCGCAGGGCCTCCCAGTCGAGCACCTCGAACTCCATGTCGATGCCGACGTCCTTGAAGTTCTCCTTGATGAACTCGTTCATCGGCAGCGGCTGCATCTGCCCGGATCCCGAGGTCGAGATGATCATGGTGAGCCGCAGCGGCTTCTTGGGCCCGTAGCCCGCCTCGGCGAGGAGGCGCATCGCCTCCTTGGGATCGTACGTGATGTCGAAGCTCGGGCGGCCGAACCAGGGGTGGCTCGGGTCGATCTGGCCCTTGGCCGGCACCGCGAGCCCGCCAAGGAGCTTGACGAGCCCCTCGCGGTCGATGGCGAGGTTCGCGGCCTTGCGGACGCGCACGTCCCGGAACGGCGAGTCGTCGAGGAAGCTCAGCTGGTAGGGCCAGACGTGCGGGTAGATGTTGGTGACGATCTGCATCTTCTGCTGCCTGAGCCGCGGGATGGCGTCGGGCGGCGGCGCCTCGACCCAGTCCACCTGGCCCGACAGCAGGGCGGCGACGCGGGTGTTCGAGTCCGGCATCGGGTACAGGATCAGCCGCTCCGATTTCGGGATGCGCGCGGGATCCCAGTGGTTCGCGTTGCGCACGAGGTCGGCGCGCTCGCGCGGCTTGAACGATTCGAGCCTCCACGGGCCGGTGCCGGACGGCTTCTGCGCCACCTTGTTCCAGTCGCGCCCCATCTCCTCCCAGCGCCTGGGGCTCGACATGAAGATGTTGGCGAGGGCGTAGGGCAGGTTGGCATCGGGCTGCTTGGTGGTGATCTCGACCGTGTAGTCGTCGATCTTGCGCCAGCTCGCGAGCGAGCCGTCCCACAGGGAGCCCTGCACGGCCTGCGCCTCGTCGTATTGCGGGGCGCTCTTCGTCAGCAGCTTGTCGAAGTTGAACGTCACGGCGTCGGCGGTGAATTCCGAGCCGTCGTGGAACTTGACGCCCCGGCGGAGCCGGAAGGTCCAGACCTTCTTGTCGTCGTCGTGCACCGCCCAGCTCTCGGCCAGGTCCGGCACGATGACGGGCGGGCGGTCGGCCTTCGACAGGTCCCAGCGCGTCAGCCCGTCGTAGACCGTGATGCCCATGAAGCGGATGCCCTCGCCGCCCTGGCTCGGCTCGCCCGTGGTGAGCGGGATGTCGCCGGCCGTCATGGCGACCCGCAGCGTGCCGGGCTTCGACTGCGCCAGCGCCGGGCCCGCGGCGAGCGCGAGCCCGAGGCCCGAGAGTAGCGCCGCGCTCGCCAGCGGCTTGGAGCAACCACGTCTGATCATGCCCGCGTCCTCGAAACAGGATTCGTCGGCACTCCCGCGGCGTCGTCCGTCCCTGATCGCGGCCGGTTGGCCCGGCCGCCCGTCGTTGGAGCGCTCCCGCCCGGCCCGGACGCCGGTCCGGCGCGCGGGAGGGTCGGGAACACGGGCTAACGCTGCGGCACCCGATGGCGGCGCGATCGGGTGCCGCGGCGCTAGCCCGTGTCGGCCGGGGCCGGCGCGCCCTGCATCCCGGCCTCCGCCGGGCGCCGCCGGCCGGCGGCGGTGGCCCGCTCGAAGGCGTGGCCGAGCGCCAGCACCCGGCCCTCGTCGAGGGGCCGGCCGGCGATCTGCATCCCGACCGGCAGCCCGGCGCCGTCGTAGCCGCAGCAGACCGAGAGGGCGGGCATGCCGGTCGTGTTGAAGGGCCCGGTGATCGACGGCACCGCGGCGCCGAGGAAGGTGGGCGGCTCGTCGGGATCGAGGCTCGGGGCCGCCGTGAAGGAGCCGGCGGTCACCAGGAGGTCGACCTCCTCCAGGACGGCGCCGACCGCCGCCGTCAGCTCGGCGCGCCAGCGCTGGGCCTGCACATAATCCTCCGCCCGCACGAGGGCGCCGGCGAGCACGCGGTAGCGCAGGCTGCGGCCGAACGCGTCGGGACGGCGCTTCAGGTCGCCCTCGTGGAGCGCGTAGAGCTCGGACAGGGTGATGGGCGTCTTCGCGTCGCCGAACTCGCGGAGCCCCGGGAGCCGGACGTCGGCGACCCGGCAGCCGAGGTCCCGGAGCACGGCCAGGGCCGCGTCGAGGCCCGCGACGACGCCCGGCTCGGCCCGGACCTCCTCCTCGTACCAGTGGCGCACGACGCCGACGCGCAGGCCCCGCACGGGGCGCGCGAGGGCGGCCGCGTAGTCGGCCGGCGGCGCGTCGAGCGAGCCCGGATCCTCCGGATCGTACCCGGCCATCACGCCGAGCATCAGCGCGCAATCCTCGGCGCTCCAGGCCATCGGGCCGCAATGGTCGTACGAGTAGGCGTTCGGCAGCACGCCGCGCCGGCTGACGAGGCCGTAGGTGGGCTTGAGCCCGGCGATGCCGCAGGCGGCCGCCGGCATCCGGATCGAGCCGCCGGTGTCGCTGCCCGTCGCGGCCGGGCACAGGCCCGCCGCGATGGCGGCGGCCGCCCCGCTCGACGAGCCGAGCGGGGAGCGCGAGAGGTCCCAGGGGTTGCGGGCCGGCGGCCAGGGCAGGTCGAAGGACGGGCCTCCCAGGGCGAACTCCCAGGTCGATTGCTTGCCGAGCAGCACGCCGCCCCCCGCCCGCAGTCGCGCCTGGACGGTGCAGTCGCGGCGCGGCACGTGCGCGGCGAGCAGCCGGGACTGCGCGGTCGTGCGCAGGTCCGCCGTCTCGAAGATGTCCTTGAGGCCGTACGGGATCCCGTGCATGGGCCCCCGGTCGTGGCCGCGCCCGAGCTCCTCCTCGGCCTGCCTCGCCTCGGCGAGCGCGCGCTCCTGCGTGACCGCGATGAAGGCGTTGAGCGCGGGATCGAGCGCCGCGATGCGCGCCAGGTAGGCGGCGGTGAGCTCGACGGGCGAGAGCGCCCGCGACCGGAACAGTCGCCCGGCCTGCGCCACCGTGAGCTCGTGCAGCGGCCCGGCCATCAGCGCCCGGTGCCGGGATCGACCGGCATGAACTTGCGCGGATCGAACACGTGGGCGGGCTCGTCGGCCCGGTCGCGGCCGCGGCGCAGGCGCCAGAGCATCGGCTCGAGGTTCGCGTAGGCCCCGACGAGCTCCTCGAAATGCTCGGGCGAGAGGTCGAGCCCGGCGAGGCGCGCCATGACGGCGATCTCCTCCCGGGTGGCCGGCCTGGGTTCGGGCATGGGGATCCTCCTCACGGGAGCACGGGGCGGGCGTGGTGCCAGGCGGTGGCGCGCTGGTAGGCGTCGCCGGCCCGCAGCACCCTCGCCTCGTCGAAGGGACGCCCGCCGATCTGGAGCGAGAGCGGCAGTCCGCCGGAGGAGAGGCCGCAGGGCACGACGAGCGCCGGCATGCCCGTGAGGCTGAACGGCATGGTGACGAGGAGCCGCTTGCGGAAGAAATCCGCGCCGTCCGGGTCGGCCGGGTCGGCGGGCGCGAGCCAGCCGGCCGTGACCAGGAGGTCGAAGCGGCGGAAATGCGCCATGGCGCGGGTGACGAGCTCGGTGCGCCAGCGCTGGGCCTGGATGTAGTCCTCGGCCCGGATCAGGGCACCGCCGATGACGCGGGTGCGCAGGTGACGGCCGAACTCGCCCGGCCGGGTTTTCAGGTCGGCCTCGTGGACGGCGTAGAGCTCGCTGACCGAGAGGGTGGTCTTGGCATCGACGTAGTCCTGGAGGGGATCGAGGACGATCTCCTCGACGGCCGCGCCGAGGGAGCGCAGCACCGCGACGGCGGCGTCGACGGCATCCACGACCTCGGGGTGCCCATCGGACGCGTACCAGTGGCGCACGAGCCCGATCCGCAGGCCGCGGACGTCGCCCGTCAGGGCCGCCGCGTAATCCTCCACCGGCACGTCGATCGATCCGGGGTCGCGCGGGTCGTGGCCCGCCATGGCGCCCAGCATCAGGGCGCAATCCTCGACCGTGCGGGTGAGCGGTCCGGCGTGATCGAGCGAGTAGGTGTTGGGATGGATGCCGCGGCGGCTGACCCGCCCGTAGGTCGGCTTGAGCCCGGCAACGCCGCACATGGCGGCGGGCCAGCGCACCGAGCCGCCCGTGTCGGTGCCGACCGCGCCCGGGACGAAGCCGGCCCCGACCGCGGCGCCGGAGCCGGACGACGAGCCCCCGGGCAGGTAGTCGCGGTTCCACGGGTTGCGGGCGGGCGGCCAGGGCAGGTCCCAGGCCGGCCCGCCGATGGCGAACTCGAAGGTGGCCGTCTTGCCGACGAGGACGCCGCCGGCCTCCGCGAGGCGCCGGGCGACCTCCGCGTCCTCGGCCGGGACGCGGTCGGCGAAGATCCTGGAATGCGAGCTCGACAGGATGCCGGCCGTGTCGACGTTGTCCTTGAGCGCGTAGGGAATGCCGTGGAAGGGGCCGCGGTCGACGCCGCGCGCCAGCTCGGCATCGGCCTGCGCCGCGCGCGCGAGCGCGCGTTCCTCCGTCACCGTGATGAAGCTGTTGAGGTGCCCGTCGTGACGCCGGATCCGGGCCAGGCAGGCGCGGGCGATCTCGCTCGCCGAAACCTCGCGTGCGCGCAGCATATGTCCGATCTTACGGACACCGCGATCGAGGATCGCCTCCGCGTCGGAGCCGGGCTGGACCGCGCTCGTCATCGCCTCATCCCCGCCTTGGCCTCACCCATCCGCCATCGAACCGCGGCAAGGGCGCTGCAATGCGCGTGCCAGCCCGGAGAGGCGGAATCACTTGCCCGGGAGAGCGCCGGCATAAGTGCGTACATACGGTCGAGATATCGGCGGGGACCCGGCTGCTTGCCTGCTGGGCATCGTCGTGCTCTTCGGGCAGCCAGGTGATGATGGTTTCGGCGGGGCGTCCGTCCGGACGGTCGTGGAGGCAGGGCATGGCGGCGAGCGCCACGGGACCACGGGCGTCGGGCAGCCGGGGCGCCGGCGGGCTGCCCGGCGGCGGGCCCGGCCCCCTGCCCGGCTCCGGGCCGGACGGGACGCCGCGCTACCTTCAGCTCGCGCGCGCCCTGCGGTCCGAGATCGAGGGCGGGCGGCATCCGGTCGGCGGGCTGCTGCCGACGGAGGTGGAGATCGCGCGGCGCAACGGGGTCAGCCGGCAGACGGTGCGCCGGGCGATCGGCCTCCTGCGCGAGGAGGGACTGGTCAGCGCCCGCAAGGGTGTCGGGACCCGGGTCGAGGCCCGGCACGCGCCCGAGCGCGTCACCTACTCGGCGCTCTCGGCCACCGACCTCGTGGAGATCGCGGCCGATTCCGAGATGACGATCGACTCCTCGGAGTGGATCATCGCCCGCGGCGGCCTCGCCGCCGAGCTCGGCTGCCGCGCCAACCGGAAGTGGCTCCACCTGACCTGCACCCGCCGGAGGGAGTCGATGGCGAAGCCGTTCGCCTCGGTGAGCGTCTACATCGACCACCGGCTGGCGTCGTCGTTCCGGTTCCCGGGGGTGCTGCGGACCGCGTTGTTCGTCCTGCTCGAGAAGCATTCCGGGGAGAAGCTGCTCGAGATCCAGCAGGAGATCCGCGCGACGGTCCTGAGCGCGGCGATGGCGGCGCGGCTCGACGCGGCGGCGGGCGCGCCCGCGCTCGAGATCACGCGGCGCTTCTTCGGCACCGGGCGCCGCCTGATGCTCGTGGCCATCAACACCCTGCCGTCCGACCGGTTCTTCTACTCCGTGGCGATCACCCGCACGTAGAGGGATCCGCCTGCGCGCCCTCACCCACCGTCGCTGCTGGGCGGCAGAACGCGAGAACCCCGCCGGGCGGAGCCTGGCGGGGTTCTCGTTGTCGGGATCATGGTTGCGGGGACAGGATTTGAACCTGTGAC
>NZ_QOWC01000029.1 GCF_003574465.1 Methylobacterium crusticola
GGACGGGCGCCGGCGCCTCGGCGGCCGGCGCGGCGGCCGGGGGCGCGGGGGCGGCCGCCGGCGCGCCGCCGAACAGGTTGCCCAGGAGCTTGCGGTAGGAGGAGGCGTCGTCGTCCGCGCTCGCCACCGTGACGGGGCCGGCGAGGGCCTGGGCGGCCTCCTTGGTGGGAATCGGGGCCGGGGCGGCGGCGGGCGCCGCGAAGGCGAGCGCCGTCGGCCGGGCGCCCCTGCCCGGCGGAGCCTTGGCGGCGAGCCTGACATCCGCGGGCTTCGCGGCCCGGGCCTCCCCGGCCTGGGCCTCAGCGGCCTTGAGGTCGGCGGCCTTGGGCTCGGCGGCCTTGGCCTCCGCGAGCAGGATCGGCTTGCCCTTGGCGTCGACCGGGATCTCCTCCGGCCCGGCCGCCAGGGCCTCGGGCCGGCTCACCGTGCCGAGGGCCGGGCGGGGCGCCGCCTGCTCGGCGAAGAGCTGCGTGCTCGGCGAGGACTGGCTGAAGAACGGGTGCTGCCCGCCGTCCTGGTAGACCACGCGGGTCGCCGGCGTGCCCTTGGCGACGAGTTCGGCCACCTCCTGGTCGTCCTTCTGGCGCTTGGCGAGCACCACGGGCTCGACCTGCGGCGCGCAGGAGCCGGCGCCGGCGTCCTGGCCGCCGAAGACGTAGCGGCTGCCGCAGACCCCGACCCGGGGCTCCTCGTTCAGGGCCTCGAAGTAGTCCGACCCCTCCTTGAGGTTGCGCCAGAACGCGATGTTCGGGTCGTTGCGGAACTTGGCGAGGTTCTGCGCCGTCATCCGGAACGGGTAGGACTGGAACTGGAACGCCCGCTGCCCGCCCGCGAAGGCCTCGCGGGCGATGGCGTAGATCTCCGCGATGGCCTCGTCCGTCATGGCGAAGCAGCCCGCCGACGAGCAGGTGCCGTGCACCATCAGGTAGGTCCCGGTGCGGCCGTTCGCCCGGTCGAAGCTGTTCGGGAAGCCGGTGTCGAAGGACAGGTAGTAGGACGAGTTCGGGTTCATCTGGCCCGGGGTGATCGGGTAGAAGCCCTCGGGCGCCTGGCGGTCGCCCTGGCGCACCTTCGGGCCGAGCTGGCCCGACCAGCGGCAGATCGGGAAGGTCTTCAGGAGCGCGTAGCGGCCGTCGCCCCCGCGCTTCCAGACCTCCATCTCCGATTCCTTCTTGAAGGCCCGGATCAGGATCGGGTCGCGCGTCGACATGGCCTTGGTCGACATCAGCGCCAGGGTCTTCTGCGGGATCGGCGCCAGGTGGCGGGTCGAGCCGCTGCCCACGAAGCCGTTGTCCTGGCAGGCCGCGAGGGACAGCGCGAGCAGGACAGCCGCCGCCAGCACCGGACGCTTCGCCATGGGATCCCCGCTTCCTTCGCCACCGGCCGCCGGCCGCCCGACGCGGCGGACCGACACCTCCAACCCCATAGCTTCGTTAAACTTACCCACCCCTTACCGCAAGAACGGCCAAGGTTGCGCGGGCTCGCTCAACCGGGCTGCGCCGGGTTCGACTCCGGCTCGGCCCTGATCAGCTCGGCCACGAAGGCATCGTCGGCCTCTTCGGCGAAACGAAGGCCGAGCGACGGGGACCGGGTGTGGATGTCGTGGAAAGCGAGGGCGGCGCGGCCGAGATCGACGCGCCGGGCCGTCGTCCGGGCGGCGCCGGCCGTCACCTGCAGGACCGTGAGGTGGTTCCACGACGGCTGCCGCGATAAAGCGTCGCAGATGCCGCGCACGTCGTCGGGCGCGACCGTGAAGGTGGCGAGCAGGTAGTGCCGGTTGCGGGCCCGGGGATCCGCGAGGGCGGCGCGCAGGCGGCGCACGCCCTCCTGGAGGAAGCGGTAATCCGCCTCGCTCGTCGCCGGGTCATGGTGGTTGAAGACGCACGGCACCGCGTGGCGGTCGCGGTAGTAGCGGTGGCGGCAGCGGGTGATGTCCGGCCCGAGGCGCTCGGCCACCGGGACGCTCTCGTGCTCGGCGCGGTCGAGGAGGCGGGCGAAGTCGGTCTCGAGGCAGTCGCGCACCATGCCGGGCGAGGAGAAGAGCCAGTCGAAGGGCCCCGACCAGCCCCGCAGGCCCCGCACCTTGAGGAGGTGGGCCATGTGGCAGTGGCTGCCGAGGGAGATGTGGTTGACCCGGCCGGGCTCCCGCGGGCCCCTGAGGGCGCGCAGGCTGCGCCGCAGGCGGGCTCCCAGGCCCGCGGGCCCGCCCGGTGCCGTCACAGGCTCCGGCCGATCTCGAGGAACTTCGCGGCCCGGCGGTCGCGCAGGGCGGCGGCGTCGAGGCCCGACAGCGCGTCGAGGGCGGTGGCGAGGGCGTCGCCCGCGGAGCGGATCGCCGCGTCCCCGTCGCGGTGCGCGCCGCCGGTCGGCTCGGGCACGATGCCGTCGATGACGCCGAGGCGCAGCAGGTCCTGGGCGGTGATCTTCATGGCGGTGGCGGCGTCCTGGGCGCGCCCGGCGTCGCGCCACAGGATCGAGGCCGCGCCCTCGGGCGAGATCACGCTGTAGATCGCGTGCTCCAGCATCAGGACCGTGTTGGCGGTGGCGAGGGCGATCGCGCCGCCCGAGCCCCCCTCCCCGATCACCAGGGCGACGTTGGGCGTGCCGAGCCCCAGGCAGGCCTGCGTCGAGCGGGCGATGGCCTCGGCCTGCCCGCGCTCCTCGGCCTCGATGCCCGGATAGGCGCCGGCCGTGTCGACGAAGGTCAGGACCGGCAGCCCGAAGCGGTCGGCGAGGTCCATGAGGCGCACCGCCTTGCGGTAGCCCTCGGGCTTGGCCATGCCGAAATTGTGCCGGATGCGGGCCTCGGTGGTGGCGCCCTTCTCCTGGCCGATGACGCAGACCGGCCGGCCCCGGAAGCGGCCGAAGCCGCCCACCACCGCCTCGTCCTCGCCGAAGGCCCGGTCGCCCGCGAGCGGCGTGAAGTCCGCGATCAGGCCGGCGCAGTAATCGACGAAGTGGGGCCGCTGGGGGTGGCGGGCGACCTGGGTCTTCTGCCACGGGGTCAGGCCGGCGTAGAGCTCGACGAGCGCCGCCGCGGCCTTGGCCTCCAGCCGCCCGACATCGTCGCTGATCGCCACCGCGCCGTCGCGGGCGCCCAAGGCCCTCAACTCCTCCAGCTTGGCCTCGAGCTCGGCGACGGGCTTTTCGAAATCGAGGTAGGAGCGCATCAGGTCCTGTGCAGTCTCGGGACGCCGCCGCCGCGGGTCCGACGGCAGGTCGTCGTCAGCCGTGCCGGCGTGGCAGCCGGCTTGCTTCGCGCCCGGCCGTGCGGCGCGGAGGCTTGGCGGAGGCCCCGTCCCGTGTCAACCCGCGCGCCGGGCGGCCCGCGCCCCGCACGGGCCGGGGTTGCCCTCGGTCACGGCCGCGTCATCATCGCGGCGGAAGACGGGCCCGGCCGCCCGTCATGGGCGGACGACGGGCACGATCGCCCGTCACGGGCGGACGACGGGCACGATCGCCCGTCACGGGCGGACGACGGGCACGATCGCCCGTCACGGGCGGACAACGGGCATGGCTGCCCGTCATGGAGGACCTGTCGATGCCGGAACGGGACGAGAGCCGGGTGCTGGTGCTGCAGGGCGGCGGCGCGCTGGGCTCCTACCAGGCCGGCGTGGCCGAGGCGATGCAGGAGGGCGACCTCGCTCCCGACTGGATCGCCGGCATCTCGATCGGGGCGATCAACGCCGCCCTCATGGCCGGGAACCCGCCCGAGCGCCGCATCGAGCGCCTGCGCGCGTTCTGGGAGCGGGTCTCGTCGGGCATCCGGGTCACCCCGTGGTGGCCCGGGGAGCAGGCCCGCGAGATGTTCAACGCCTGGAGCGCCGCCTGGGGCGCCACCGTGGGCGTGCCGGGGTTCTTCGCGCCCCGCGTCCCGCCGGCAGCCCTCTACCCGGCGGGGGCGCCGGAGGCCCTCAGCCACTACGACACCGCGCCCCTGCGCGAGACGCTGGAGAGCCTGATCGACTTCGACCGCATCAACCGGCGCGAGACCCGCCTCAGCGTCGGGGCGGTGAACATCCGCACCGGCAACTTCGCCTACTTCGACAATCACCGCCAGCGGATCGGCCCCGAGCACGTCATGGCCTCCGGCGCCCTGCCGCCCGGCTTCCCGCCGGTGGAGATCGACGGCGAGCACTACTGGGACGGGGGCCTCGTCTCGAACACGCCGCTGCAATACGTCCTCGACGAGGAGCGGGTGCGCGACCTCGCGATCTTCCAGGTCGACCTGTTCAGCGCCCGCGGCCCGATGCCCCGCACCCTCTCGGAGGCCTCCGAGCGCGAGAAGGACATCCGCTACTCCAGCCGCACCCGGCTCAACACCGACGACCAGATCCAGATCCACAAGGCCAAGACCGCCTTCCGGCGCCTCGCCGAGAAGCTGCCGGCCGAGCTGGCGCAGGACCCCGACGTGGCCTTCCTGTCGGAGGTCAGCCACGAGAACGCGGTGACGATCCTGCAGCTGATCTACCGGCGCAAGAACTACGAGAGCGATGCCAAGGACTACGAGTTCTCGCGCCAGACCATGCTGGAGCACTGGGCGGCGGGGCGCAGCGACGTGCGCCGCTCCCTGCGCCACCGCGACTGGCTCGCCCGCTGCCGGCCCGACCAGGGCGTGGCGGTGTTCGACCTCACCCGCGACGCCCGCGACTGAGGGCCTGCGGCACGACCCCTTCGCCGAGGAGTGGATGCACGATGAACCGCGACGAGATCCTGGCGGCCCCCTCCATGCCCGCCTTCAGCCCGAGCTACCCGCGCGGGCCCTACCGCTTCATGCGGCGCGAGTACCTGATCATCACCTACGAGACGGATCCGGACGCCCTGCGCGCCGCGCTCCCCGAGCCCCTGGAGCCGGCGCCCGGCAACCTCGCCTTCTACGAGTGGATGAAGATGCCGGATTCCTCCGGCTTCGGTGACTACGAGGAGAGCGGCTCGGCCATCGTGGCGACCTACAAGGGCGAGCCCTGCAACTACTCGGTCCAGATGTACCTCGACGACGAACCCCCGATCACCGCGGGCCGCGAGATCTGGGGTTTTCCGAAGAAGTACGGCGTGCCGCGCCTCAAGGTCACGAAGGACACGCTCACCGGCACCCTGCACTACGACGAGGAGCGGGTGGCAATGGGCACCATGACGTACAAGCACCGGAGCCTGGGAGACCAGCTCGACAAGGTCCGGGAGGGGATCGGCCACCTCAACGTCAACCTGAAGCTGCTGCCGGACGTCGACGGCGGCGTGAAGGTGGCGCAGCTCGTCGGCTACCGGCTCCAGGACGTCACGGTGCACGGCGCCTGGGAGGGCGACGCGCGGCTGCACCTGATCCCGCACGTCAATTGCCGCGTCGCCGACCTGCCGGTGCGCCGGATCGTGCGCGGCCGCCATCAGATCGTCGACTTCACCCTGCCGTACGGCCACGTGCTGCACGACTACCTCGCCTGACGCGCCCAGGCCCGCCCGACGCATCCCTGGAGGCTCCATGACCCTTGCATCCAACACCGCCCTCGCATCCAAGACCGCCCTCGCATCCAAGACCGCCCTCGTCACCGGCTCGACGAGCGGCATCGGCCTCGCCATCGCGCGGGGCCTCGCCGCGCAGGGCGCCAACGTGGTGATCAACGGCTTCGGCCAGCCCGAGGAGATCGAGCGCGCGCGGGCCGCCATCGAGGCCGATCACGGCGTCAGGGCGCACTACTCGGGCGCCGACATGACGCAGCCCGAGGAGATCGCCGGGATGATCGCCGAGGCGGAGCGCGCCTTCGGCGGGCTCGACGTGCTGGTCAACAACGCCGGCATCCAGTTCGTCTCCGCCATCGAGGCGTTCCCGGTCCAGAAGTGGGACCAGATCATCGCCATCAACCTGTCCTCGGCCTTCCACACCATGCGGGCGGCGATCCCCGGCATGAAGGCGCGGGGCTGGGGCCGGATCATCAACACCGCCTCGGCGCATTCCCTCGTCGCCTCGCCCTACAAGGCGGCCTACGTGGCGGCCAAGCACGGCATCGCGGGCCTGACCAAGACCGCGGCGCTCGAGCTCGCGACCCACAAGATCACCGTCAACTGTATCTCGCCGGGCTACGTCTGGACGCCGCTCGTCGAGGCGCAGATCCCCGACACCATGAAGGCCCGCGGGCTCACCAAGGATCAGGTCATCGACGAGGTGCTGCTCGCCGCCCAGCCGACGAAGGAGTTCGTCACGGTGGAGCAGGTGGCCGCCATCGCGGTGTTCCTGTGCTCGGACGCGGCGAGCCAGATCACGGGGGCGAACCTGTCCGTGGACGGGGGCTGGACGGCGCAGTAGGCGGCGCGTCCCGCGTCCCCGGCGCCGGACCGACATCGGCCGAACGGTTCTTTCCAGGGCTCCGGGCCGCCGTCGGGCGCTCCGGGACCCGGTGGGCTGGTCCTCGGGCCGGCGCCCGCCCGGCGGAACTCCGGAAGGAGGCGCGGAGCCTGTCCGCGCCTCCCGGGCGGTCCCGTGAGCGATGTCCGGCGACGCGGCGGCCGCTTCGTCGCGGAGCCGGCGGCCCCACGAAGGCGCGGCGCCGGCTCCGAGGTCGCGGTCGGGACCGGGGCCGCTCAGCGGCGCCCGTGGACCAGCAGGGCGAGGCCGTAGCCGACGGCTCCCGCGATCATCAGCGCGACCAGGGGGCTCTCCTCCACCTGGTGCGTGACCGTGCGGGCGCCGTGCCGGAGGCTGCGCCGGCCGCGCGCGTAGGCGTCGCCGGCGTAGTCCGCGGCGTCGTCGGCGACGTCCCGCAGGGCATCCCGCGCCTCGCCGACGAGGCTCTCGCCGCGGCCCTGCGCCGCGCGGAACCGGCCCTCGAGCCCGGCCCGGTGGTCCCCGACGAGGTCGCCGACCGCGCCCTGAACCTTGCCGCCGATCTCGCGGGCGGCGCCCGTGATGCGATCCGTGTCGACCATGTGTGCTGCTCCATCGCGTGAGGCCCCCCGGCGGCGAGCCGCGGGGCACGGGTCGGGCCCCGGCCAGGCCTCCGCACGCGGCGGGCCGACCCGCCGGGCCGTCACGCGGCACCAGATGGTGTGCGATGTGATCGTCGCAATAGTTAATCTGCACTAGTCGATCGGGTATTTCGGACCAGTCGGCCCGCGGCCGGACCGGGCCGGGGCGCGCCGGGGAGCGCCGATCCCGGGACGCGGGTGCCCGGGAGGGCGGCGAGGCGCGCGAGCCGTCGCGGTGCCTCCCCGCGGCCCCGGCACCGAGGGTTATCGTGCGGGGCGGGGCCGGTCAGGCCTGGGCGGGGGCGGGCCTGCCGCCCTCGTCGCCGTCGAGGCCGGTCTGGGCCGGGAAGCCGCGCTCGCGCCCCCAGATCACCGCCTCGCTGCGCCGGTGGACGCCGAGCTTGTGGTAGAGGGCCGCGACGTGGTTGCGCACGGTGTTGTGGGCGAGCGACAGGCGCTTGCCGATGAGGGCGTCGCTCAGGCCCTGGCAGATCAGCCCGAGCACCTGCCGCTCCCGGGCCGTGAGGGCGTCGAGGCGCGCGTCCGGAGCGGTGCGGCCGGGCTGGCGCAGGGAGGCGAGCTTCTCGATGATGCTGCGGCTGAACCAGGAGGTGTCGGCCATCACGGCGTCGATGGCGGCGATCAGCTCCCGCTCCGAGCGCTTGCGGGCGGTGATGTCCTGGATGACGCCGAGGACGCAGACCTCGCCCGCGATGGTGACGGTCTCGGCCGCCACCAGGCAGTCGAGCTCGCCGCCGTGGCGCGGCGTCAGGCAGACCTCGGCGTTCTGCACGCCGCCGTCGCGCAGGATTTCGCGCTCGAAGCGCCCCTGCGCCTTGCCGTCGACCCAGAGGCCGAGTTCGCCGGGGCTGCGCCCCAGGGCCTCGGTGGCGCCGTAGCCGAACACGGCCGTGAAGGCCTCGTTGATCCCGAGGAGGCGGAAGCCGTCGCGCCGCGCCAGCAGCATCGGCACCGGGGCCATGCGGAACGCCGTCTCGAAGCGCTGCTCGCTCGCCCGCAGCGCCGTCTCGGCCTTCCGGCGCGGCTCGAGGTCGGCGAAGGTGAACAGCATGCAGGGGTCGTCGGCGATCTCGATCGGCTGGCCGGCGACGATGACCGCCCGCTCCGCCCCGTCCGCGCCCCGCAGGGACGCCTCCATCTGCGGGATGGTCTGCCCCGCCTTGAGGCGCTCGACCGCCCGGTCGCGGTCGGGGGCGCCGGCGAGCACGTCGACCTCGTAGAGCGTGCGCCCGACCAGGTCGTCGCGGGCGTAGCCCGTCAGCTCCGAGAAGCCCTGGTTGAGCTTGACGTAGCGCAGGTCGGCGAGCCGGCAGATGATCGCGGGTGCCGGGTTGGCCGCGAAGGTGCGCTCGAAGCGCTCCTCGGCCTCGAACCGCTCGGTGACGTCCTGGACGATCATCACCAGGGTCTCGGGCGACCCGTCCGGGGCGGTGGTGACGAGGCTGCGGATGCGGTGGACCCAGGTGGTCTCCCCGGCGCCGGGATCCGCTGGAGCCGGGGAGGCCGCCCGGGCGGCCCGCGCGACGTCGACGTAGACGTCCTCGAACACCTCGCCGGCCGCCGCGCGCTCGATCGGGTAGCGGTCGAGGCTGACCGGGTGGCGGTTGCGGTAGCGCAGGACGAACAGGTCGCGGTAGCCCGTCACCGTACCGCCGAGATCCTCCAGACGGGCCGCCCCGTGCATCGCGAGCGCCGCAGGGTTCGCCCAGCTGATGCGGTGGTCGGGCGTGATCAGGATCACCCCGTCGGTCAGGTTGGCGATGATCTGGTGCTGCTCGGAGCGACCGATATCCTGTGTCAAGACGGCTCCGACGCGCGACGAACGCCCGCCGCGCTGCCGCCGCGGGCAGAATCCACAACACGCCCGCGGACGGGAAGTTCAGCCGCGGACGGGCCCGCGCGCCTCGGCCGCGCCGCGCCGCGCCTCCACGGTGAGCAGGCGCGCCACCTCCGCGAAGGCGGCCGCGAGGCGGTCCTGCGCCGCCCGGGCGCCCGCCCGCGGCGGGAGCGGGATGTGGAGGAACAGCACCGGCACCGGCTCGGC
The DNA here is from genome assembly GCF_003574465.1 of Methylobacterium crusticola. GTDB lineage: Bacteria > Pseudomonadota > Alphaproteobacteria > Rhizobiales > Beijerinckiaceae > Methylobacterium > Methylobacterium crusticola. The sequence goes on from NZ_QOWC01000029.1 coordinate 9,023, forward strand.
GAGGGCCCGGTAGTAGGCGGCGTTGCAGAGGTAGCGCCCGGCATCCCGCGACAGGCGCACCCGCAGGCCGTGCCGGCGCAGCAGCGTCGCGGCCTTCCGGGCGAGGGCGCCGGCGCGGCGCAGGAGCGGACCCTCCGGGTCGAGGGCGAGGCCGGCCGGGAGGCGCCCGGACGCGTCCGGGAAGAGCCGGCTGCCCCGGTTGAGCGCCCGGGCCTCGACGCGCACCGAGCGCGCCCGGCCGGCGACCCCGAGCATCAGCACGGCCCCCGGCCCCGCGGCGAGCGCCGGCGCGAGCGCGCCCTCGACCGACGCGTAGGCGGTGCGCAGCACGAGGAGGTCCGGCCGTCCGCCGAGGGCGAGGGCGAGGCGCCGCGAGGCCGCGAGCCGCTCCGCCAGGGCGGCGCTCGGGTTGACCGGCACGCGGGGGAAGGGCCCGAAGCCGGTGATCAGCAGGCGGGACGGGGTCGGCATCGCGCTGGGGTCTCCCGCGTTCGGTGGTGCGGGCCGGCGCCGCGCCGGCCGCGGGTCCGCCGCGGGCGACCGCGTCCCGGCCGGGGACCGGGGCTGCGCCTCAATCCCGGTCGAGGATCTCCTTCGTGGCGACGGTGGTGTCGTCCTTGAGGCGGTAGACCAGGGGCACGCCGGTGGCGAGTTCGAGGCCCGGGATCGTCGCGGTGGTCAGCCCGTCCAGCACCATCACGAGGGCGCGCAGCGAGTTGCCGTGGGCCGCGACGAGCACCCGCTCGCCCCGCATCACCCGCGGCAGGATCTCCCGCATGGTGTAGGGCAGCACCCGGGCCACCGTGTCCTTCAGGCTCTCGCCCCCGGGCGGGGGCACGTCGTAGGAGCGGCGCCAGACGTGGACCTGCTCCTCGCCCCACCGGGCGCGGGCATCGTCCTTGTTGAGCCCCGAGAGGTCGCCGTAGTCGCGCTCGTTGAGCGCCGCGTCGGCGACGGTCTCGAGGCCGGGCTGGCCGAGCTCCTCCAGGATCAGCGCGCAGGTGGCCTGGGCGCGGCCGAGCGCCGACGTGAAGGCGATGTCGAAGCGGACGTCCCTCGCCTTCAGCCGCCGCCCCGCCGCCCGGGCCTCCTCGACGCCGAGGGCGGTGAGCCCCGGGTCCTTCCAGCCGGTGAACAGGTTCTTGAGGTTCCACTCGCTCTGGCCGTGTCGCGCGAGGACGAGAAGGCGCTCCATGATGCGTATCGCTCCGTTGTCGGGAAGGGGGTGCTCAGAGCCCCAGCACGTCGTCCATGCCGTAGAGGCCGGGCTCGCGCGGAAAGGCCCAGAGGGCGGCCCGGAGGGCGCCGGCGGCGAACAGGCCCCGGTCGCTCGCCCGGTGGGTCAGCTCGATGCGCTCCCCGCCGCCCGCGAAGATCACGCTGTGCTCGCCCACCACGCTGCCGCCCCGCAGGGTCGCGAAGCCGATGTCGCCGGGGCGGCGCGGGCCGGTCTGCCCGTCGCGCACCGCGACCTTGCGGGCGTCGAGCGCGACGCCGCGGCCCTCCGCCGCGGCCTCGCCCAGGAGCAGCGCGGTGCCGGAGGGCGCGTCGACCTTGTGGCGGTGGTGCATCTCCAGGATCTCGATGTCGAACCCCTCGTCGAGCGTCGCCGCGACCTTGCGCACGAGGCTGGCCAGCAGGTTGACGCCGAGGGACATGTTGCCGGACCGGACGATGCGGGCGTGCCAGGACGCGGCCTTCAGCTTGGCGAGGTCCTCCTCCGACAGGCCGGTGGTGCCGACCACGTGCACGATCCGTGCCTGCGCGGCGAGCGCGGCGTAGAACACGCTGGCGGCCGGAGCCGTGAAGTCGAGGACGCCGTCGGCGTCCGCGAAGGCCGGGAGCGGGTCGTCGCCGACCGGGACCCCGAGCGGCGCCAGGCCGGCGAGGATTCCGGCATCCTGGCCGAGGACGGGGGACCCCTCGCGCTCGATCGCCCCCGCGAGCGTGCAGCCCTCCGCGCCGGCGACCGCCTGGATCAGCATCCGGCCCATGCGCCCGGAGGCGCCGACGACGACGAGACGCATGGGGCTCGGGCCTCCTGGTGGCGGCGGCTCGGGTGGACCGCCCGCGCCTCCTACAGGCCGCGGGCGGTGCTGCCAAGGCGCAACGGACGCCGCGCCGCGCCGGAGCGCTCAGCCCCTGCGGCCGGCCAGGAGCGGCCCGAGCACGTCGACGACGCCCGTGACGGTGATCTGGGTGCCGACGCACAGGAGCAGGAAGGCGGCGAGCCGCCCGAGCACCCGCACCCGGGCGTGGCCGAGGCGCGCGACCAGCCGGTCGGCGGAGGCGTAGGCGAGGAGCACCAGCACGGCGATGACGAGGGACGCCGCCGAGGCGCCCGCGAAGTAGCCGAGCCGGGCCGCCTCGCCCTCGGGCCGGCCGGCTCCGAGCGCGATCGCCACCGAGATGGTGCCCGGGCCGGTGGTGAACGGCAGGGTGAGGGGGAAGAACGCGATCTCGTCGAGGCTGCCGGGCTCGGGCGCGTCCTGGACGGGCTCGGCCTGGGCCGCCTTGCGGGCCTCGCGCTCCTCGGGGGCTGCGAGCAGGGTCCAGGCCTGGGCCGCCACCACGAGGCCCCCGGCGATGCGCAGGGCCGCGAGGGAGATCCCGAAGAAGCTGAGGACCGAGGCCCCGACCCAGAGCGAGACCAGCATCACGATCGCCGCGTAGAGGCCGATGCGGCGGGCGAGCATCACGCGCTCGCCGTGGCTGCGGTTCGCCGTGACCTGGGCGAAGATCAGCGCCGCGCCGAGGGGGTTGACGATCGAGAACAGGGCCGAGAGGGCGAGCACGAAGCCCTGGAGCGCCGCCTCGGCGCCGGGGACCGGCACCGGCTCACACCCCGCCCGGCACCGGCGCCGGGACCGGGGCCGGCACCAGCACCCGGGTGCTGAGCCGGGCGGCGCGGCGGGCCTGCACGGTGACCGGCCGGTAGAGCTGCTTCGTCGCGTCGACGACGTGCAGCCCCGCGAAGGGCAGCGACAGGCCGGTCCCGACCCGCTCCCAGGCGCTGGCGGTGCGCAGCGTCAGCCAGCTCTCGAGCGGCGGCACGTAGAGGGTCTCGGCCCAGTCCTCGGGGGCGAACAGGGTGTCGCGCATCAGCCGGCCGAGCTGCGAGCGGCTGTAGGGCTGGCCGTGCCCGAAGGGCGTGGCGTCGCGCCGGGCCCAGAGGCCGCGGCGGTTGGGCACCGCCACGATCAGGCGCCCGCCCGGGGTGAGGATGCGCCAGACCTCCTGCAACAGCTCGGCCGGGCTCTCGACCGCCTCGATGGCGTGGATCAGCATCACCCGGTCGACCGCGGCGTCGGGCAGCGGCATCATGGTGGGCTCGACGAGCGCCGAGGCCGAGCGTCCGGAGCCGGGCCAGTTCACCACCCCCTGGGCCGCCGGCATGAAGGCCAGCGTGCGCTCGGCGGCGTGCCGCACCGGCCCGAGATACGGCACCGCGTAGCCGAGGCCGAGCACCCGCAGGCCGGAGACCGAGCCGAGCATGCGGTGGACCGTGCGGCCGACGAGCCGCTGCGTCACCCCGCCCAGCGGGCTGGCGTAGAAGGCGCGCAGATCGGTGACGTCGAGGCTCATGACTTCCGGATCACGCTCACGCCCGCCGAGGGACCGGGGTGAACGCCGCGCCGTCCCGCCGGGTCCCTCCCGGGGGCCATCAATGGGGGCTGGCGGGCCTTGCGGCAAGGCGTCATCGTGCGGCGGCGGGCGGCCGCCCCCCGCTAATCCGGGGTGCGCCGGCCGGGTCCCCGCGGGCGCCCCAGCGCCCTAGGTTGAGGCACGAGTGCCGTTCCCAAGGCCGCGAGCACAGAGGCGAGGCGCCCATGTCCCTGACCCCCGAGACCTCCCCGAACTCCGAGACCTCCCGGGGCGCCGGGAAGCCCCCGAGCCCGGAGATCCGCGCCTTCCTGTGCCGGAGCGACAACATCGGCGTGCTGATGCGCGATCCCGCGACGGGCGCCTGCGCGGCCATCGACGTCCCCGAGGCGGCGGCGGTGCTGAGGGCGCTCGACGAGACCGGCTGGCGCCTCACCGACATCCTGGTCACGCACCGCCACCTCGACCACGTCGAGGGGATCCCGGAGGTGAAGGCCCGGACCGGCGCCCGGGTCACCGCCCCGGCCCGGGCCGGGGACGCGGTGCCGGAGGTCGACGCCCGCGTCTCGGAGGGCGACGTCGTGACGGTGGGGTCCCTGACCGGCACGGTCTGGGAGACGCCGGGCCATTGCGACGACCACGTCACCTACTGGTTCGAGCGCCAGCGCCTGGCCTTCGCGGGCGACACCCTGTTCACCCTCGGCTGCGGCCGGGTGGTGGAGGGCGCGCCCGAGGTGCTGTGGCGCTCGCTCTCCCGCTTCCTGCCCCTGCCCGACGAGACCGTGGTCTACTCGGGCCACGACTACGTGCTGGCGAACGCCCGGTTCGGCCTCGCCGCCGAGCCGGAGAACCGCAACCTCCGCGACCGGGCCGCCCTGGCCGAGCGCGCTCGCGCCGAGGGCCGCTTCCTCGTGCCGACGACGATCGGGGAGGAGAAGGCCACGAACCCGTTCCTGCGCGCGACCGAGCCGGCCCTCGCGCGCGCCGTGGCGATGGCGCCCGGCTCCGACCCGGCGGCCGTGTTCACGGCCCTGCGCGCCTGGAAGAACCGGTTCTGACATGCCCGCCGACTGGCGCCCCCGGGCCGTGCCGGACCTGCCCGACGGCCTGATCCTGTACGACGGCGTCTGCGTGCTGTGCTCGGGCTGGGTCCGGTTCGTGATCGCCCGGGACCGGGCCGAGCGCTGGCGCTTCGTGCCGATCCAGTCGCCCTACGGCCGCGACCTGGCGCTCCGGCTCGGCATCGACCCCGAGACCCCGCAGACGAACGCGGTCGTGCGCGACGGCGTCGCCTACCTGAAGCTCGACGCGGGCCTCGCGGTGCTGGAGGCCTGGCCGGCCTGGGCCTGGGTGCGGGTCCTCCGGCTGCTGCCCCGGCCGGTCCGCACCTGGCTCTACGACCGGGTGGCGCGCAACCGCTACCGCGTGTTCGGCCGCCACGAGACCTGCGGGCTGCCGCCGCCGCACCTGGCGCGGCGCTTCCTGACCCGCGCCCCGTGAGCGGCCCCTTGAAGCGCGTGCTGGTGGTGGGCGGCGCCGGCGCCTTCGGGCAGCGCCTCGTCGCGGGCCTCGCCGCCGGGGGGGCCTGCGCGGTGCTGGTGGGAGGGCGCGACCTCGCCCGGGCCGAGGCGGTCGCCGCCGGCATCGCGCGGGCGCATCCGGGGAGCCGGGTCGAGGCGGTCCGGCTCGACGCCGGGACGGTCACCGCGCAGGCCCTCGCGGACCTGCGCCTCGCCGGGGTGGTGGACGCGGCGGGACCGTTCCAGGAGGCCGCCGGCGGCGCGTCCTACGGGCTGGCGCGCGCCGCCATCGCGGCGGGGCTCCCCTACGTCGACATCGCGGACGGGCGCGACTTCGTCGCCGGCTTCCCGGCCCTCGACGCGGCCGCGCGGGCGGCGGGCGTCGCGGCCCTCACGGGCGCGAGCTCGACCCCGGCCCTGTCGAACGCCGTGCTCGACCGGATCACCGCCGGGTGGAGCGCGCTCGAGTCGGTCGAGGTCGTGATCAGCCCCGGCAACCGGGCGCCGCGGGGCCTCTCGGTGATGCGGGCGATCCTGTCCTACGCCGGGCGCCCGGTGCGGGTCCGGCGCGACGGCGCCTGGGAGGACCGGGCCGGCTGGGGCCTCCTGACCCGCACGCGCATCGCCGGGCTCGGGCCGCGCTGGGTGTCGCTGTGCGAGACGCCCGACCTCGACATCCTGCCGGCCCGCTCGCCCACGATCCGCACGGCCGTGTTCCGGGCCGGGCTGGAGCTCGGCGCCCTGCATCTCGGGCTCTGGCTCGCGAGCCTGCCCGTGCGGGCCCGGCTCCTGCCCTCGCTGGTGCCGTTCGCCGGCCTGTTCCTCACCCTCGCCGGGTGGCTCGGCGGCCTCGGGAGCGACCGGGGCGGCATGCGGGTGCGGGCGGAGGGGCGCGACGGGGCGGGCGCGCCGGTGCGGGCGACCTGGACGCTGGTGGCGGAGGCCGGCGACGGCCCCTTCGTGCCGACCCTGCCGGCGCGGGCGGTGGTGCGGCGCTGGCTCCACGGCCCGCCGATCCCCCCCGGCGCCCGGGCCTGCCTCGGCGTGGTCGATCTCGCGGCCCTCGAGGCCGAGATGGCGCGCCACCGCATCGCGACCGCGACCGCCCGCGAGGCGCCCGGCGCCCCGCTCTTCGCCCGGGCGCTCGGCCCCGCCTTCGCGGACCTGCCGGCGCCCGTGCGGGCCCTGCACGGCGGGGACGGCCCCGGGACGTGGTCGGGGCGCGCCGCCGTGACCCGGGGGACGAGCCCCCTCGCCGGGCTGGTCGCGCGGGTGGTCGGTCTGCCGCGGGCCGGCGCCGACCAGCCGGTGCGGGTGAGCGTCGCCCGCCGCGGCGCCGACGAGGTCTGGACCCGCGACTTCGCCGGCCGCCGCTTCCGCAGCCGGATGCGCCCGGCGGGACCGGGCGCGGTGATCGAGCAGTTCGGCCCCCTCGCCTTCGTGCTCGCGCTGCCGGCGGACGCGGAGGGTCTCGGCATGCGCGTCGCGGGCTGGCGCCTCGGGCCGCTGCCGCTGCCGCGCGCCCTGGCGCCGGTCTCGGCGGCCCGCGAGTCGGTCGACGCCGAGGGGCGCTTCCGCTTCGACGTCGCGGTGCGGCTGCCCCTCGCCGGGCTGCTCGTGCATTATCGCGGCTGGCTGGCGCCCGACCCCGTGCCGGCCCTGCCCGCCGACAGCCCGAGGGATGCCCCGCCGTGATGCCTTCCGTGCCGGCCACGCTCACCGCCGCCGAGGTGGTGCGGCTCCTCGCCCTGAGGCCGCACCCGGAGGGCGGGCACTACCGCGAGACCTTCCGGGACACCCGGGAGGTCGACGGGCGCGCCGCCTCGACGGCGATCTACTACCTCCTCGACGTCGGCGAGACCTCGGAGTGGCACCGGGTCGACGCCACCGAGGCGTGGTTCTGGCACGCCGGCGCCCCCCTGGTGCTGACCGTCAGCCCCAACGGCCACGACGCCGAGGCGCGCCACCTCGGCCCGGACCTCGCCCGCGGGCAGCGCCCGCAGATCGTGGTGCCGGCCGGGCACTGGCAGACCGCGACGAGCCTCGGCGCCTGGACGCTGGTGAGCTGCACGGTCGCGCCGGGCTTCCGCTTCGAGGGCTTCGAGCTCGCCCCGCCGGACTGGCGGCCGACGCCGCGGGCCTGAGGGAGGCGGCCGGGGCACCTCCCGGCGCGCTCAGGGCGCGCTCAGGGCGCGCTCAGGGCGCGCCGGGACCGCGCCCGTCCGCCGCCGCGTCGCCCCCGGGCCGCGGGTGCCCCGCCCGCGCCGCCAGGAGCGCGCCCGCGACGATGAGACCGCAGGCCGCCGCGAGGGCCCAGGTCGCCGGCGCGTAGCCGGAAGCGACCAGGATCAGGGTCGAGAGCACCGGCGCCGCGTAGGAGCCGACGCCGAGGAGCCGGATGTCGCCGCGCTTCACGCCGATGTCCCAGAGGTAGAACGCCGCCCCGACCGGGCCGAGGCCGAGCGCCGCCACCGCGGCCCATTGCGAGGCGCCCTCGGGCCAGGCCGTGCGCTCGAAGGCGAGGTGGCAGGCGAGGCTGAGCGCCGCCGTGGCGAGGCAGAAGCCCGCGACCGCGTCCGTCGGCACCACGCCGACCCGGCGCGACAGCACCGAGTAGCCCGACCACAGGAACGCACAGGCGAGCGCGGCCGCGTAGCCCGGCAGCGACGCCGCCTCGAAGCTCAGGGAGCCGCGGCCGAGGAACAGCGCCACCACCCCGCACAGGCCGAGGAGCGCCCCCGCGAGATGGGCCGCCCGCAACCCGCCCTCGCCCGGGAGCAGCGCCGAGAACAGCACGATCAGGAGGGGCCAGAGGTAGCTGATGAGCCCGGCCTCCGCCGGCGGCGCGAGGCGCAGGGCCGCGAAGTAGAGCGCGTGGTAGCCGAACAGCCCGACGATCCCGAGCGCCCAGACCGCGGGGGGCTGGCGCAGGGCCGACAGGCCGGACGGGCGCACGAGCCAGCTCGCGCAGCCGAGGAGCCCGCCGACCAGGAACGTCATGGCGGCGAGCTGGAACGGCGGCACCCGGCCCGAGGCCGCCGTGAAGAGCGCGAGCAGCGACCAGAGCAGGATGGCGCCGGAGCCGATCAGGGTGGCGGTGCGCACCGACATGGCGGCGGCGGGCTTGGCGGCGGGCTCGGCGGCGGGCTTGGCGGCGGGTCTGGCGGGGTTCATGGCCACGCCCCTACCATGCCCGCCTCCCCGCCTCACCCGCGAATCGGGTAGGAGGCGGGGAACCGCCACTGGAGTCCCGTCCTGATCGCACTCGCTCCCGGCCTCGTCCACCACCCGGGCTACCTCGACGCCGCCGCGCAGGCCGCCCTCGCGGCCGGCCTCGCGCACGTGCTGCGGGAGGCGCCCCCGTTCACGCCGCGGATGCCCCGGACCGGCGCGCCGCTCTCGGTGCGGATGACGAATTGCGGGCCCCTCGGCTGGGTCGCGGACCGCGCGGGCTACCGCTACCAGGCGAGCCACCCCGAGACCGGCCGGCCCTGGCCGGCGATGCCGGCCCTGCTCGGCGAGGCCTGGGCGGCGCTCGCGGGCGCCGGCGCGCCGCCCGAGGCCTGCCTCGTCAACCTCTACGCGCCCGGCGCCCGGATGGGCCTGCACCAGGACCGGGACGAGGAGGATGTCTGCGCGCCGGTCCTGTCCCTGTCCCTCGGCGCGACGGCCGTGTTCCGGTACGGCGGCACCCGGCGGGGCGACCCGACCCGCTCGGTCCGGCTCGCGAGCGGCGACGCCCTGGTGATGGGCGGCCCCTCGCGGCTGATCTTCCACGGCGTCGACCGCATCCTGCCGCCGGTGCCCGGCCTGCTGCCGGGGCTCCCCGGCGCGCCCGCCCTGCCCGAGGCGGTGCCGCCGGGCGGGCGCCTCAATTTGACCCTGCGCCGCGTCTCGCGGGCCGTCCCCGCTTGACAGCCCGCCTCAGCGGGCCGACGCATCGCCCCCGAATCGCGTCGCCCGGCCGGACCGGGCGCCCGGAGAGACGAGCCCCATGTCGTTGCGCGCCCTCGCCATCCTGTTGAGCCTCGCCGGTCTGCCGGCGGCGGCGCTCGCGGCCGAACCGGTCTACCCGCCGGGCTCGCGCCTGGGCTTCGAGCCCGCCCAGGGCATGGTGGTGTCGCGCCGCTTCACGGGCTTCGAGCGCGAGAGCGGCGGCGCGACGGTCTCGGTGGTCGAGCTTCCGCCCCAGGCCTACCAGGACCTCAACGCCAACTTCACCACCGAGAACCTGAAGAACCAGGGCCTGATCGTGAAGAACCGCGAGGAGCTGAAGCTCGCGGACGGGCACGAGGGCGTCCTGTTCAGCGGCGAGCAGCCCATCGACCAGCCCCCCGGCATGCCGCCGGTGCACAAGTGGGTGTTCCTCGTCTCCGACCGGACCGTGACCGGCATCGTCATCGGCCAGACCCTGCCGGGCGCCGAGACGGACGAGGCGATGCGGGCGATGCTCACGAGCGTGCGCATCCGCCCGGCCCTCAGCCTCGACCAGCAGGTCGCGGCCCTGCCGTTCCGGGTCACCGAGACCGCGGGCTTCCGGCCGGTGCGGGTGCTGGCCGGCAACTCGGTGCTCTACACCGAGGGGCCGAAGGACCAGATGCTGAACCTCGAGCAGCCGATCCTGGTGCTGGCCGAGGCGGTGCAGCCCGCGCCGTCCACCGACCAGCGCGACGCCTTCGCCAAGCAGGCCCTGTACTCGAACCAGACCATGAAGGACTTCGTCATCGAGCGGGCCCAGTCCTACCGCCAGAGCGGCGCCGACTGGCACGAGATCGTGGCCCGCGCCACCGACGTGCCGTCCGGCACGCCCGTGGTGGTGTCGCAGACCATCCGGTTCCAGCCCGACGGCTACTTCCGCGCCGTCGGCGTGGTGCGGGCGGCCGACCGCGAGGCGATGCTGCCGCGCTTCCGCAAGGTCGTCGACAGCGTGGCGTTCTGACGGGCCGGCGCCCCCGGCCGCCGGGGCTCCCGGCCGGGGGCGCCGGCCCGCCCTGCCCACCCGGGCAGTAGGCGCGCTCCCCGGGCCCGCGCAGAGTGCGGGACCAGCCAGGAGCCCGCCATGCCCGACACGCCCACCCCGCCCGCATCCCCGATCCTGTCCCTCTCCGGCGCGCTCCGGCACGCCGTCGCGGCGGCGGCCCCGAGCGTCGTGGCGGTGCACTCGCACCGCGCCCGCTCGAGCGGCTTCGTCTGGCGGCCCGGCCTCGTCGTCACCGCCGACGAGGCCCTGGCGGAGGAGGGCGACGTCGCCGTGACGGCGCAGGGAGGCCGCCGCCTCGGCGCCACCCTGGTCGGCCGCGACCCCAGCACCGACGTCGCGCTCCTGCGGATCGACGACGACGCCCTGCCCGCGGCCGCCCTCGCGCCGGAGCCCGTGGCGGCCGGGAGCCTCGCCCTCGCCCTCGGGTCCCAGGACGGGGCGCCGCTCGCGGCGCTCGGCCTCGTCGCCCTCGCGGGCCCGGCCTGGCGCTCGATGCGGGGGGGCGAGATCGACGCCCGGATCGAGCTCGACCTCGCCCTGCGGCGGCGCGCCGAGGGCGGGCTCGCCCTCGACGCCGCCGGGCAGGCCCTCGGCATGACGGTGTTCGGGCCGAGGCGGCGCGTGCTGGTGATCCCGGGCGCCACGGTCGCCCGGGTGGCCGAGAAGCTCCTCGCCCACGGCCGCATCCCGCGCGGGTATCTCGGGCTCGGCCTCCAGCCGGTCCGGCGCGACGACGGCGGCGCCGGCCTGATGGTGATGAGCGTGGAGCCGGGCGGGCCGGGGGCCGCGGCGGGCCTGCGGCAGGGCGACGTGGTGGCGGCCATCGACGGCGAGCCGGTCGCGGGGCTGCAAGCGCTCCAGCGCGCGCTCGGGCCGGGCAGCGTCGGGACGCCGGTGCGGCTCACCCTGCGGCGGGCCGGCGAGGCCGTGGAGGCGGCGCTGACGATCGGCGAGAGGCCGCATCCTTGAGCGAGGGCGACGATCCCGGGCCCGTCGTGATCGCCCTCTCGGTGGCCGACCCGGCCCTGGCCGACCGCCTCGCGGCGCTGCTCGCGGGCGTGCCGGGCCTGCGGCTCGCCGCGTCCGGGGAGCGGGCCGACGCCGCCCTCGTGAGCGCGCCGGGCGAGGCCGAGCCGGACGCGGCCCTGACCCCGCGCGAGCGCGAGGTGCTCGCCCTCCTGGCCGAGGGCGCCTCCAACAAGGCCGTGGCCCGGCGGCTCGGCATCTCGGTCCACACCGCCAAGTTCCACGTCGGCTCGCTGATCGACAAGCTCGACGCCACCGGGCGCACCGACGCGGTCGCGCACGCGGCCCGCCTCGGCGTGATCCACCTCTGAGCGGTCAGGCCCTGCGGGCGACCGGCCGGGCCGGGTTGCCCACCACCGTGGCGCCGGCCGCGACGTCGCGGGTGACGACGCTGCCCGCCCCGATGATGGCGTCGTCCCCCACCGTGACCCCGGGCGTCAGGATGGCGCCGCCGCCGATCCAGACGTTGCGCCCGATCCGGATGGGGCGCCCGAACTCGAGGCCGGCGCGGCGCTCCTCGGGGTCGCGCGGGTGGTCGGCGGTGAGGATCTGCACCAGCGGCCCGATCTGGGTGCCGTCGCCGATCGAGACCGCGACCACGTCGAGGATCACGCAGTTGAAGTTCAGGAAGACGCCGTCCCCGATGGAGATGTTGGTCCCGTAGTCGCAGAAGAACGGGGGCCGGATGACCGCGTCGGCGCCCACCGCCGCGAGGCGCTCGGCGAGGAGCGCGCGGCGCTCCGCCGGCGGCAGGCCGAGGGACGCGTTGTAGCGCACCATCCAGGCCTTGGCGGCGGCCGCGTCGGCCTGGATCTCCGCGTCGGCGGCCCGGTACAGCTCCCCGGCCAGCATCTTCTGCTTCTCGCTCCGTGCCATCCGGCCCGCCTCTCCCGCCCGCAACCGGCGCGACCCTAGGGCGGCACCCGATCGCGGTGCAATCCGCGCCGCCCTCAATTCTTGACCTGACGCGCTCGCCCGCGCCGGCCCGCCCGTGCCCGGAGGCTTCAGCGCAGCAGCAGGCCGCGGGCCGCGAGGTTGCGCATCAGGGCCGCCGCCCCGAAGGTCCAGGGCTCGCAATCCCCGCACAGCCGCATCCGGTTCACGAGGGCGCCGAGCTCCGGGCAGCGGATCGTGACCCGGTCGCCGACCTTGTGGGTGAAGCCCTGGCCCGGCGCGCCCCGGTCCTCGACGGGCGCGAACATCGTGCCGAGGAACAGCACCGCGCCGTCCGGGTACTGGTGCGTCGCGCCCATCATGGCCGCCACGAGGTCGGCCGGGTCGCGGCTGATCTCGGAGAGCGGCGAGGTGCCCGAGAGGCGGAAGCCGTCCTCCCCGTCGACCTCGAGGCCGACCACGGTCCGCCGGACGTGGTCGAGGGTGAAGCCGCCGTCGAAGAGCCGCAGGAACGGCCCGAGGGCGCACGAGGCCGCGTTGTCCTTCGCCTTGCCGAGGAGCAGCGCCGAGCGGCCCTCGAAGTCGCGCAGGTTGACGTCGTTGCCGAGCATCGCCCCGACGATGCGCTGGTCCGAGGCGACCGCGAGGGCCACCTCGGGCTCCGGGTTGTTCCAGCGCGAATCCGGGTGCAGGCCGGCATCCTGGCCGCAGCCGACCGACGAGAGCGGCTGGGCCTTCGTGAAGATCTCGGCGTCCGGCCCGATGCCGACCTCGAGGTACTGGCTCCAGGCGCCCTGCGCCACCAGCACCGCCTTGAGGTCGCGCGCCTCCGGCGAGCCCGGCCGCAGGCGCCGCAGGTCGCTGCCGACGAGGCGCTCGACCTCGCCCCGGATCGCCGCCGCGGCGTCGGCGTCGCCGCGGGCGCGCTCCTCGATCACCCGCTCCAGCATCGACACCGCGAAGGTGACCCCGGCCGCCTTCACGGCCTGGAGGTCGACCGGCGCGAGGAGCCAGGGCCGGCCCGGGTCGCGCGCCCCGGGCGGCGTGTTGGCCAGCACCGCGTCGAGGCTCCCCAGGGGCTCCCCGGGGGCGGATTGCAGGGCCGCGGCGGGGTCGCCGGCCTCGCAGAGGTCGCGGACCGTCGCGAACGCCGCCGTGACGTCGACGAGGGCGGGCGCGCCGTCCTGGCCCGGGCGCACCGCCACGACGCTCGGGCCCCCGGCGTCGGGGCGCCAGGCCCGGCCCACGAGCGCGCCGGCGCAGCCGTCGGCCGGGAGGATGGTGCGGGCGTCGAGGTGCTCGGCTGTGAGGGTCATGGCGTCCTCCCGTGTCTCCGCGGATGCTTTACGGCGGCGGCGGCCGTTCGTCGACGCGCCCGGCGCCGCGGCCGGTTCTCACGCAGGCTTGAACGCGCGGCCGCCCCGCCGACCTTGCCGGTCCCACGATCCTTGCATCTATCCCGGTGCGGGCGCGGGCCTGCGACGCCAGGACCGAGAACGGCCGTGCAACGCCGGGTCGTCCCGGCCCGTTCTCGTGCGTCGGGAGAGATGAATGGGCCTCGTCCAGTACGCGCTGAAGTTTCGGATCAGTTTCTACGTGCTCGCGATCCTGATGGTTCTCGGCGGAGCCGGCGCCATCATCGTCGCGCCCAAGGACGTGCTGCCGGCGGTCGACATCCCGGTCGTGGTGGTGGTCTGGACCTATACGGGTCTCGACACCACCGAGATGGCCCAGCGCATCACCACCTACAGCGAGTTCGCGCTCTCCAACAACGTGAACAACATCCAGCGCATGGAGAGCACGACGCTCCAGGGCGTCGCCACCGAGCGCATCTACTTCGACAAGTCGGTCAGCATCGACCTCGCCATCACCCAGGTCGTGTCGGCGATGAACTCGATCCGGGCGGTGATGCCGCCGGGCGTGCAGCCGCCCGTGATCATGCGCTTCTCGGCCTCGGCCGTGCCGGTGATCCAGCTCGCCCTGTCCTCCGACAAGGACAGCCTGACCAAGGTGTTCGATTACGGGCAGTACCGCATCCGCCAGCGCCTGACCCAGGTGCCGGGCTCGACCCTGCCCTCGCCCTACGGCGGCGCCCCCCGGCAGGTGATGGTCGACCTCGACCTGCACGCCCTCCAGGCCACCGGCCTGACGCCCCTCGACGTCACCAACGCCATCACGGCCCAGAACCTCACGGTCCCCTCCGGCCTCGCCAAGATCGGCGAGCAGCAGTACCCGATCCGCCTCAACGCCACCCCGGAGGTGGTCGAGGCCCTCAACCAGATCCCGGTCCGGGTGGTGGCGGGCCAGCCGATCCTGGTGCGCGACGTGGCCCAGGTCCGGGACGGGGCGCCGCCGCAGATCAACGTGGTGCGCTCGGACGGCCAGCACGCCGTGCTGATGCAGATCCTCAAGAACGGCACCGCCTCGACCCTCGAGGTGGTCAACAACGTCAAGCGGGCGCTGCCGGACATCCGGGCCGCGGCGCCCGAGGGGATGCGGATCGAGACGCTGTTCGACCAGTCCGTCTTCGTCTCGGACGCGATCAAGGACGTGGTGCGCGAGGCCGTGATCGCGGCCGGGCTGACCGGGCTCACCATCCTGCTCTTCCTCGGGTCCTGGCGCTCCACCATCGTGGTGCTGATCTCGATCCCGCTCTCGATCCTCACCGCCCTCGCGGTCCTGGCCGCCCTCGGCGAGACCATCAACATCATGACGCTCGGGGGCCTCGCCCTCGCGGTCGGCATCCTGGTCGACGACGCCACGGTGGCGATCGAGAACACCTACCGTCTGTTCGAGGAGGGCGAGCCCTTCCGCAAGGCGGTGGTGGAGGGCGCGGCCGGCATCGCCAAGCCGGCGCTCATCTCGACCCTGTCGATCTGCTCGGCCTTCGTGTCGGTGTTCTTCCTCACCGACACGCCCCGCTACCTGTTCACCCCGCAGGCGATGGCGGTGGTGTTCGCGATGCTGACCTCCTACCTCCTGTCGCGCACCCTGGTGCCGATCCTGATCGACGTGCTGGTGGCGCGGGAATACGCCGCCCACCACGGCGGTCCCGGGGAGCCGGAGCGCCCCGCCGCCGGGGCGCCCCGCACGAGGGCCGGGCGGGCGCGCGCGGCCCTCGGCCGCGGGCTCGCGCGGGCCGGCGCGCCGCTCCTGCGCCTCGCCGGCCGGTTCCGGGCCGGGTTCGAGGCGCGCTTCGCGCGCTTCCACCGCGGCTACGTCGGGCTCCTGCACGTGGTGATCGGCCACCGCCTCGCCACGGCCGCGACGGTGCTCGCCGTGCTCGGCCTCAGCGGGATCCTGTTCACCTTCGTGGGCCAGGACTACTTCCCGCAGATCGAGTCGAGCCAGATGACCCTGCACGTGCGCACCCGGCCGGGGATGCGGATCGAGACCGCCGAGCAGGTCTTCGCCGAGGTGGAGCAGGTGGTGCGCGAGGTGGTGCCCGAGGACGAGCTCGGGATGATCCTCGACAACATCGGGCTGCCGGCCACGAACTACAACTTCGCGTTCCTGGACGCCTCGTTCGTCGCCTACAACGACGGCCAGATGCTCATCACCCTGAAGGGCGAGCACAAGCCGATCTCGGTCTACCAGAAGGCCCTGCGCGAGCGCCTGCGCGCGTCGTTCCCGGAGGTGATGTTCTACTTCCAGCCGGCCGACATCATCACGCAGATCCTCAACTTCGGCACGCTGGCCCAGATCGACGTGCAGGTCAGCGGGCGCAACGCCGAGAAGGACCTCGCCGTCGCCCGGAACCTGGAGCGCCGCCTCACGGGGGTGCGCGGCCTCGTCGACGTGCACCTGCACCAGATCACCGACGCGCCGCAATTCTTCGTCGACGTCGACCGCCGGCTCGCCTCGGAGATCGGGCTCACCGAGCAGCAGATCGCCCAGAGCGTGAACGTCTCGCTGGCCGGCAGCTACCAGGTGAACCCGAACTTCTGGACCGACCCGAAGACCGGGATCCCCTACCAGCTCTGGGTGCAGACGCCGGAATACCGCAACGACTCGCTCACGGCCCTGCGCAACACGCCGCTCTTCGTGACCGGGGCGACCGGGACCCAGCCCGGGGTGCTGGCGCTGCTCTCGAGCGTCGCCACCTTCCACCGCGTCTCCGAGCAGACGGTGGTCAACCACGTCAACACCCAGCCGACCTACGACGTCTACGCCAGCGTGCAGGACAGCGACCTCGGCACCGTGCGGCGGGAGATCGACCGCATCGTGCAGGAGGAGCAGCGGGGCCTCCCGGCCCCCGACAGGATCGTGGTGCGCGGCCAGATCGAGGCCATGGATTCCGCCTTCTTCCGCCTGGAGATCGGCCTCGGCATCGCGCTCGTGGCCGTCTACCTCCTGATGGCGGTGAACTTCCAGAGCTGGGGCGACCCGTTCGTGGTGCTGGCCGCCCTGCCGCTCGCCTTCTGCGGCATCGTCATGAGCCTGTTCATCACCGGGACGACCTTCTCGATCCCGTCCCTGTTCGGCGCCATCATGTCGGTGGGCGTGGCCTCGGCGAACTCGATCCTGCTCGTCACCTTCGCGCGCGAGCACCGGGAGGCCACGGGCTGCGACGCGGTCGAGGCCGCCATCGCGGCCGGCGAGACCCGGCTGCGGCCGGTGCTGATGACCGCCGGCGCGATGTTCATCGGCCTGATCCCGATGGCGCTCGGGCTCGGCGAGGGCTCGGAGCAGAACGCGGCGCTCGCCCGCGCGGTGCTCGGCGGCATCGCGGTGGCGACGGTCTCGACGCTGGTCTTCGTTCCCTACCTGTACACCCTGCTGCGGCGCGCGCCCGTGCGGCGCCTCGAGGACTACGCATGAGACACCCGACGGACGACCACCCGGAGGGTGGAGCGCGCGCGGCGGGCGCGCCGCGCGACCACGATGCCCGCCACGAGGATGCCCGCCGGGACGACGCGGGCCGGGAGGATGCGGGCCCGGACCGGCCGCACCGGCAGGACCCGCACCGGCAGGACCCGCACCGGGAGCGCCCTCGCGGGGAGGACGCGCCACCCGGAGAGGCGGGCGGGTCCCCCCGCGCCGTGCCGCCCCCGCCGCGCAAGCGCGGCTTCGTGCTGGCGGCCCTCGTGCTCGCCGCCCTCCTCGGCTGGGGCGCCTACGGCCACTGGCAGAAGAGCGCCGCCGCCGCGCAGACGCAGCGCCGGACGCTCGACTTCGTGCCCCAGGTCCGCACGGTGCGAGCCGAGCTCGCCGACAAGCCCGTGGAGCTGACGCTGCCCGGCCAGACCGAGGCCTTCGAGACCACGGCGATCTTCGCCCGCGCCACCGGCTACGTCGCCGAGCGCCGGGCCGACATCGGCACGCGGGTGCGCCGGGGCGACCTCCTGCTGCGGATCGGCGCCCCCGACCTCGACCAGCAGCTCGCCCAGGCGGAGGCCCAGCTCGGCCAGCAGCAGGCGCTGCTGGTCCAGGCCCGCGCCAGCGTCGACCAGGCCCGCGCCAGCCTGAACCTCGCGAACGTCACGAATTCCCGCACCTCGACCCTCGCCGTGCAGGGCTGGGCGAGCAAGCAGAACGCCGACACCTCCCAGGCCGGGGTGCTGACCCAGGGCGCCACCCTGGCGGCCGCGGAGGCCGGCGTGAAGGTGGCGGAGGCCAACCTCAAGGCCCAGGGCGCCACGGTGGACCGCCTGCGGGCGCTCACCGCCTTCGAGCGGGTGACGGCGCCCTTCGACGGCGTCGTCACGGCCCGCAACGTCGAGGTCGGCAACCTCGTCAACGCCGACCAGGGCACCGGCACGCCCCTCTTCACCATGGACCGCGACGACGTGCTCAGGGTCTCGGTCCAGGTGCCCCAGAACGCCGCCGTCGGCGTGCGCGACGGCATCGCCGCGCAGGTCGCGGTCCCGCAGATGCCCGGGCGCCGCTTCGCCGGCCACGTGGCGCGCAGCTCCGTGGCGCTCCGCTTCGCCTCCCGCACCCTCGTGACCGAGGTCGACGTGGCGAACCCGGACGGCCTCCTGCGGCCCGGCCTCTACGTCTCGGTCACCCTCGCGGTGCCCCGGGAGCAGCCCCGCGTGAAGGTCCCGGCCGAGGCGCTGGTGTTCAACCAGAACGGCCTCCAGGTGGCGGTGGTGCAGGACGACCAGACGGTCCAGCTGCGCAAGGTCGAGGTGGAGCGCGACTACGGCACCACGATCGAGCTGCGCGACGGGCTCGAAGGCCACGAGCGCATCGTGCTGGCCCCGCCCGCGACCCTGCGGGACGGCAGCAAGGTCCAGGCGCCGGACGAGCCGGCCAAGAGCGCTTCCCGTTGACGTGCGCTTCCCGGTAGCGGGCGCCCTCGGGCTCAGTGCGGCTCGGCCGCGAGCGCCTTCGCCCGGCGGAGGTCGCCGACGAACGCCGCGTAGGCCTCGTCCTTGGCGTCGTCGGGCAGCCGCAGCAGGTAGGAGGGGTGGACGGTCAGGAAGCCGCGGCAGGGACGGCCCTCGAGCGCGAGCGGGCCCCGCGCCCGGGTGATCGGGACCTGGCGGCCGGTCAGCGCCAGCGCCGCGGTCGCGCCGAGCGCCACCACGAGCCTCGGGGCCACGAGGGCGATCTCGCGGTCGAGCCACCAGCGGTAATGGGCGACCTCGCCGGCGGTCGGCTTCTGGTGGATGCGGCGCTTGCCCCGCGCCTCGAACTTGAAGTGCTTGACCGCGTTCGTCAGGTAGGAGGCGGAGCGGTCGATCCCGGCCTCCGCCATCGCGCGCATCAGCACCTGCCCGGCCGGCCCGACGAAGGGCCGGCCCAGGCGGTCCTCTTGGTCCCCGGGCTGCTCGCCCACGAAGGCAATCGCGGCGCCGAGGGGGCCCTCGCCGAGCACGGCCTGGGTCGCGCCGGGCACCAGGGGCTCGGCGCGCCGGATGATCGCGTTCAGGGCCTCCAGGGAGCCCGGCTCCCGGTCGGCCATGGCGGCGAGGGCCCGGGCGGGAACGCGCTTGGCGGGCGCGGCGGGCTCCCGCTCGATCATCGCGGCGACCCGGGTCACCGAGCCGCGCACCAGACCCGGGATCGCGGCCGTCTCCGGCAGGTTGCGCCAGTACTTCTTCGGCATCTCGGCCCGCATCGCCGCGAGGTTGGTGCGGGCCGGGTTGAAGGTGCTGGCGTAGTAGCCGCACCAGCCGGCCTCGAACGCGTCCGCGGCCGGCGCGTCCTCGCGCCGGCCCGGCGGGCCGAGGCGCAGGGCCGCGCCGTCCCAGTGGGCCGAGCCGTCCGGGGTCAGGATCGACCAGTCGAAGGAGGGGAAGCGGGCGACGAAGAAGGGCGCGGCCTCGGCCAGGATGTGGTGCTCGGGCTCGAACCAGGCGACGAAGCGCTCCCGCGGCCCGGCCCCGGCGGCGCGGCGGAAGCGCAGGAAGGCGTGCATCTTGTGGAGGTCGCGCGCCACCGCCTTGCGCATCAGGGCGAGCCGGTGGACCAGGGGGTCGCTGGCGATCTCGGCGAGGTGCCGCTCGCCCCGCACCACCCGCCAGACCAGGCGGTAGAGGAGGCCGTAGCGCTCGGGGTCGCGGTGGGGGATCACCGCCGGGATCAGGCCCGCGACCGCGCGGGGCAGCGCCAGGGGCGGAGCCTCCCCGCAGCAAAGCGTCCCGGCCGCCGGGGCCTCGCCGAGCAGCGCCGGCGCTTCCCCGCTCACGAACACCGCGGCGGCGGGCTCGATTCCCGCGGCGACGAGGCGCCGGGCGGCCGCGCGGAAGCCCGCGAGGTCGGCCCCGGGCCCGAGGCGGACCGGGCCCGGCCCGGGCTCGGGGGCCGCGCGCGTCACCCGAACAGGCTCAGCTGCCGGGGCGGCTCGGCGAGGCGCGCGCGCAGGTCGAGCCGGTCGCCGAGGCGGGCCGGGGTGTAGTCGGCGGCGACCAGGAACGGCCGGGCGCGCTTGAGGCCGGAGGTCAGGCGGCCGACGTCGTCGAGGCGAAGCCGGGCGTGCCGGCGCGCGGCCACGATCTTGTCGACGGCTCGCACGCCGAGGCCCGGCACCCGCAGCAGCAATTCCCGGTCCGCCCGGTTGACGTCGACGGGAAAGCTCGCCCGGTGGCGCAGCGCCCAGGCGAGCTTCGGGTCGACGTCGAGGGCGAGCATGCCGGACTCCGTCGCCTGCGCGACGTCGTCGGGGGAGAACCCGTAGTAGCGCAGCAGCCAGTCCGCCTGGTAGAGCCGGTGCTCGCGCTGGAGCGGCGGGGCCTTGAGCGGCAGGATCGCGGCGCCGTCCGGGATCGGGCTGAAGGCCGAGTAGTAGACCCGCCGCAGCCCGAACGCGCCGTAGAGGCGGGCGCTCGTGCGGATCAGCGCCTCGTCGGTGCTGGCATCGGCGCCGACGATGACCTGCGTCGACTGCCCGGCGGGCGAGAAGCGCCGGCGCTCGGCCTTGGCCTCGGCGATGCGCTCGCCCATCTGGCCCATCGCGGTCTCGATGGCGGCGCCGTCCTTCTCGGGTGCCAGGCGCTCCAGGCTCGCCTCGGTGGGCAATTCGAGGTTGATCGAGAGGCGGTCGGCGTAGAGGCCCGCCTGCTCGATGAGCCACGGGCTCGCCTCCGGGATCGTCTTCAGGTGGATGTAGCCCCGGAAGCCGTGGCGCTGGCGCAGGGACTTCGCCACCCGGATCAGCTGCTCCATGGTGTGGTCGGGCGAGCGGATGATGCCCGAAGACAGGAAGAGCCCCTCGATGTAGTTGCGCTTGTAGAACTCGACCGTGAGGGTGACGACCTCCTCGACCGAGAACTTCGCCCGCCGCACGTTCGAGGAGCGCCGGTTGACGCAGTAGGCGCAGTCGAACAGGCAGTAGTTGGTGAGCAGGATCTTGAGCAGCGAGACGCAGCGCCCGTCCGGCGTGTAGGCGTGGCAGATGCCCGCCCCCGTGGTCGAGCCGAGTCCGCCCGGCTCCGCCTTGCGCTTCGGCGCCCCGGAGGAGGCGCAGGAGGCATCGTACTTCGCCGCATCGGCCAGGATGCCGAGCTTCTTCGCCAGGGTCTCGTCCATGCCGGCACCATGGCGGCCGTTCGTGTTTTGTTCAAGCGCGCGGGGGCCGCCGTCCCGTGGTCGAGTGCCGCATCGCCGGCCCCGCCCCGGCAAGGGAACCGCCCTGCGCCGCCCGGGGTTGAAGGGTTGATTGGAAGCTTTCTAAATCACCAGCCTCGGGAGACACCAGCATGGCGACGAACCCCTCAGCGGCTTGCCGGAGCTGCCGCTACTTCGACGACCACAAGCTCAACGGCGCCGCCGCCCAGGGCGACGAGGGCCTGTGCCGCTTCAACCCGCCCGTGAGCCAGCCGGAGCCGCAGGGGCACGGGCTCTGGCCGGTGGTGTCGGCCCAGGATTGGTGCGGCCACTTCTCGCCCGAGATGATGGCGGGCGAGTAGCCGGAGGCCGGCGCCCGCGCCCGGCGGGGCCGACGGAGCCGGCCCCCGGGCTGCGTCCCCCGGCCGCGCCCGGAACCGTGGTTCCGGGGGCACGTTGCGAAGGCTCTGACACCGCGAACCGACGAGCGGAGCCTCATGCCGGACGACGTCCTCACCCTCTCGCGCCGGTCCCTGATGGTGGCCGGGGGCGCCACCCTGGCGGGGATCGGCGGCGCCGCGGCGGCGCCCGGCCCCCAGGGTCCGGTGGATACCGGCAAGGTCGAGAACGGGCGGGTCACGTTTCCGAACTGGCGCGGGCCCGCCGACCGGCCGGCGCCCCCGCCCCCGGCCCCGCTGCCGCCCGGCGAGCGCGTGGGCTTCGCCGTCGTCGGGCTCGGGCGCCTGACGCTCGAGGAGATCCTCCCGGCCTTCGGGGAGAGCCGCAAGGCGCGGCCGGTGGCGCTGATGTCGGGCAGCCCCGAGAAGGCCCGGGTGGTGGCCGCGCAGTACGGCATCCGGCCCGAGGCGGTCTACGGCTACGACGGCTGGGACGCCCTGGCCCGGAACCCGGAGGTGCGGGCGGTCTACATCGTGACCCCGAACGCCGTGCACCGCGACCAGGTGATCGCCGCGGCCGGCGCCGGCAAGCACGTGCTCTGCGAGAAGCCGATGGCGGCCTCGGCCGCCGAGGCGCGGGCGATGATCGACGCCTGCGCCCAGGCGGGGGTCAAGCTGATGATCGCCTATCGCTGCCAGTACGAGCCGCACAACCGCGAGGTCGTGCGGCTGGTGCGCGGGGCCAAGCACGGCAAGGTCAAGCTCATCGAGGCCGTGAACACCCAGACCATGAGCCTCCCCGAGCAGTGGCGGATGCGCAAGGCCCTCGCGGGCGGCGGCGCGCTGCCGGATATCGGCCTCTACTGCCTGAACGGGGTGCGGGCGCTGACCGGCGAGGAGCCGGTCTCGGTCCAGGCGCAGATCCACTCCGCCGAGGATCCGCTCTACCGCGAGGTGGAGGAGACGGTCGCCTTCACGCTGCGCTTCCCCTCGGGCGCCCTCGCCCTGTGCTCGACGAGCTACGGCGCGCACGAGACCCGCACCCTCACGGTCCAGGGCGAGAGCGGGGCGATCCAGCTCCAGAACGCCTTCGCGTACGAGGGCCAGCGCCTGATCCTGACGCACCGGGAGGGCAAGGCCGTGGCCCGGGAGGAGCGGGTACTCGGGGCGAGGAACCAGTTCGCCCTCGAGCTCGACCACATGGCGACCTGCGTCCTGGAGAACCGCGAGCCCCGCACGCCCGGCGAGGAGGGCCTGCAGGACCAGATCCTCATGGAGGCGATCTACGAGGCTGCCCGCACCGGCGCGACCGTGGCGCTGAAGGCGCCGGAGCGCACGGTGACGAAGGCCGGCGGGGCGAAGGGCGACGCCAAGGGGCTCGACGTCACCCGGGGCCCGGAGCCGGAAGAGGTGGGCTGAGGACCCGCGGCGCGGCCGCGGGGCGGCTTGCGCGGCGGCCCGGGATGCCGGCTTGGCAGGACGCCCGCGTTCCGGCTCAATGCGGGCCTCGCGTCCGTGCCGGAGAACTCCATGGCCCACGAGCTGACACGCCCCTCCGCCCCCGCGACCCTGCGCAACGCCCGCCTCGACGGCGAGGAGGTGGTGCAGGCGCGCATCGACCTCGCGGCCTGCTTCCGGATGGCGGCGCGGCTCGGCTTCGAGGAGGGCATCTGCAACCACTTCTCGGCCCTGGTGCCGGGCACGAACGACCTGTTCCTCGTCAACCCCTACGGCTGGGCGTTCCGGGAGATCACGGCCTCGCGCCTGCTGATCTGCGACTTCGCCGGCAACGTGGTGGCGGGCGAGGGCCGGCCGGAGGCGACCGCCTTCTACATCCACGCCCGGCTGCACGCCCGGATGCCCCGGGCCACGGCGGCCTTCCACACCCACATGCCGAACGCGACGGCGCTCAGCATGACCGAGGGCCCGCCGCTGGTCTGGGCCGGGCAGACGGCCCTGAAGTTCTACGGCCGCACCGCCGTGGACGAGGATTACAACGGGCTCGCCCTCGACGAGCGCGAGGGCGACCGCATCGCCGCCGCCATGGGGGAGGCCGACGTGGTGTTCCTGAAGAACCACGGCGTGATGGTGGTGGGCCCGAGCATCGCGGAGGCCTGGGACGACCTCTACTACCTCGAGCGGGCGGCCGAGGTGCAGGTGAAGGCGATGAGCACCGGCCGCCCCGTGCGGCCGGTGCCCGAGGCGGTGGCGGCCAGGACCTACGCGCAGATGCGGGACGGGGACGCCGAGAGCGCCCGCCTGCACCTCGAGAGCGTGAAGCGGGTGCTGGCTCGCGAAGAACCCGACTTCGCCGCCTGAGGGCGGGGCCGCGCCCGATCACGCGAACGCGATTCGGGCGGCCTCGCCACGGCCGCGGACTCGGCCTAGAGCAGCGGGGCGGGGACGGGATCCGGGCCGCCGCTCGAGGCTTCTGACGTGCGCCAGCTCCTCCGAACCACGCTGTCCCCTGAGGCGGGGAACGCTCTGACGGGAGCCGTGCCGGTGGTCCTGCGCCGCGCGCCCGTCGCCCTCGCGGCCCTGCTCGCCGCGGCGGGCGCCGCCGCCGCGCAGGCGCCCCGCCCGTCGAAGTACGCCGACCTCGTGCGGGCGGAGCTGGTGGCGGAGCCGGGCGCGCTGGCGCCCGGCCAGCCCTTCGCGGTCGGCCTGCGCCTGACCATGAAGCCGGGCTGGCACGTCTACTGGCGCAACCCCGGCGATTCGGGCCTGCCGCCGGAGATCGCCTGGAGCCTGCCCGCGGGCTACGCCGCGGGGCCGGTCGCCTGGCCGGCGCCCGAGCGCATCCCGGTCGCGGACCTGATGAACTTCGGCTACGAGGGCGACGTGCTGCTCACCGCCACGGTGACGCCGCCGGCCGCCCTCGGGGCCGGGCCGGTCGCCCTGCGGGCCAAGGTGTCCTACCTCGCCTGCGAGCGGGAATGCGTGCCGGGCGAGGCGAGCGTGGCGGCGACGCTGCCGGTCGCGGGCCCGGGCGCCAGCGTGCGGCCCGACCCGCGCACCCGCGACCTGTTCGGCGCGGCGCGGGCGCGCCTGCCGGCGCCCTCCCCCTGGCCCTCCCGCGTGACGCGGGAGGGCGACGCCCTCACCCTCCACCTCGACGCCCCCGGGCTGAGGCCGGAGGCAATCCGCGACGTCGCCTTCTTCCCGTACTCCGAGACCGCGATCGAGCACGCCGCGCCCCAGACCGCCACGGTCGACGCCGCCGGCCTGCACGTCGCCCTGACCCGCAGCAGCCAGGCGCCCCCGGGCGAGCCGGCCTGGCGCCTCGACGGCGTGCTGACGCTCACGGAGGAGACCGGAGGCGGCCCGGTCCGCCGCGCCCTCGCCCTCGGCGAGGAGCCCGCGGCCCCGGCCCAGCCGGACCCGGCCCGGCCGGCCCCGCCCGCCCCGGCGGCGGACGCGCCCGAGGGGCTGTGGCAGGCCGCCCTGCTGGCGTTCCTCGGCGGCCTCCTGCTCAACCTGATGCCCTGCGTGTTCCCGGTCCTGTCGATCAAGGTGCTGAGCCTGGTGCGGCATTCGGGCGAGAGCCCGGGGCGGGTGCGGCTGCACGGCCTCGCCTACGCGGGCGGCGTGATGGCGACCTTCCTCGGGCTCGCCGCGATCCTGATCGGCCTGCGGGCCGGGGGGGCCCGGGTCGGCTGGGGCTTCCAGCTGCAATCGCCCCTGGTGGTGGCTTGCCTCGCCTACGGGCTCTTCGCCATGGCCCTCAGCCTGTCGGGCGTCGTCCCCATCGGCACCCGCGCGGCGGGGCTCGGCGACGGCCTGACCCGGCGGGCGGGGCTCCAGGGCTCGTTCTTCACGGGCGTGCTCGCGACCCTGGTGGCGACGCCCTGCACGGCGCCGTTCATGGGCGCGGCGGTCGGGTTCGCGCTGACCCAAGGGGCCGCCACCGGCCTCGCGGTCTTCGCGGCCCTCGGCCTCGGCCTCGCCCTGCCGTTCTGCGCGCTCGCGGCCTGGCCGGCGGCGCTGCGCCGCCTGCCGCGGCCCGGCGCCTGGATGGAGATTCTCAAGGGCCTCCTCGCCTTCCCGCTCTACGCCACGGTGGCGTGGCTCGTCTGGGTGCTGAGCCAGCAGGTGGGCCCCGGCGGCCTGCTCGCGGCCCTGATCGGGCTCGTGCTGGTGGGCTTCTGCGCCTGGGTGCTGGAGCGGGCCCGCGACGCCGGCCC
Organism: Methylobacterium crusticola; assembly: GCF_003574465.1. GTDB lineage: Bacteria > Pseudomonadota > Alphaproteobacteria > Rhizobiales > Beijerinckiaceae > Methylobacterium > Methylobacterium crusticola. Next base: position 34,626 of record NZ_QOWC01000029.1, read on the forward strand.
GGCGGGCCGCCGGATCGCGCAAGGGGCGGCGCTCGCGGGCCTCGTCGCCCTCGGCGCCACGCTGCCCGGCCTCGAGGGCGACCGCGCCGGCCCGGCCGCGGCGGTGGCGGGGGGCCCCGAGCCCTTCAGCCAGGCCCGCCTCGACGCGCTCCTGGGCGAGCGCCGGCCGGTCTTCGTCAACATGACGGCGGCGTGGTGCATCACCTGCCAGGTCAACGAGCGGGCGGCCCTCGCCGGGGCGGCCGTGAGGGCGGGGTTCCGCGCCCACGACGTCACGTATCTCAAGGGCGACTGGACCCGCCGCGACCCGGAGATCACCCGGGTGCTGGAGGCCCACGGCCGCTCGGGAGTGCCGCTCTACCTGCTCTACGACGGCCGGGGGGCGGTCGCGGTGCTGCCGCAGATCCTGACCGAGGCGACGGTGCGGGATGCCCTCGCGGCCCTCCCGGCCGCGGACCCCGAGCGCCGCGCCGCCGCCGCCGACTGACCGCCCGCTCGAGGCGGCCTCGACGCCGCCGCGGATGCCCCGCACGGGCCGTCGGGACGCGGCGCGAGCGCGCGGGCCGCAACCAGGACCTCGCTCGCCGCGGCGCTGGTCCCGCCGGCCCCCTCGCGCACCTCTCCCCGGCCGCCCGCTCTCGCTTCCGGCACTCGGGGTGGGTACGCTGCCGCTCGCACCCGTTCCGGCCGGGCGACCGGCGCCCGTCCCCTCCCCTCGCCGCTTCCAGGAGTTCACCCGACGATGGCCGACCTCGACGCGATCGCCTCACGCCACGGCGTCGGCGTGGACGCCGCCCGCCACCTCCTGGACGCGCTCGCCCGCGGCCACGGCCGGGCGGCGCAGTTCAACCACCCCGACCTCGGCGGGATGGGCCAGTGGCATGCGGGCGGCATGACCATGATCGGCGACATGTTCAATGCCGGCCTCAAGGCCCGGGTCGCGGCCCTCTGCGACGACCTCGCGCCCCTCGCGGCCGCGATGCCGGCCGGCGGGGGATCGGGCGGCGCGGGTCCGGGCGGCGGCTGGTGGCCCGAGGGGCTCGGCGAGCCCGCCACCGCCGGCGCGCAGAACGACGCCCGCTACGCCTACTTCCCCGAGACCCGGCGCCTGGCGGTCGAGCGCGGCGGGCGCCTGACCCTGTACGACACCGCGGACCACCGCATCGGCGGCGTCTCGCAGCAGCAGGGGCCGGACCGCTCGCTCGGCTTCACCAGCCAGCACGGCCCGGTGCGGCTCGAGGACCTCGCCGTGGTGGACGCGCCCGGCAGGACCCCGCCGCAGGAGGCCGAAGCGCCCCGGGCGCCGGAACCGGCGCCGCGCGCGCAGCCCGCCCCGGAGCCGAGGGCGCACTCCGCTCCCCCGGCCGCGCCCTCCTCTCCGGCCGGCGGCCCGCCCGGGGACATACTGGCGATGATCGAGCGGCTGTCGGAACTGCACCGCAAGGGCGTCCTGACCGAGGCCGAGTTCGCCGCGAAGAAGACGGACCTGCTGGCGCGGCTCTGAGGGCGTCCCCGCCTCGGCGGGGGGACGTCGAGGCCCCGGCGGGGGCCGCGCGCGAAGGGGCGGGGCGCGAACCGGGCGCTCGGGGGCCCCGCTCGCGCGAGGTCGGCCACCCGGGCGGCCTTTGCGTCAGGCGGCTCCCGGTGCGCTCCAGCCGTACTCGGCCGCGTCCGTCACGCGCCGGTGGAACGCGAGCTTGCGGTCGTACTCGAGGGGGTCCTTCGGCCGCACGAGCGCGCCCGGCGGCACGTTGAGCCAATCGACGAGGCGCGTCAGCATGAAGCGCAGGGCGGCGCCGCGGCAGAGCAGCGGCAGGGCCGCCACCTCCCGGGGCTCGAGGCGGCGCTCCGCCTGGTAGGCGGCGATCATCGCCTGCCCCTTGGTGCGGTTGTAGGCGCCGTCCGCCTCGAAGCACCAGGCGTTGAGGCAGATCGCGAGGTCGTACGCGAAGGCGTCGGTGCAGGCGAAGTAGAAGTCGATCAGCCCCGAGACCGCCTCCCCGAGGAAGAAGACGTTGTCGGTGAACAAATCGGCGTGGATCACGCCGCCCGGCAGGTCCGTGGGCCACGCCCCCTCGAGGGCGGCGAGGTCCTGGCGGGTGCGCGCCGCGAGGTTCGGGGCGACCCGGTCGGCCTGGGCCTCGGCCTGGGCGAAGAGCGGCCCCCAGGCCGCGACCGAGAGGGCGTTCGGCCGCCGCATGGCGAAGTCGGCCCCGGCGGCGTGCAGGCCGGCGAGCGCGCTGCCGAGCGCCCGGCAATGGGCCGTGCCGGGCCGGCGCACCGACACGCCCTCCAGGAAGGACACGACCACCGCGGGGCGGCCGCAGAGCCGGCCGAGCGCCGCGCCGGCCCGGGTGCGGATCGGCTGCGGGCAGGCGAGGCCGCGGGAGGCCAGGTGCTCCATCAGCCCGAGGAAGAAGGGCAGGTCGCCCTCCGCCACCCGCTTCTCGTAGAGCGTCAGGATGTAGGCGCCCGTGGTGGCGTGCAGGATGAAGTTGGTGTTCTCGACGCCCTCGGCGATCCCCTTGTAGGAGAGCAGGGTGCCGATGTCGTACTCGGCCAGGAAGGCGCCGAGCGCCTCGTCGGGAACCTCGGTGTAGACCGCCACGGTCGTGTTTTCCGCTGGAGAACGAGGTGCGGGACGCGGTCGGGTGCGCCTCGGGCGCGGGGCGCGCGGCGCCGGGAGGCTCGCGCCCGGCGCAGGGCCCCGCGTGGCGCGGGAGACCGGCCGGCCTACTCGGCGGCCTCGCTGCGCAGCTCGCGCGGCAGCGGGAAGACCATGTCCTCGGTGGTGGTCGAGACCGTGTCGACCCTGACGTCGTAGCGGGTCGCGAAGGCGTCGATGATCTCCTCCACCAGCACCTCGGGGGCCGAGGCGCCGGCGGTGAGGCCGAGGCGGCGGATGTTCTGGAACGCGTCCCAGTCGATCTCCTCGGCCCGGAGCACCAGGCGGGTGATCGGGCAGCCGACGCGCTCGGCCACCTCGCGCAGGCGCTGCGAGTTCGAGGAGTTCGAGGAGCCGACCACGATCAGGGCGTCCACCAGGGGGGCGATCTGCTTGACGGCCTCCTGCCGGTTGGTGGTGGCGTAGCAGATGTCGTCCTTGTGCGGGCCGACGATCTTCGGGAACTTCTTCTTCAGCGCCTCGACGATGTGGTGGGTGTCGTCGACCGACAGGGTGGTCTGCGTCACCCAGGCGAGGTTCTCGCTGTTGGCCGGCTCGAGGGCGCGGATCTGCTCGATGTCCTCCACCAGCGTGATCGAGCCCTTGGGCAGCTGGCCCATGGTGCCGACCACCTCCGGGTGGCCGGAATGGCCGACCAGCAGGACGTGGCGCCCGCGCTTGTGGTGGATCTCGGCCTCGCGGTGGACCTTGGTCACCAGGGGGCAGGTGGCGTCGATGGTGGTGAGCCCCCGGGCCTCGGCGTTCTGCGGCACGGTCTTGGCGACGCCGTGGGCGGAGAAGATCACCGGGGCGCTGCCGTCCGGGACCTCGTCGAGCTCGGCCACGAACACCGCGCCCTTCCGCTTCAGGCTCTCGACCACGTACTTGTTGTGCACGATCTCGTGCCGGACGTAGACGGGCGGGCCGTAGAGCGCGAGGGCGCGCTCGACCACGTCGATGGCCCGCACCACGCCGGCGCAGAAGCCGCGCGGGGCGCAGAGCAGGATATCGAGGGGCGGCTTCGCGGGCGCGGCGGCGCCGGCGTCGATCTGGTTCACGGGAACGCTCATGGTAGGCGGGATGTGGCGAGGCGGGGCGGCCCCTGTCAACCTATTGTGCCACGCAATCGCGGCGATCAACAGGCCGAGTCCGGCCGGCCGGGGGTGCGGGCCCGCGGGCGCTCCCCAGAATCCTCGGGTTGCCGCCTCCCAAGATGCCGCCTCCCAAGATGCCGCGGGGCGCGGCGGGGCCCGGCGGCCTCGCCCGACGGGCGGGCGCAGGTTAAGGGTGGGGCCGACATCCGCGAATCCGGGAGCCCGCCGCCCGATGGCGACCAGCGCCGACCATGCCAGCTTCCTGCCGCCGGTCCTGACCTTCCTGTCGGCGGCGGTGATCGGCGTGCCGATCTTCCGCCTGCTCGGGCAGAGCGCGGTGCTGGGCTACCTCGTGGCCGGCGTGGTGATCGGGCCCTCCGGGCTCTCGCTCATCACGGAGCCGGAGACGGCCCGCAGCGTCTCCGAGCTCGGGGTGGTGCTGCTGCTGTTCATCGTCGGGCTCGAGCTCGAGATCTCGCGCCTGATCTCGCTGCGGCGCGACATCCTCGGGCTCGGCACCCTCCAGCTCGGCCTCTGCGCCCTGGCGCTCGGGGGCCTCGGGCTCCTCGCCGGCCTCAAGCCGGGGGCCGCGACGGTGATCGGCATCGCGCTCGCCCTCTCGGCGACCGCGGTCGCGCTGCAACTCCTGGAAGAGCGGCGCGATCTCGCGGCGCCCTACGGCCAGCGCGCCTTCGCGGTGCTGCTGTTCCAGGACCTGTCGATCGTCGGCATCCTGGCGCTGCTGCCGCTGATCGCCCAGACCGGCACGGGCGCGGGCGAGGCCTGGCTCGGCGAGGCCCTGCAATCGGCGGGCCTCGCGGTGGCGGCGGTGCTCGGCGTGGTGCTGGTCGGGCGCTACGGCCTCAACCCGTTCTTCCGGATGCTGGCGGCGAGCGGCGCGCGCGAGGTGATGACCGCCGCCGCGCTCCTCGTCGTGCTCGGCACCGCGCTGATCATGGAGGAGGTCGGGCTCTCGATGGCCATGGGGGCGTTCCTGGCCGGGCTGCTGCTGGCGGAATCGAACTTCCGCCACCAGCTCGAGGCCGACATCGAGCCCTTCCGCGGCATGCTGCTCGGCCTGTTCTTCATGAGCGTCGGCATGTCGATCGACCTCGCGCTCGTCGGGCAGCACTGGGTCGGGCTCTTCCTCGCCACCGCGACGTCGATCCTGGTCAAGGTGGCGCTGGTGGCGGCGCTGTTCCGCCTGTTCGGCTCGTCCTGGCTCGACGGCCTGCGGGGGGCGGCCGTGCTGGCGCCGGCCGGGGAGTTCGCCTTCGTGCTGCTCCCGGTCGGCCAGGAGCTCGGGCTGATCGACCGGGAGGCCGGGCGCCTCGCCATCGCGATCGCGGCGGTCACCATGCTGCTCGGGCCTCTCGGCGCCAAGGCCCTCGACACCGTGCTGGCGCGGCGCGCAGCCGCTCCCCTCGAGCCCGCCTTCGACGTGGTGGAGAACGCCGAGGCGCGGGTGCTGGTGGTCGGGTTCGGGCGCTTCGGCCACATCCTCAACCAGGTGCTGCTGGCCCAGGGCCTGAGCGTCACGGTGATCGACAAGGACGTCGAGCAGATCCGCAGCGCGGCACGCTTCGGATTCCGGGTCTATTACGGCGACGGGACGCGGCTCGACGTGCTGCGGGCCGCCGGCGCGGGCCGGGCCGAGGTGATCTGCATCTGCATCGACGACCAGGAGGCGACCCTGAAGGTGGTCGACCTCGTCCACGCCGAGTTTCCCACCACCCGCACCTACGTGCGGGTGTTCGACCGGGTCCAGGCCATCGAGGCGATGAACCGGGACGTCGACTACCAGGTCCGCGAGACCTTCGAATCCGCCCTCGCCTTCGGGCGCGCCACCCTGGAGGCCCTCGGGATCGGGCCCGGGGAGGCGGCCCGGGTCGTCGACGACGTGCGCAAGCGCGACCTCGCCCGGCTGGTGCTCCAGCAGGCGGGCGACCCCCTCGACCGCACGGACCCGCTGCGCAGCTTCCTGCGGATCAAGCCCGAGCCGCTGACCGCGCCGCTGCGCTCCTCGCGGGCGCTCAACGCGGAGACCGAGGACATCATCGCCCGGGAGCGCGCGGGCGCCAAGGAGCAGGCCCGCCTCAAGGAGCCGGCCCTCGCGGAGGCCGACGAGGGCGACGAGACCCCCGATGCGTGAGGCTCCCCCGCCCGCGGGACCGGTGCCGGCGGCCGGCCCCGCGCCGCCGGCGTACTTCGTCACCGGCTCGACCCTGCGCCACGTGCTGGTGATGGCCGCCACCGGCTCGGTCGGCCTGATGGCGATCTTCGTCGTCGACCTCCTGTCGCTCCTCTACGTGTCCTGGCTCGGCGACCCGACGCTCACCGCGGCGGTGGGCTTCGCCACCATCGTCCAGATCTTCGCGGTCTCGATCAACATCGGCATGATGATCGCGATCGGCGCCCTGATCTCCCGGGCGCTCGGCAGCGGCGACGTCCCGGGCGCGCGCCGCCTGGCGGCCTCCGCGATGATGCTGTCCCTCGCGGGCTCGGTCCTGGTGGTCGCCGGGCTGCTGCCGCTGCTCGACCCCGCCCTCGCGCTGATCGGCGCCGGGCCCGACACCGTGCCGGTGGCCCGGACCTTCCTGTGGATCGCCCTGCCGTCGAACCTCGCCATGGCGGCCGGGATGGGGTTCTCGGGCGTGCTGAGGGCCCTCGGCGACGCCCGGCGGGCGATGTACGTGACGCTCGCCGGCGCCGCCGTCACGGCGATCCTCGACCCGGTGCTGATCTTCGGCCTCGGGCTCGGCGTCGAGGGCGCCGCCGTCACGGTGGTGCTCGCCCGCCTCGCCTTCGCGGCCGTGGGCTGGTCGGGTGCCGTCGGCGTGCACCGGATGGTGGCGCGGCCCGCGGCGTCCGCCATCCTGGCGGATGCGGGCGTGATCCTGCGCATCGCCCTGCCGACGGTGCTGACGAACCTCGCGCCCCCGGTCGCCAGCGCCTACCTGACCCACGTGATGGCGGGCTTCGGCACCGCGACGCTCGCGGGCAATGCCGTGGTCGAGCGCCTGATCCCGGTCGCCTTCGGGGGCCTGTTCGCGCTCTCGGGCGCGGTCGGGCCGATCCTCGGCCAGAACTGGGGCGCGGGGCGCTTCGACCGCATGCGCGCGACGCTCCGCGACGCCGCCCTGGTGACGGGGCTCTACGTGCTGGTCGTCTGGCTCGCCCTCGTCCTCGGCCGGGACGCCCTGGTGCGGCTCTTCGCCCTCGACGGCGCGGCGGCGGACCTCCTGGTCTTCTTCTGCCTCGTCGGCGGCGCCGTCTGGTTCTTCAACGGGCTCCTGTTCCTCGGCAACGCCTCGTTCAACAACCTCGGCTTCCCGCTCCTCTCGACCGCCTGCAACTGGGGCCGGGCGACCCTGGGCACCATGCCGTTCGCGCTCGCCGGCGCGCGGCTCGCCGGCCCCGAGGGGGCGCTCGCCGGGACCGGGTTCGGCTCGGCGATCTTCGGCGTGGCCGGCCTCGCGGCGGCGTTCCGGGTGGTCGGGGTGCTCGAGGCCCGGGCCGCCGGGCCGCGGGGCGACGCGGCCGCGGAGCCCCCGCGGAGCCCCGGACCCGGCCGAGCCGTCGCGCCGGGCCTGACGCGCCGGTCCTGAGCGGGACGGCCATCCGGGCCGGCGGGGAGCGCCCTAGGGCAGCATCCGATCACGCTGCGAACGGCCGCTGCCCTAGGTCTTATGATTCTGCCGCATTGTCCGCGGCGAACCGGTGTCCGCTTCGCCGGAAAATGCTCTAGAAGGCCGGGTCCCGCCGCACGCTGCGGCCGTCGCGCACGACGATGCGCACGCTCACGGGCGGCGGCGGACGCAGGCCCCGCGAGCGCCGTCGGTCCACGAGCGGCAGGGTCGGGTCGCTCAGGAACGGCATGTCGAGCACGCCCATCACGTCGCTGCGGGTGAGCCCGATGTCCTTGAGCGCCCGCTCGTCGAGCTCGGCGAGGCGATGCACGGCGCGGCGGTGGGTCCAGATCTGGATGAGGCGGGCGAGGATCCGCACGGCCTTGCGGGACAAGCCGTAGACCAGCGAGAGAACGCCGAAGGGTGCGAAACCGACCGTCATCGTGACCTCCTGCGGGAGCGGGTGGCGAACCTCTTCTGCGCCTGCGAAGCTCTCCGCCCGCTCCTCATAGCGCGGTTCGGTCGATGCGTTGAGCGAATGCTTGAGATGTGTCACATCACGGATCTTGATGCAGGAGCCGGCAGGATGCACCCCCTCGACATCGACCAGCTCCGGACGCTCGTCGCCATCGCCGACAGCGGCTCGTTCACCCGGGCGGCGGAGTGGGTGCACAAGACCCAGTCGGCCGTCTCGATGCAGATGAAGCGGCTGGAGGAGCGGGTCGGCCGCGAGGTCTTCTCCAAGGCCGGCCGCGGCACGCGCCTCACGGACGACGGCGAGCGGCTGCTCGACTACGCCCGCCGCATCATGCGCCTCCAGACCGAGTGCCTGGCGACCTTCGAGGCGGGCGACCTCGCCGGCCGGGTCCGGCTCGGCCTGCCGGACGACTACGCCGACCGCTACCTGCCGGAGATCCTCGGGCGCTTCGCGCGGGCGCATCCGCGCGCCGAGGTGACGGTGATGTGCGAGCCGACCGACATGCTGGCCGAGCGCATCGCGGCCGGCGAGATCGACCTCGCGATCGTCACGGAGGCGCGCCAGCGCGGCGGCATCGAGACGGTGCGGACCGAGGCCCTGCTCTGGGTCACCTCCAGCCGCCACGCCGTGCACGAGGATACGCCGATCCCCCTCGCCCTCGGCCGGCCGGCCTGCGTCTGGCGCCGTGCCGCCACGGAGGCCCTGGAGCGGGGCGGCCGGGCGAGCCGCATCCTGTTCGTGAGCTGGAACTCGACCGCCGTCGGGGCGGCGGTGCTGGCGGGGCTCGCGGTCTCGGTGCTGCCCGAGAGCGCCCTGCGCCCCGGGATGCGCATCCTCAGCCCACAGGACGGGTTCGCCGCCCTGCCCTCGTGCCGGATCGGCCTGATGCGCCATCGCTCGCCGGAGCCGACCCCCCTGGCCGACATCCTGGCCGGGCAGATCCGCCAGTCCCTGAACAATCTCGGCCCCGGAAGCCTCGGCTTCGCAGCGGAGTAGGCCAGCGGCGCAGGCCCGGCGGGCGGGCGGGCGCAGGCTCGGCCGGCAGGCGCCATCTCGGGGCCCGCTCGCCGGGCGCCGTCCCGGGGCCCGGTCACGATCCGAACGCGGCCACGACCTTGTTGGTGAGAGTGCCGTACAGCCCGCCGGTGGCGCCGCCGAAAGTACCCAGGCTGATCAGCAGGGCGACGACAATCATGGCCAGCAGCAGAGAATACTCGATCGCCGTCGCGCCGGACCGGTCACGGAGCAGAGCGCGCCACGAGCGGGTCCTATGCCACTTGCCAGACACGCCGCACTCCCCCGCTCGACCGGCGGGAAACTACACGCGGCTTCCTCACCAGTCGTTAAGGCGAAGTGCGAATCTGGTGCGGGCCGGCTCCGCTGCTGCGGAACCGGCCGGCCTCCTCAGGCTTTGCCGGTCTCGTGGCGCAGCGCGTCGATGCGCTGGGACGCCTCGGCCTTGTCGAGGTCCGGGTCGAAGGCCTCCTCGTCCTTGGCCTGCTCGGCCAGGGTCTTGAGGTAGGAGGCCTGGGCACCCGTCATCGGCTCGGACCCCGTGGTCCAGTCCTTCGGGTCCTTGATCTGGTTCGAGGTGTCCTTGGGGTCAAGCTTCGGGTTCTCGGAGGGTGTCTGACGGGCCATCGGGCTCTCCTGGCGTTCCTGATATGTTCCGAGCGGAAACGTGGGAGCCGGCCGGTGGTTCCCGCGGCGTCGGGACCATCGGCCCGGGCGGGCGCGGCCCCGGACGGTCGCCCGCCCGGGGCCGCGCCCGCGGGGCCTCAGGCGGCCCTGGCGCGGGGCTGCACCTCGGCCGTGTAGTCGTCCATCAGGGTCCGGGTCATCGCGCCCGGCTGGAACCGGAACTCCGCGATCTCCGACACCGGCGTGACCTCGGCGGCCGAGCCGGTGATGAAGCACTCGGCGAAGCCCGAGAGCTCCTCGGGCCGGATGCGGCGCTCGACCACCTCGTAGCCGCGGCGGCGGGCGAGATCGATCACGGTCTGGCGGGTGATCCCGTCGAGGAAGCGGTCGGCCAGGGGCGTGTGGATCACGCCGTCGCGGATGAAGAACACGTTGGCGCCGGTGCACTCGGCGACGTTGTCCTCCCAGTCGAGCATCAGGGCATCGGCGTAGCCCTTCTTCTCGGCCCGGTGCTTGGAGATCGTGCAGATCATGTACAGGCCGGCCGCCTTGGAGGCGGAGGGCGCGGTGCGGGGGTCGGGCCGGCGGTAATCCGCCATGTCGAGCCGGATGCCCTTCATCTTGGTCGCCGGGTCGAAGTAGCTCGGCCATTCCCAGGCCGCGATGGCGAGGTGGATGGTGTTGGACTGGGCCGAGACGCCCATCATCTCGGAGCCGCGCCAGGCCACCGGCCGCAGGTAGGCGTCCGCGAGGCCGCTCGCCTTGAGCACCAGGTCCTTGGCGGCGTCGATCTCCGCCACCGAGTAGGGGATCTCGAAGTCGAGGAGCTCGGCCGAGCGGCGCAGGCGCGCCGAGTGCTCGGTGCTCTTGAACAGGGCGCCGCCGTAGGCGCGCTCGCCCTCGAACACGCAGGAGCCGTAGTGCAGGCCGTGGCTGAGTACGTGAATCTTCGCGTCCGCCCACGGCACCATGCGGCCGTCGAACCAGATGTGGCCATCACGCTGGTCGAAGGGAATGACGGACATGACGATGATCCTCGCGATGCGTTCGTTTCCGCCCGGCGGCCCGCCGCGCAACGTTCGTGCTTGTTTGCGGCTGGCGACGTTCGTTCGTTTCGCCGGCGGGGTTGACGCCTATCAACGGTACTGAGATATGTCAACAAGACTGACATAAATGGCGCGCCCCGTCGCGCCGCCCGCCGACGAGAGGGTACGACCTTGACCCAGGCCGCCCGGCCCCGCCCGGTCCCCATCGCCCCGGACGCCGCCAACGAGGACCGGCCCGAGACCGGCCCGGCCTACGAGCTGATCGAGCTCCTGTTCTTCGCCTACCGGGACTTCGTCGCCGACCCGGACCGGATCCTGGCCGAGTACGGCTTCGGCCGCGCCCACCACCGGGTGCTCCACTTCGTCAGCCGCAATCCCGGCCTCACCATCGCCGAACTCCTGGATATCCTGCGCATCACGAAGCAGAGCCTGAACCGGGTGCTGAAGGAATTGATCGAGCAGGGCTACATCGAGCAGCGGGCCGGCACGAGCGACCGCCGCCACCGCCTCCTCACCTGCACGGCGCAGGGCGAGGGCCTGGCCCACAGGCTCGCCGGCGTCCAGGGCCAGCGGGTGCGCCGGGCCCTGGCGGAGGTCGGCCCCGCCCTGCGCGGGCCGGCGAGCCGCTTCCTGCTGGCGATGATCGAGCCCGAGGAGCGGGCGGCGGTGACCCGGCTGATCGCCGCGCAGGGCCGGACCCTGCCGCTCGCCCTGGACGAGCCCGGCCCATGAGCGCCGGCATGAGCGCCAATGCCGCCCCGGCGCCGCGGGCCGAGCTGCCCGACCACGCCCCCCACATCCTCGTCGTTGACGACGACAGGCGCCTGCGCGAGCTCCTCACGCGCTTCCTCCTCGAGCACGGCTACCGCGTCACCGCGGCGGCGAGCGCCGCCGAGGCCCGGGCCAAGGGCCGCAGCCTCGTCTTCGACGCCGTGGTGCTCGACGTGATGATGCCCGGCGAGACGGGCTTCGACTACGCGCGCCAGATCCGCCTGACCTCGCAGGTGCCGATCCTGATGCTGACCGCGCGCTCGAACCCCAACGACCGCGTGACCGGGCTCGAGATCGGCGCCGACGACTACCTGCCCAAGCCCTTCGAGCCGCGGGAGCTGATCCTGCGCCTCAACAACATCCTGCGCCGCAGCGCCCGCGGGCCCTCGGAGGCCGGGGCGGCGCCCCTCGACGCGGTGCGCTTCGGCCCGTTCCAGTTCCGGATCGAGCGGGGCGACCTCACCCGCGACGAGGAGGCGATCCGGCTCTCCGAGCGCGAGCGCGAGATCCTCACCATCCTGGCGCTGGCGCGGGGCGCCAACGTCGAGCGCGAGGCGCTCTCGGGCGCCAACGCCGCCGCCAACGAGCGCACCATCGACGTGCAGATGAACCGCCTGCGCCGCCGGATCGAGGACGACCCGGCCAATCCGCGCTACGTGCAGACCGTGCGGGGCGTGGGCTACCGGCTGGTCCTGGACTAGCGCGGGTGCCCGCCGCCCGTCCCCTCTCCCTCGCCGGGCCGCTGCCGACCCCCCGGCGGGCCTGGCGGCGGCTCGGGCGCGTGATCGGCGACCGGCTGCCGAAGGGGCTCTACGCCCGCTCGCTCATCATCATCATCGCGCCCGTCGTGCTGCTGCAGTCGGTGATCGCCTACACCTTCATGGAGCGGCACTGGCAGCTCGTGACCCGCCGCCTCTCGGCCGCCGTGACGTCGGACGTGGCGGCCCTCATGGACATCTACGAGAGCTATCCCCAGGACCGCGACGCCGCCACCCTGGAGCGCATCGCCAGCGAGCGCCTCAACCTCGACATCGACATCCTGGAGGGCGCGAAGCTGCCGCCGCCGGGGCCGCGGCCGTTCTTCTCGCTCCTCGACGAGGCGCTGACGGACGAGATCCGCCGGCAGATCGCCCGGCCGTTCTGGATCGACACCGTCGGGCGCTCCAGCCTGATCGAGATCCGGGTCGAGATCCCCGGCGGGGTGATGCGGGTGATCGCCCGGCGCAGCCAGGCCTACGCCTCCAACTCGCACATCTTCCTGCTCTGGATGGGCGGCTCGTCGCTGGTGCTGCTCGGCGTCGCGATCCTGTTCCTGCGCAACCAGATCCGCCCGATCCTGCGGCTCGCCGACGTGGCGGAGAGCTTCGGCAAGGGCCGCGAGCTCGATTTCCGCCCCCGCGGCGCCCGCGAGGTGCGCAAGGCCGGCCACGCCTTCATCGAGATGAAGCGGCGCATCGAGCGGGCGATGGAGCAGCGCACCACGATGCTCAACGGCGTCAGCCACGACCTGCGCACCATCATCACGCGCTTCCGGCTCTCGCTCGCACTCCTGGAGCAGACGCCCGAGATCGAGGACCTGCGCCGCGACGTCGACGAGATGAGCCGGATGCTGGAGGCCTACCTCGCCTTCGCGCGGGGCGATTCGGGGGAGCCCGCCGCCGCCATCGACCTGCGCGCGCTCCTGGAGGACGTGCGCACCGACGTCGAGCGCCTGGGGGGGCACGTCTCGGAGGTCACCGTGGAGGGCCAGAGCACCGTGACGGTGCGGCCCGACGCCTTCCGGCGCTGCCTGTTCAACCTCGCGGCGAACGCCGCCCGCTACGGCGACACGATCGCCATCACGGCCCGCCAGGAGACGCGCTGGCTCGCCGTCTCGATCGACGACGACGGCCCGGGCATCCCGCCCGAGCAGCGCGAGGAGGTGTTCAAGCCCTTCGTGCGCCTCGACGACGCCCGCCAGGACGCCGGCGGCTCGGGCCTCGGCCTCGCCATCGCCCTCGACATCGCCCGGGCCCACGGCGGCGACGTCTCGCTCCACGACAGCGCGCTCGGGGGCCTGCGGGCGACCGTGCGGGTGCCGGCCTGAGGCGGGCCGGGGCCGGCGTCAGAAGTCCAGCGGCGCGTCGTCCACCACCTCCTTCATGACGAAGAACGTCCGCGTCTGGCGCACGCCCGGCAGGCCGATGAGCTGCTCGCCGTGGATGCGGTTGAAATCCGCCATCTCGCCGACGCGGATCTTGAGGAAGTAGTCGAAATCCCCGGCCACGAGGTGGCAGTCCAGGATGAAGCGGAGCTTCGCGACCGCTCGCTCGAAGGCGCCGAAGCTCTCGGGCGTCGAGCGGTCGAGGACGACGCCGACCATCACGAGGGCGCCGCGGTCGACCGCGCGGGGCGCCACCCTCGCCCGCACGCCCCGGATGGTGCCCTGGGCGATGAGGCGCTGCGTGCGCCGGTGGCAGGTCGCCGGGCTGACGCTGACCCGCTGCGCCAGTTCCGCGTTCGTGAGGCGGCCGTCCTCCTGCAGGAGGCGCAGCAGCTTGATGTCGATCCGGTCGAGCCCTGCGGGCATGAGAGAAGCTTCCGTGACGGGGCCGTTCGATGACCGATTCTTGCAGCGCGGCGGCCCGGGCGCGCAAGACCCGCCGGCGCGGGCCCGGACTTCGGGAGCACCTTCCGGCCGGCGGGTGGTAGCGTTCCGCATCGTAACCGCCAGGACGAGAGGACCATCCATGCTTGAGGCATTCGCACGCTACCCGCTCACCTTCGGGCCGACGCCGATCGAGAGGCTGGACCGCCTGGGGGCGCATCTCGGCGGCCGGGTCGAGCTCTACGCCAAGCGGGAGGATTGCAACTCGGGGCTGGCCTTCGGCGGCAACAAGCTGCGCAAGCTCGAGTACATCGTGCCGGACGCCATCGCGTCGGGCGCCGACACGCTCGTCACCATCGGGGGCGTGCAATCGAACCACACCCGCATGGTGGCGGCGGTGGCGGCGAAGATCGGCATGAAGTGCCGCCTCGTGCAGGAGGCCTGGGTGCCCCACGAGGACGCGGTCTACGACCGGGTCGGCAACATCATGCTGAGCCGGATCATGGGCGCCGAGGTCGAGCTCGTGGACGAGGGCTTCGACATCGGCCTCCGCGAGAGCTGGCGCAGCGCCATCGAGGACGTGAAGGCCAGGGGCGGCCGGCCCTACGCGATCCCGGCCGGCGCCTCGGTCCACCCCCTGGGCGGCCTCGGCTACGTCGGCTTCGCCGAGGAGGTGCGCGACCAGGAGCGGGCCCTCGGCTTCGCCTTCGACTACATCGTGGTCTGCACCGTCACCGGCTCGACCCACGCCGGCATGCTGGTCGGCTTCGCCAAGGACGGCCGCGAGCGCAAGGTGATCGGCATCGACGCCTCCGCGACGCCGGCCCGGACCAAGGCGCAGGTGCTCGACATCGCCCGCGCCACCGCCGACCGGGTCGGCCTCGGCCGCGAGCTGTCGGCGGACGACGTCGTGCTGGTCGAGGACTACGCCTACCCGATCTACGGCGTGCCCTCCGCCGAGACCAAGGACGCCATCCGCCTGTGCGCCCGCCTGGAGGGGATGATCACCGACCCGGTCTACGAGGGCAAGTCGATGCAGGGCATGATCGACCTCGTGCGCAAGGGCTCCTTCCCGGCCGGCTCCAGGGTGCTCTACGCCCATCTCGGCGGCGCGCCCGCCCTCAACGGCTACGGCTACGCCTTCCGCAACGGGTGAGGGCCGCGAAGGCCCGGGGCGCCGGCGCCCCTCACGCCGCGGCGACGGGCCGGGCCCGCGCGGCCGCCATCCTGTCGCGCGCCGCCTCCACGGCGAGGGTGGGGGCCTGCCGGCCGATCGCCAGCGCCTCGTCGAGGATCGCGGCCGCCTCGGCCCAGGCGCCGGGCCAGAACAGGGCCGAGGCCTCCGCGGCGTCGGCGGCGGTGCGGGCCTCGGTCTCGGCCGCGAAAGTGGCGGCCCGGGCCGCCGCGGCCGCGC
>NZ_QOWC01000030.1 GCF_003574465.1 Methylobacterium crusticola
TGAGACACTTTAACTTTGCGCCTACACCGGCGATTCGCATAAGCAACATTATGGAACCGAGGGAAGCCTCCGGTGCCCCGGCGCTCGCCGGCCAACCACCTTCCTGACCGCGCAAGGCCCGTCCGGCAAGTCCGCCGCCTCGGATCGGCGTCCGGCGGCCCGCCGCCGCGGCGCGACCAGCCTCAGCCTCGGCGATCCTCCGGGTCCTCGCGGTCCACAGGCCCTTCGCGGTCCACAGGACCGCCGGTCCGGTTCGCGGGATTGCGGAAGTCGGGCTTGCGCTTCTCGCGGAACGCGGCTCCGCCCTCGCGGGATTCGGCGGTGTCGTAGTAGAGGCTGAGCGCCTGCATCCCCATGCTGGCGATGCCCCGGATGCTCTCGGTGTCGGCGTTGAAGGAGCGCTTGGCGATGGCGAGCGCCGTCGGGCTGCGCTCCATCAGCTCGGCGCACCAGCGGTCGATTTCGGCGTCGAGCTCGTCGTGCGGGACGACCGCGTTGACGAGGCCGAGCTGGAGCGCCTCCGCGGCGGTGTAGCGGCGGCAGAGATACCAGATCTCCCGGGCCCGCTTCTCGCCGACGACCCGGGCCAGATAGGCGGTGCCGAAGCCCGGATCGACCGAGCCGACCTTCGGGCCGACCTGCCCGAACTGGGCCCTCTCGGACGCGATGGTGAGGTCGCAGAGCGTCGCCAGCACGTTGCCGCCGCCGATGGCGAAGCCCTGGACGCGGGCGATCACCGGCTTGGGCACGTCGCGGATGAGGCTCTGCAACTCCTCGATCGGCAGCCCGATCGTGCCGCGCCCGTCGTACTGGCCGTCGTGGGCGGCGTGGTCGCCCCCGGTGCAGAACGCCTTGTCGCCCGCCCCCGCCAGCACGATCACGCCGACCGCCCGGTTCCAGCCGGCGCGCTGGAACGCCTGGATCAGCTCCTCGACAGTCGCGCCCCGGAAGGCGTTGTAGCGGTCGGGACGGTTGATGGTGATCCGGGCGACGCCGTCGTCTCGCTCCTCGTACAGGATGTCCTCGTAGGTCATGGTACGCTCCCGTCGCTCCCGGCCGGCCGATCGCCTTGCCGGTCCCACGGGCCGCATCGCCGGGCTCGGGGGCAAGGGGCGCGCTCCGCCGCGGCGGGGCCGGTGTCCCGCCGTCGGGCGCGTGACCCCGCACCGCAGGCCCGGCGCGCGGGGCCGCTTCCTATATTGTGGCCGGGACGGGCGGAACCAGGCCCGCACAGACAGGAGGACGGACGATGGCTGAGGAGAGAGCGGTTCTGGCGGGCGGCTGCTTCTGGGGCATGCAGGACCTGATCCGGCGCCAGGACGGGGTGGTGTCGACCCGCGTCGGCTACACCGGCGGGGAGGTGCCGAACGCGACCTACCGCAACCACGGCACGCACGCCGAGGCCATCGAGATCGTCTTCGACCCGGCGAGAACCAGCTATCGCCGGATCCTGGAGTTCTTCTTCCAGATCCATGACCCGACGACCCCGAACCGCCAGGGCAACGACCGGGGCCCGAGCTACCGCTCGGCGATCTACTACACGGGCGACGCGCAGCGCCGCACCGCGCAGGACACCATCGCGGACGTCGAGGCCTCGGGCCTGTGGCCCGGCCGGGTCGTCACCGAGGTCGCGCCGGCGGGCCCGTTCTGGGAGGCCGAACCGGAGCATCAGGACTACCTCGAGCGCCATCCCGGCGGGTATACCTGCCACTTCGTCCGGCCCGGCTGGACACTGCCGGTCCGCGCGCGGGCTCTCCAGGACACCTGAGGGCATCGAGGCCCGCCGCCCCCGCGCGGGGGCTCGCCGCGGCGCGCGAGGCTCCGTCCGCGGCGGGCTCCACGAGGGTCGCGGCGGGCATGGGCGGCCGGCCCCGAACTTACGGCCGGCGCGCCGCGACGACGCGCGCCAGGAAGGGATCGAGGGCCGCCTTGTCGATCCAGCGGACGACCACCACGAGTTCGTGGTCGGGATCGACCCAGATCATGTTGGCGCCGGCGCCGAGGGCGGAGAAGGCCGCGGCGGGAAGCTCGGGCCTCGCCGCCTCGCCCCGGTTCAGCCACCAGAGGTAGCCGTAGCCCGGCTGGGTGCGCGAGGGCGTCAGCATCGCCCGGATCCAGGCCTCGGAGAGGAGGCGCCGCCCGCCCCAGGCGCCTCCACGCGCGATGAGGAGCCCGAAGCGGGCGAGATCCAGCGCGCCGATGAACAGGCCTCCGCCCCAGTGGCCGCCGCCGGGAACCGACTGCACCGGCCGGCCTCCGATCTCGGTCCAGGCGTTCCGGTAGCCGTGCCACTCCCAGTCCGGCGACGCCGCGATCGGGTCCATGATGCGCTCGCGCAGCACCTCGGGCAGCGCGCGGCCGAACCGCATCGTCAGGCAGTACGCGAGCAGGTTCACCCGCACGTCGTTGTACTCGTAGTGGGTGCCGGGTGCGTTCAGGCGGCGCCGCTCGCCCTTGCGGCTGTTGTCGGCGCCGGGGCCGACCTGCCTGAAATGGTCGACCTGGTCGGACTTGCCGAACAGGGTGCCCTGCCACTCGCTCGATTGATGGAGCAGGTGGCGCCAGGTGACGCCCGCGTTGTGGGCCCCCTCGAGGAGCGGGCCCGGCACGCGCGCGCGCACCGCCTCGTCGACGTCCGGGATGAGCCCGTCGTCGAAGGCGAGCCCGGCCAGGACCGCGAGGACGCTCTTGGCGACCGAGAAGGTCATGTCGGCCCGCGCGGTGTCGCCCCAGGCGGCGACGCGCCGGCCCCGGGCCAGGATCACCCCGGCCGGGCCGCCGCGCTCGCGCACGGGCCCGACGATCTCGCTCCAGGGCCCGCTCTCGTTCCACTCGACGAGCCCGACGTAGCGGCCGTCCGGGTGATGGAGGCTGCGCGGCCAGGGGGATTCGTGGGCCTCGGCGAACGCGATCGCCCCGGCGAGCCGGCCCGCGTCGAAGCCGGCCGCGCGGGGATCGACCGGCTCCCACCCGGCGTCCGGGCCGGGACAATAGGGCTCGCTGTGCCGCGCCACGCCTGGTCTCCCGAACGTCAGAGGTCCGACCCGCGCCCTGCCCCGGCCCGGTAGCCGCGCCGCAGGGGCGCGGTCGCCGGGCTCAGAGCGCGATGCAGATCTTGCCAAAATGCGCGCCGGATTCCTCGTACCGGAAGGCGTCCGCGAGGTCCTCGAGGCCGAAGCTGCGGTCGATGACCGGCTCCAGCCCGGTGGCCTCGAGGCCGCGCACGAAATCCTGCTGGTGGCGGCGGCTGCCGACGACGAGGCCCTGCAACCGCGCCTGCTTCACCATCATGGCCGCGGTCGGCACCTCGCCGCCCCGGCCCGTGAGCACGCCGATCAGGGAGATGTGGCCGCCGTTCCGCACGGCGGCGATGGATTGCGGCAGCGTCCCCGGACCGCCGACCTCGATCACGTGGTCGACGCCCCGTCCCTCCGTCCAGCGCCGCACCGCCTCGCCCCAGTTCGGCTCGGCCCTGTAGTTGATGCCGTGGTCGGCTCCGAGCGCGCGGGCCCGCTCGAGCTTGGCCTCCGACGAGGAGGTCGCGACCACGCTCGCCCCCATGGCCTTGGCGATCTGGAGGGCGAAGACCGAGACGCCGCCGGTGCCGAGAACCAGCACGCTGTCCCCGGCCTTGAGGCCGCCGTCGGCCACGAGGGCGCGCCAGGCCGTGAGGCCGGCGGTGGTCAGCGTCGCGGCCTGCGCGTGGCTGTAGCCGCGCGGAGCCCGCGTGAACCAGGTCGCGGGCCGGACCACGATCTCGCGGGCGTAGCCGTCCACGCCGTCGCCCGGGACGGTCGCGAAGTCGCCGGTCGTCGCCGGGCCGTCGAGCCAGTGCGGGAAGAAGCACGAGACGACGGCGTCCCCGGCCGCGAACTCGGCGACCCCCTCCCCGACGGCCTCGACCACGCCGGCCCCGTCCGACAGGGGTATGCGGCCGCGGAACTTGGGGTCGCCCGAGCGCGCGACGCCGTAATCGTGGTAGTTGAGGGAGCTCGCGTGGATCCGCACCCGGATCTCGCCCGCGCCGGGCGCGCCGGGCTCCGGCAGCGCGACGCGTTCCAGCCCATCCAGTCCGCCCGTGGCGCCGATCCTGACCGCTCGCACGACATCCTCCCGGGGTGAGTGCGGAAAGAATAGGGCGCGGCGCCGAGGCGGCCACGGCCGCGACGGCGAAGACGCGCCGGCGAGGACCGCGGCAGCGAGAGTCGCGGCGGCGACGCAACACTCTACGGCATACGCCTGAAACGCGGGCCCGGCATGGTTAACGCCACGCTTCGAGGCGCGGCCCGCCGGCCTGCCGCGCCCTCCCGCCGAGCACGTTCAGGGTTTCGTTCCATGCACGCCGTCGCCGCCGCCCTCACCGCCGCCGTCCTCGCCGCAGGAGCGGCCTACGCCCACGAGACCCTGACGCGCACGCCGCGCCAGCAGGCCGGCACCCTGACCTGCACCACGAGGCCGGACCTGAGCCTGGTGTTCGGCCGGATTCCGGTCGCCGACTGCACGTTCGTGGCGGATCGCGGCGGCTTCCGGCAGAGCTACGCGGCCATGCTCTCTCCCGTCCGGCGCACGCGGGAGGTGGCCGTGGCCGAGACCATGACCTGGAGCGTCATGACGGCGGACGGCTTCAGCCGGCCGAGCATGATCGGCGGGGCGTTCCTGGCGCTCGCCGACGCGCCCGAAATCATCGCGCCGCCGCGGGCGCGCGACGGCAAGGCCGGCGCCGTGACCCTGAGGCTCGTCAGCCACTCGGGTCAGCGCGTCGCGAAGTTCGCGCTCGGCACGCCGCGGGTCGATTTCGCGGCAATCGGTACGCAGCTCACCCGCTGAGGCCGCAGCCGTGCCGCCGGCCGGCTCCAGGCGCCTCCGCCCGTCACCCTCCCGGATGCGATCCGGAGACAAGGAACCTCCCGTCGTGCTCAAGCTCATCACCGGCTCCTGCATCGCCCTGCTCGCGGTCGCGGCCGCCTCGCAGGGCTGCGCGCAGGGCACCGATGCCCAGCAATCCGCGTGCACGCCCGACGTGATGCGCCTCTGCAGTTCCGCCATCCCGGATGCCGCCCGCATCGCCGCGTGCCTGTGCGGCCAGGAGCAGGGCCTGAGCCCCGCCTGCAGGGCCGCCGTCGGGGCGAACGACGGGAAGCCGGGCCGGCGCCCGCGGAGCGGATCGTGAGCCTTGCGAGGTAAGCCTTGCAAGTCCGGGCGCCCGCGTCAGGTTGGGCGTGCGGTGAACGCTTGAAGGACCGTGGGGCAGGATGGCACCCTCGCGGGGCGACGCGTCGCCCGCGCGGTCGCCAGCGCCCGGGGTCACCGCCGGGGCCGGAGGGACGGTCGCGACCAGGGAGGGCGGGCTTGCAGCGGTTCATCCGGGCCTGGCCGATCCGCCGCCGCATCCAGGCGATCGCGGCGATCAACTCCGTTCTGGCGGTGGTGCTGATCCTGCTCATGTGGAGCAGCGCCGGGGTGCTGTCGCAGGCATGGACCGACCTGCGCAGGGTGCGCCAGTCGGAGGATTTCCTCGGCCTCCTCGACCGCGACACCGAGCGCCTCCAGAACCTGATCCACCGCTACATCAGCAAGGCCGATCCCGGCGTGCTGGCGCGGATCGACGACCTCAGGGACACGCTGATCAGCCGACTGCGGGTGCAGGCGCGGCTCGACCCGCTCATCGCGGCGCCGGCGGAGGACCTGAGGGCGGTGACGGAGCGCTTCATCGCCGGCTTCGACAGCGTCCGGAAGTCCCGCGCCCGGATCCAGCAGATCTACGACGGCGCCGTCGACGCGCCGGCGCGGGCGATGGCGGACCTCTATTCAGAGATCGAGGGCCTCGACGCCTCGCAGCCCGCGCGGGCGCGCGAGCCGCTTGCCCGGTCGCGGGAGGCCTTCCACGCGATGATGCTGGCCGCCCACGCCTTCTACCTGTCGGGCTCGCCCGACGCGGCCGCCGAGGTGCGCCGGCACGCCGCCGCGATCCGCAGCACCATCCCTCCGCTGCTCGAGCGCGCGGCCGCCGGGGAGGAGCGCCGCGCCCTCGCCGAGCTGGACGGCCGCCTTCAGGCCTTCGACCGCGGCCTCGCGACGCTCTCGGCGGAGTTCGGCACCGAAGCCCGGGTCCTCAAGGACGACATCGACGGCAACGCGGACGCGATGTCGGGCCTGATCGAGACGATGGCGCATCACGTCCGGGCGCTCGAGCGCGCGGCGCAGCGGCGCTTCGACCAGACGCTGGAGAGCGCCGCCTTCACGCTCGGCATGATCGCCCTCGCCTTCCTGGCCCTGGTGGCGGTGGCGGGCACGGGCGTCTCGAAGAGCATCAGCGCGCCGCTGCGGGCCCTGCGGGCCGCCATGCTGGCGATCGCGGCGGGCGATTACCACCGCGAGGTCCCGGGCGCGGAGGCCCCCGACGAGATCGGCGACATGGCGGTCGCGGTCGAGGTTTTTCGGGAGAACGCCCTGGCGCGCCTGTGCGCCGAGGAGGAGCTCCGCCGCGCCAAGGAGCAGGCGGAGCAGGCGCTCGCCGAGCTGCGCGACACCCAGGCCAACCTGATCGAGGCCGAGAAGCTCGCGGCCCTGGGCGGCCTCGTCGCCGGGGTCGCGCACGAGGTCAACAACCCGGTCGGCATCAGCCTCACGGTCGCCTCGGCCCTGACCCAGCGCTGCGCCGCCATCGCGTCCGACCTCAACGCCGGCCAGATCCGCCGCTCGCAGCTCCTGGACTTCATCGAGGGCGTGCGGGAGGCCGGGTCCCAGCTCGTCGCCAACCTGCTGCGCGCCGGCGACCTCGTCGAATCCTTCAAGCAGGTCGCGGTCGACCGCAGCCACGACAGCCGCCGGAGCTTCGATCTCGCCCATACCTGCGAGCAGATCGTGGCGAGCCTCCGGCCGGAGCTGCGCAGCGCGCGCATCACGCTCCGGCTCGACCTGCCCGCCGGCATCGCGATGGACAGCTACCCGGGACCGCTCGGGCAGGTGCTGACGAACCTCTTCATCAACGCGGTCCGGCACGGGTTCTGCGACCAGGAATGCGGCACCATCTCGCTGGCCGCCGAGCGGGTCGGCGCCGACCGCGTCGCCCTCGCCTTCGGCGACGACGGCGCCGGCATGACCGAGGAGGTCGCCCGCCGCGCCTTCGAGCCGTTCTTCACGACGCGGCGCGGCAACGGCGGGACGGGCCTCGGCCTGCACCTCGTGTTCAACATCGTGACGCACCAGCTCGGCGGCCGCATCGCCCTCACCTCCGCCCCCGGGGCCGGCTGCCACTTCGTGCTGACGCTGCCCCTCGTCGCGCCGTTGCAGGAGGCGCGCGACATGTTCCGGGTGGCGTGATTTGCCCGCCCGGCGCCGAAGCCGGGAGGGGGCCCGGCGGCGCCCGGAGCGCGCATCGACGCTCGACATCGTGCCGCAAAGCGGCATAGATCCCCCCCGTATCAGCCAGAGAGAGACGCGAGCGCGGAGAGCAGAGGGCCGTGACGCCATTCGCCGACACCCCGCTCCCGCTTCCGGACCGCCCCTCCGTCGCCGTGCTGCCGCTCGCCGACGCCTCCGGCGACTACGAGGCCCAGATCTTCGCCGACGGCGTGACGGAGCACCTCACCTACACGCTGGCCTGCACGCCGGGCCTGTTCGTCAGCGGCCGCAACTCGGCCTTCACCTTCCGGCGCCAGCAGGTCTCCCCGGCCGAGGTCGGCCGCGCGCTCGGCGTCGCCCACGTGCTGGAGGGCACGATCGCGCGGGCCGACAACCGCGTGGCGCTGAGCGCGCGCCTGAGCGCCACCGACGGCACGGGCCTCTTGTGGTCGCAGGAGCTCGCGGGATCGGCCGAGGAGATCTTCGCGCTCCAGACCGCGATCGTCGAGCGCACCGTCGCGACGATCGCCCCCGGGATGCGCCTGGACCGCTCGGGCATCGCCCGCACGCGCTTCCCGGCGGATGTCGGGATCTACGCCCAGTTCCTGTCGACCTACGCGACGTTCTCCTCGCTCAGCCGGGCGAGCATCCATCCGCTGCTGCACTCCCTGGATGCCGTCATCCAGTCCATCCCCGAGCAGCCGCTGCCCCTGGCGCTGAAGGCCCAGTGCTACACCTTCCTGGTGGCGCAGGGCTGGAGCGGCGACGGCAGGGCGGATGCCGAGGCGGGCGTGCGTTTCGCGCGGCAGGCCCTGTCGCGACCGTCGGCCCGCGAGAGCCCGGCCACGCTCATGATGGCCGGCCACACCCTCGCCTTCCTGGGCCAGGACTACGAGGTCGCGGTCGGCCACCTCGACCGCTCGCTGCGGCTCAACCCGAACTCGACGATGGCGTACGAGCGCAGCGGCTGGGTGCGCTGCTACGTCGGCGAGCCGGAGCTCGCGATCGCGCATTTCCGGAGCGCCCGGCGCCAGAGCCCGCTCGACCGGGACACGTTCCTGTTCGATTCGGGGCTCGGCCTCGCCCTGTGCATGCAGGGCGAGCACGAGGAGGCGGTGCACTGGCTCGACCGCGCCATCACCGACAAGCCGTCCTGGACCAGCAGCTACCGCGTGCTCGCCGCGAGCCTCGCGCATCTCGGCCGCCACGCGCAGGCCCGGGACGCGGTGCGCGCGCTGCTCGCGCGCGAGCCGGGCTACCGCATCGCCCGCGCGCTCCAGCTCTACCGGCCCTCGCCCGGCAAGGAGATCTTCGTGTCCGGCCTGCGCGCGGCCGGCGTGCCGGAGTAGCCCGGGGCCTCAATCCCCGTCCGGCCGGAAGACGTAGCCCAGCCCCCGCACGGTGCGGATGAAGCGCGGGTTGGCCGGGTCCGGCTCGATCTTGCGGCGGATCCGGGTGATGCGTACGTCGATGGCGCGGTCGAAGGCGTTCGGGTCGCGGGCATCCGCGAGGTCGAGGAGGCGCTCGCGGGTGAGCGCGCGCTTCGGGTGGTCGGCGAAGGCCTTGAGCAGGTCGTACTCCGAGCGCGTCAGCGTCTGCTCCTGCCCGGCATCGTCGCTCAGGCGCAGCGCGTCGAGCTCCAGCCACTTGGTCCCGAACCGGATCCTGGCTGGCGCCGGCGCCCCGGGCGGGCTCGCGGGCGCGCCGCCGTGCGCCCGCCGCAGCACCGAGCGGACCCGGGCCACGAGCTCGCGCAGCTCGCAGGGCTTGGGCAGGTAGTCGTCGGCGCCGAGCTCCAGGCCCACCACCCGGTCGATCGGGCTCGCGGTGGCGGTCAGCATGATGATCGGGATCGTGCTGCGCGATTTGAGGTCGCGCACGATCGAGAGCCCGTCCTCCTCCGGCATGTTGAGGTCGAGGACGATGAGATCGGGGGCGTGGGTCTCGAGGTGGGCGCGCAGGCTGCGGCCGCCGTCGCACAGGGCCACGTCGAAGCCGTGGGCCGCGAGGTACTCGCCCACCATGGTGCGGGCGTCGTGCTCGTCGTCCACCACGGCGATGTGCGGCGGGGCGGCGGTCACGTCGGGCACCCCGCGACGGGCCCGCGCCGGAATGCGGGGATCGTCGGGACCCGGGCGGCCGGGGCTGTCTCTGTCGTCGCCACTCTCGATCCTCCCGCACGCGCCGTCCCGGCGGCGCACCCATCCCGGCCGTCGGACTCGCGCGCGCCGTCCCGGCCCTCTCACCCGACAGGACTCGGCGCGGCCGGACGGCTCACGCGATGAAGGACGCCCCGCTGATCGCGCCGGCGAAGAGCCTGACCGTGAGGATGTCGTCGTCCGTGAAGATGCCGGGGAGCCGCGAGCACAGTTCGAGGGCGCCGACCACCTCGCCGCGGCGCAGGACGGGCACGGCGATGACCGATCGGCCCCGCACGGGCACGGCGGTGCCGAAATCCACGCGGGTGTCTCCGACGAGGTCGCTCGAGAACAGCGGCTGCGCCGCCCGCATGCAGAGCCCCGCCAGCGTCTGCTCGTGGGCCCGGCGCGTGCCGAGCTGCTCCGCCACCGAGCCGATGGCGGCGCTGTAGACGATCCCCTCGCCCTCGCCCGCCACGAAGGCGGCGCCGTCCGCGCGCGGGACCGCCGCGAGCGTATCCTGGAGCACGGCCCGGAGGTTGGCCTCCATCCCGCCGGCGCTGGCGGCGGCGGTCTGCTGCGCCCGGATCAGCGCCGCGCAGCGCGCGGCGTCCGCCTGCATCCGCTGCTGGGCGCGCGACTGGGCGGCCAGGGCGCGGTCGCGCTGGATCAGCGCCTGCCGGAGCGCGAGCTGGGTCATCACCTGCCGGGCCAGCGCGCGGAGCCCGTCGGCCTGCACCGGAGTCAGGCCCTCGGGGCGGGGCTGCTTGTCGACGACGCACAGGGTCCCCAGGGCGACGCCGTCGGGCGTCTCGAGGCGGGCGCCGGCGTAGAAGCGCAGGAACGGCGCGCCGGTCACGAGCGGGCTCGACCGCGTGCGCTCGTCGCGCGCGAGGTCCGGTATGACGAGAAGGTCGCGCTGGCCCAGGGCATGCACGCAGACCGAGTGGTTGAGAGGCGTCTCGCAGGCGTCGAGCCCGACCCGTGCCTTGAACCACTGCCGGTCCGCGGCGAGCAGGCTGACGAGGGCGACCGGCGTGTCGCACATCTGGGCGGCGAGCATCACGATGTCGTCGAAGCCGGGCTCGGGCGGCGTGTCGAGGATGTCGTAGCGCGCCAGGGCCGCGAGCCGCTCGGCGTCCGAGGTCTGGGGCGCAGGCGCCGTCGGGGCGGTGATGGCTGTCATGCGGTGAGGCGGCCGGGGGTGCGAGCGTCGGTCCTGCACGAGCGGGGCTGTGCCGAGCGCGTGAGCCGCGCAGGTCTCTGACACGATACTCGCCCCCGTCATCCGGCCGCCTCGTCGCGGAGCGTGTACGCCAAGCGGATTGCCGCCAGATTGCGTCCCGTGTTTCGGCGCCAGGCCAGGGTCCCGGGGTCGGGCCCGGACGCAAGCGGCCGGCAACACCCGGACACAATCCGTTGCACGCACCGGCCTTTCCGGCTTACTGCTCAGCTCGACGCGCGATCAACCGTCCCGCCGGCCGGAGCCGGCGGAGACGGGTCCGGGCGGGGCCGCGCGCTCGCGGAGCCCGCGGCCCCGCCCGGCCGTCGCGGCACAGGCAGGAACGTTTCCGATGGTCAGAACCGACGCTCTCACGACCCTTCAAACCGAGTGGGCCCCGCGCCTGTTGAGCGTGCTGCGCGTCGTGGCGGCCCTGATCTTCCTCCTGCACGGCACGCAGAAGCTCCTCGGCTTCCCGGCCCCGCCCCAGAACGGGCTCCCGGCGGTGCTGTCCCAGCTCTGGATCGGCGGCGTGCTCGAACTCGTGGGCGGCCTGCTCCTCCTCGTCGGCCTCTTCACCCGGCCGGTGGCCCTGATCCTCTCCGGCGAGATGGCGGTGGCCTACTGGATGTTCCACGCCCCGCGGAACCTCTATCCGACGCTGAACGGCGGCGACGCCGCGATCCTGTACTGCTTCGTGTTCCTCTACCTGGTGGCGGCGGGGCCCGGGCCCTGGAGCGCCGACGCCCTCCTGCGGCGACGCGTGCGGACGTAGCGCGGGGCGCCGCCGGGCGCTCCCGAATCCCCGCATCGCCCCGCCTCGTCCCGGCGGGCCGCGCGGATGCGGGCTGCGGCCACATCAGAACCGACGCGCCGGGGCCTCTGACAGATTCGTTCCGCGACTGCTGCCCGTAGTCGCACAACCATTTTGTACGATTGCCTTGTGCGTTGCAGCATGGGACATTCGGGCCATGCACCGGCGCGATGGCGTCGCGGCGGTGCTCGCCCTCCTTGGGCGTTTCCTCCCTAGACTTCGGGCCGCTCGCAAGGGCGGCCTTTTTTCTGTGCCGGACCTCGGACGCGGCCCGGACCGATGTGCCGCGAGGTCCACGTGGCGCGCGCCCTGCTCCCGCGCTCCGCTCACCCCCCGACGCCGCCCGAGGGGACGAGCCTTGCGCCCGTCTTTGTCCACGACCATGCGCTCGACGCTCCGCGGTGGCCCGGATCGCGGCCGTTTACGTTTCGTCAAGGTTAAGCAGGGATTGCCGCGCGACGTGGGTTTCGATCGATCCCGTCGCGGTGTTAGTATTTTGTTCATGCACTGGCCGAGAGTGGACCGCCCGATGTTCAACCTGCCTTCGATCGGACTTTCCGCTGGACTTTCCGCTGGACTTTCCGCCCGCGCCCGCGCGGCGAGACGGGCGGTCGCACGGGACGCGGCCCACGTGGCCGATGCACTCGGCACCGCCTGGACCGCCGTTCTGGCCTGGACCGTCCTGGCGACGGCGCGGTACGTCTTCGACTGAGCGGGGCCCGAGCCGAGACGCCGTCATCCGCCGGGCCCGGCCCCCCCGGCGCCGGGCACCTCCGGGTCGCCCGGCCCGCCCCTTCCAGCCTCGGACGCGGGACGCGCGCTCCCGGAGCGGAGAGTTCCGAGCGGCGGGCCCGATGCCCGTCCGGCAGCTGCGGCGCACAACCGATGCCGGCGACGCCGGATCCGCCGCGCCGCGCCGTCGCCGTAACCTGCGCCTCTCGCACGATGTCCCGCCGGCGGTCGCCGTACCCGGATAAACAAAAGTGAAGGACCACCGCCCGCCGGTTCGCTCTAGTCCCGGCGCGAAAGCACAATGGCGACAATAGCGCCAGGCTCTCGCGGGAGGAGAACGCCATGCAAGACCTCGATCTTGACGAGCCGGCGGATCTGACTGTTTGGTGCTCCGGACCCGGCCGGATCAAGGCCGTCGAGCCGATGGCGTTCACAACTCTCCGGGCGGCACTGTCCGCCGCCAGGAGCGTGATCTCGACGCCGGGTTTGAGGCCGTGGATTGTCACGGCGGGCGGACTGATCTTGACGCCCGCTTGGCTCGAAGGCTACGCCGCGCACGCGCTGTCGTCGTGACGTTGCCGGCCGCGGGCGGGCCGGGGCCGCGGCGCTCCGCGACTTAACGGCTAAGTTGCAGTACCGGGCTGCGATTGTGTGTATGACAACGAACACTTCACGATCCCGGCTCCTCGCGAGCTCCTCGCCCCGCGGTGCACAGATGGATGACGCAGCCCCACCGCACGAAGCTTTCCTGCGGGCCCAGAACGTCTACTTCTGCGTCGTCAACCAGCTCACGCACATCTGGGAGCGCGAGCAGCAGGGGTTCTCGACCGATGCCGAGGAGAAGGTGCTCCAGGCACTCAGTTCCGCCCTCGGCCTCGCCTACGGCAGCGACCTGATCGCCGGCTCCGCCACCGTCAAGCCGACCCTCGTCGCGTGAGCCGCGGGGCCGAGGCGCCCGCGCGCCGGCGGCGCCTGCCCGCTACCCTCGCGATCCGCCATGAACTCAGCCGGGGTGCCCGCGTTACCGCAGGAACCGCGACCTCAAGGAGAGCTTCATGCGTCCCATCCTCGCAGGCTTCACCACGGCCCTCGTCCTCGCACTCTCGGGTGCGGCCCACGCGCAGACGACGGTCGCCCCGACCGCGCCCACCGCCCCCGGCGTCACCGGAACCGTCGCCCCCTCGCCCGGCAATACCGGCAGCAATCCCAACGTGACGATCGCGCCGGGCCCGACGGGCGCCTCGACGATCCAGACCGATTCGGCGACGGGCGGGAACGCCGGCCAGCCCGAGCGGGCGGTCCCGCAGGGCGGCGGCAACGCCGGCGGCGGCAAGTAGGCCCGCCGCAGCGCCTGGCGCCGGCCCGGGGCCCGAACCCCGGGCCGGCCTCTCGGGAGGACCGAGCGCCGCCGTGTCGCGTCGCGGCCCCGCTCGCCGTGCCGGTCACGAGCGTCGCCCAGGAGGTCTCGAAGACCGCCGGCCCGGGGGGCCGGCGTCGCCCGCCGTCCGGCTGCAAGACCGGGTTAAGCAACCACAGGAACCCGATCTTATGGTTTGGGCCCCCATCCTGGCGGCGGGCGGATTCCCGGGATCCTCGATGGCCGAACGCAGACACATCAAGCGCCAGCCGACGTCCCTGCGCGGGCGCCTGATCCTCGAGGTCGGGCGCGACGTGCTGGAATGCCGCGTCCTCGACGTCACGACCGTCGGGGCGAACCTGGAGGTGCCGGAGCGTGTCGCGGTTCCCGCGC
This sequence comes from Methylobacterium crusticola, assembly GCF_003574465.1. Taxonomy (GTDB): domain Bacteria; phylum Pseudomonadota; class Alphaproteobacteria; order Rhizobiales; family Beijerinckiaceae; genus Methylobacterium; species Methylobacterium crusticola. Next base: position 14,001 of record NZ_QOWC01000030.1, read on the forward strand.
GGTTCGACCTCCTCATCGGCTCGGGCGGGACGATGCGTCCCTGCACGATCGTGTGGCGCCGCTCCGACCGGATCGGCGTCAGGTTCCTCTGAAGCCGGCGCCCGCCGCGTCGCGCTCCTGCGCCCTCGGGCGATCCCGGCGGCTCACGGGGCCGGCCCGGCGCGTTCCGCCGGAAAATGCGCCGACCGACATCAATTGTTCAGGGCTCGCGTGCTTACGTAAGGACAACGCAGAGCCGATCACGAGACACGCGATGTTCGCAGCCGCCAAGCACGCCCGCGCCGCTGCCAAGCTCAACGCCATCGAGCGCTCGCAGGCCACCATCGCCTTCGCGCTCGACGGCACGGTGACGGAAGCCAACCCGAATTTCCTGGCGCTCATGGGCTACCGCCTGGAGGAGGTGCGCGGCCGGCATCACCGGCTGTTCGTCGATCCCGCCGAGGCCGAGGGGGACGCCTACAAGGCGTTCTGGGACAGCCTGCGCCGGGGAGAATTCCAGAGCGCCGAGTACAAGCGCCTCGCCAAGGGCGGCCGCGAGGTCTGGATCCGCGCGACCTACAACCCCGTGCTCGACACCCGCGGGCGCACGATCCAGATCATCAAGTTCGCCCTCGACATCACGGCCGAGAAACGCGCCAGCACCGAGGCGGCCGGCCAGATCGCCGCCATCCACCGCTCGCAGGCCGTGATCCACTTCGACCTCGACGGCACGGTCGAGGACGCCAACAGCCACTTCCTCGAGGCGCTCGGCTACGAAATCCACGAGGTGCGGGGCCGGCCGCACCGCATGTTCGTGGACGAGGATCACGCCGCCTCCCCGGAGTACCGCGCCTTCTGGGAGGCGCTCGCGGGCGGCGCCTACCGGTCCGGCGAGTTCAAGCGCCTCGGCAAGGGCGGCCGCGAGGTCTGGATCCAGGCCAGCTACAACCCGATCCTCGACGCGAGCGGCCGGCCGATCAAGGTCGTGAAGTACGCCACCGACATCACCGCCGCGAAGCTCGCCGCCGCCGACATGGCCGGGCAGGTGCAGGCGGCGGGCCGCTCCCAGGCCGTGATCCAGTTCGACATGGACGGCGTGATCCAGGACGCCAACGCGAACTTCCTCGACGCGCTCGGCTACGAGCTCGACGAGATCAAGGGCCAGCACCACCGCATGTTCGTCACGCAGGCCTACGCCGCCAGCGCGGCCTACGCGGCCTTCTGGACGGACCTGCGGGCCGGCAAGTACTCGTCCGCCGTCTACCCGCGGATCGGCAAGGGCGGCCGCGTGGTCTGGATCCAGGCGACCTACAACCCGGTGCTCGACCTCGGCGGCCGGCCCTTCAAGGTCGTCAAGTTCGCCACCGACGTCACCCGGAGCATGGCGGTGCGCGCCCGCGCCATCGCGGCGGCCGAGCAGACGCTGAACCGGGTGCAGGCCGTCGCGAGCGCCTCGGAGGAGATGCACACGACCTCGGCGGCGATCGCCCGGCAGATGATGCAGTCGCAGGAGGCCGTCGGCGAGATCCAGGAGCGCGTGGCGGGCGCGGGCGCCGCGACCGAGAAGCTCGGCCAGGCGGCGCAGGCCATGAACGGCGTCGTCGACGCGATCACCTCGATCGCCGAGAAGATCAACCTGCTGGCGCTCAACGCCACGATCGAGGCGGCCCGGGCGGGCGCGGCCGGGCGCGGCTTCGCGGTCGTCGCCGCGGAGGTGAAGAACCTCGCCGGCCAGGCTCAGGCGGCGACGACGCGGATCTCCGGGGAGATCGCCGCGATGCAGTCCGTGTCGCGGGAGGTCGGCGCGGCGCTGGTCTCGATCCGCGGGGCCGTCGACGCCGTCCAGGGCTTCGTGGCGCAGACGGCCGCGGCGAGCGAGCAGCAGCGGGCCACGACCGGCGAGGTCAGCACCAACGTCCAGACGACCGCCACCGGGGTCGCCGGCATCGCGCGCAACCTCGACGAGTGGCTGGTGGGCGTCGAGGAGCGGCGCAGCGACGAGCGGATCCGCACCTCGATCCCGGCGACCATCGAGGTCCCGCCGCGGGCGGGCGACGGGCCGGGCGGCGCCGAGCCCACGCGGCTGCCCTGCATCATCATCAACATATCGGAATCCGGCGCCAAGCTCTCGGTCGACGGCAAGTCGGTGCCGGAGATCTTCCTGCTGCACGCCCAGGGCGGTCCCCCGCGCACCTGCCGCGTGATGCGCCGGCAAGCCGACGAGGTCGGGGTCCGCTTCGAGGCCGCGTGACGTCGCGGCCGTGCCGGGCCCCGCGCGACGGAGCCGCCGGGCCCCGCGGCCAAGCGACGACGGCGCTGGCCGGCGAGACATCGTTTATCCTGGGGATAAGGCACCGCTTTCCGCGAAAAGCGGGGATCGCTTGCCGAACGCATAGATCCTGTTCGGCGGCGCTGCCTAGGTTGAGCGCGGCCAAGGAGCTCGACCATGCCGCGTTTCCGGCTGCGGGTCCTCCGCCGCCGGACGGGTGACGGCGGCATGGACGTTCACAGCGAGTGGGTCACCGCCGACACGGCGGAGGACGCCGTCGCTCACGCGCAGGCGCTCACGGACCAGATCCTCGACGGCGCGAGCGGCGTCGGCATGCTGAGCGACGAGGCCGAGAACCTCGTGTGGTCGCGCCGGCAGGATCTGCCCAAGCCCGCCATGCCGGGGGACCCTTGAGCGCGCGCCGGTGCGCGCGCCCCCGGCGGACGCGCCGCGGCGGCGGCCCGGACCCCGCTCAGGCCAGGTTGGCGCCGGCGACCGGGCGCAGGAGGTCGGCGTCGGGCGCGGCCCGGGCATGTCTCGGCGCGACGAGCTCGATCGTGGTGGTCCAGAGCCGCCAGGGCGCCGCGAGGGGCAGGAAATCGGCTTCGTCGAGCACCAGGTGCGAGCGTCCGTCCTGCTCCACGGCGAGGCGGAAGGGCTGCTCGCCCGGAGGCCCGATCAGCACGACGGTCAGGATGTTGCGGCCGGGCTGCAACCAGGGCGTGACATCGTAGGTGAACCCGTCCTCGCACGGATCCAGCCCCTCGATCGCCGGCTGGGTCACCGCGTACGTGTTGAGACTGACCATAGCGCGGCATCCTGCCCCCGACATCGTCAGGCGCAACCGCTCCCCGGCTCGCATGTGCATGATTGGCCTCGTTCCAAGGCCAGGATTGGCTGCTTCGCCGGTTTTCCACAACCAGAACGAGACGCGAACGGCAACAAATTGTTAACCATGTTGCCGCGATGCTTGACGTGGCCGGTCGCCCCGGATCCGTTACTGATCACGCGGCGCCCCTCAAGGCTCGGCCCGAAGCTTCTCCGCAGTCGAGGGCCCGGCGCGCGGGCGCGGGGCCGCGGAGTGGGCGGCGGCCCCGTCCGCGGGCCTCAGGCGCCGAGGGGCCCGGTATAGCTCTCAAGCGCCTGCCAGGCCTCGGCGCCGAACCTGCCCTTCCACTCGGCGTAGTAGCCCGCGCGCACGAGGGCGGCGCGGAAGGGCTCGCGGTCCGGCGTGTTGATGATCAGGCCCTTGGCCCGCAGCAGCGCCTCCCCGTCCGCGTCCATCTGGGCGAACGTCCTGCGCTGGGTGTCGACGGCGGCGTCGAGGTGGCGGCCGATCAGGGCGCGGGCGTCCGCCGGCAGCGCCTCCCAGGCCCGGGCGTTGGCCAGGATCCACAACCCGTCCCAGCTGTGGCCGGTGCGCGAGAGGTACTTCTGCACCTCGTAGACCTTCGTCGCCTCGATCTGCGGCAGGGAGTTCTCCATGCCGTCGGCGATGCGCGTCTGCAGGGCGGCGTAGGTCTCGGCGAGGTTGATGGTGGTGGGCGAGGCGCCGAGCGCCTTGAACAGCGAGGTCAGCAGCGGGCTCGGCGGCACCCGGATCTTCAGCCCCTGGAGGTCGGCCACGCTGGCGATCGGCCTCACGCCGGTGATCACGTCGCGAAAGCCGTTGTCGACGACCCGGAAGGCGTGCAGGCCGAACTTGCCGAGGGCCGCGCGGATGCGCCCGCTGAGGTCGCCCCCGTCGAGGGCGCTCCAGAGCGGGCCGTAGCTGGAGAACGCGAAGGCCACGCCCGGGATGCCCGCCAGGGGGGCGAGGGATTGCAGCGAGCTCACCGAGGTGACCGAGAACGCGATGGCGCCGGAGCGCAGCTGCGACTGCATGCTCGGCTCGCTCCCGAGCTGGCTGTTGGGATAGAGCACGATGTCGATCTCGCCCTGGCTCTCGGCCCGGATGGCGTCGAGCGCCGCGGCGAGGCAGGTGGTGGCCGGGTGGGCCTGCGGCATGGGCGAGCCCATGCTCATGCGCGGCAGCGCGCCCTCGGCGCGGGCGCGCCGGGGACGCAGCGGAAGGGCCGCCGCCGCGGCGCCGGCCCGACGCACGAATGCCCTGCGTGTGATCGCCATGACGTCCTCCCCGTCCCGTCCTTCAGCGCCGGGATGACCCCGATCCTAGAACGCTTCCCGCCGAAGTGGACACCGGTCCGGCGCGAGGGAGCGCATCACAGGGACGATTGCGCGCCGCGCCTTCCGGACCGGCGCCCGGTGGACGAGCAGGCGGCGGGATCCCGGGGGGGCGGGCGGGCTGCCGCGGCGTCTCGCCGGGGGCGTCGGTGCCCGGCAGCGCCGCGCCCGCACGGGGCGCCTTCAGGGGACCGCCCTGACCGCGACCTCGATCGGACCGCCCCGCCGGATGGTGTTGTAGACGGGGCAGTGGCCGATGAAGTGCGCCGTCAGCCGCTCGGCGGTGCCCTGGTCGACCCCCTCGACCGTGATGGCGACCAGGATGCTCCGGAAACGGCTCTCGTCCGCCTCGTCGCGGGTCGCCGTGACCTCGGCGCCCGCGCCCCGCACCGCGACGTCGAGGTCGCGCGCGTCGCTCTCGACGCTGGCGATGGCGCAGGAGGCCAGCGCCGAGACGAGGAACTCGATCGGGTTCGGCGCCACCGACGGCTTCTGCCGGATCAGCGCCGAATCGGAGAGGAACACCTTCCCCGGGCCCTCGAGGACGTAGCGCCCCGCCTCCCTCGTGGTGCGCGCGGTGACCGCCTGGATATCGCTCATGGTCGCCCATCCTGTTGCCGGGCCCCCACCCTGCCCGGGTGCGGGACGCCGTGCCGTTGAAATAGCACACAGTGTTTGTAGACTACGGCGTGAACCACGGAACCCCGAGCCGCATGCGCCCTCTCCCCTCGCTCGCCCTCGCCGCCGCCCTGATGCTGGCCGGCACCGGCGGCGCCCTCGCTCAGACGCTCACGATCGGCGTCAGGGCCGGCCCCGAATCCATCGATCCGCACTACACCTCAACGGGCACGCATGCCGAGACGCTGAAGCACGTCTTCGACACCCTGGTCTGGGCCGGCGACGACCTGTCGCTTCAGCCGCGCCTGGCCGAGAGCTGGACGCCCGTCGATGCCACGACCTGGGAGTTCAAGCTCCGGCGCGGCGTCAAATTCCACGACGGGTCGGACTTCACGGCCGACGACGTCAAGTTCTCGATCGAGCGCTCGCGCAAGATCAGCGGGCCCAACCCGACCTCGGTCTACGTCCGGCGGGTCAGGGATGTCACCGTCGTCGACCCCTACACGGTGCGGGTCGCCACGAATGGACCGGCCCCGACCCTGCCCAACGACTTCGTGCGCGTCTTCATCGTGTCCGAGAAGGCGGCCAGGGACTACTCGACGCAGGAGACGGCCAATCCGGGCTTCAATTCCGGCAAGGCCGCGATCGGCACGGGACCGTACCGGTTCGTGTCCTGGGTCCCGAAGGACCAGCTGGTGCTCGAGCGGTTCGACGGGTTCTGGGGCGGCCGCGAGCCCTGGGAGAAGGTGGTCCGCAAGGAGCTGAGCAACGACGCCGCCCGGGTGGCGCAGCTCAAGGCCGGCCAGGTGGACGTGATCGCGCGCACCCCCTCCTCCGACATCGCCACCCTGTCGCGCGATCCGAAGCTCGCCATCGTGTCGACGGGCACGATCTACGTCTTCAACCTCGAATTCGACTTCCGCGAGAAGCCCCCGCAGGTCAGCGCCAAGGACGGCTCGCCCCTCGCGAAGAACCCCTTCCTCGACCCGCGCGTCCGGGAGGCCTTCGACCTCGCGATCGACCGGGAGGCCCTGGCCGAGTTCGCCACCGAGGGCCAGGCGAAGCCCGCCTCCCAGCTCGTGACGCCGAACATCTTCGGCTACAACACGGACATCCCGGTCACGAAGCCGGACGTGGCGCGGGCCAAGAAACTGCTGGCCGAGGCCGGCTACCCGGACGGGTTCAAGGTCGCGCTGAGCTTCACGAGCGACCGCCTCCCGGGCGACAAGGAGGTCGGCACGACGCTCGCCCAGATGCTGGCCCGGATCGGGGTCGCGGTGACGGCGAACGCCCAGCCGACGGCCCTGTTCTTCCCCGCCCGCCAGCGCGGCGAGTACTCGCTGGCGATGTGGGGCTGGGCGACCTCGACCGGGGAGGCCCACTACACGCTCTCGTCGCTCAACCACAGCTTCGATGCGGCCAAGGGGGCCGGCAACTACAACGTGACCGGCTACAGCAACGCCGCGCTCGACGGGATCATCGACCGGGCGGCGGTCGCGCTCGACGAAGGCCAGCGGCGCGGCCTGCTCCAGGAGGCGCTGGCGCTCACCGCGCGGGACCGTCCGCGCCTGCCGCTCGTCATCATCGGCACGGCCTGGGCCGCCCAGAAGGCGCGGGTCGTGGTCACGCCGCGGGTCGACGAGGACACGCTGGCGATGAACATCAGGCCGGCGCCGGGCCGCTGACCGGCGCCGGGCAGCTGAGCGCCGCCCGATCCGCCCCGCGGACCCGGGGTCACGGGGCGGGCCCGCCGCCGGGCCCGCCCTCGGCGAGATGGCACGCGGCGAGGACGGGCCCGATCGGGCGCAGGGCCGGCCGCTCGGCGCGGCAGCGCGCCACCGCGAGGGGGCAGCGGGTCTCGTAGGGGCAGCCCGGCGGGCGCTCGAAGGGCGAGGGAAGCTCGCCGCGGATCGGCTGGAACCCCGCCCGCGGGCCGTCCTTGATCACCAGCCGGGGCACGCTCGCGAGGAGCGCGCGCGTGTAGGGGTGGCGCGGCGCGGCGTAGATCTCCGCCACGGGCCCGATCTCGACGATCCGTCCGAGATACATGATGGCCACGCGGTCGCAGAGGTGACGCACGACGCCGAGGTCGTGGCTGATGAACAGCAGCGTGAGGTCGAGCTCGCGGCGCAGCGCCAGGAACAGGTTGACGATCTGCGCCTGGATCGAGACGTCGAGCGAGGCGACGGGCTCGTCGCAGACCAGGATGTCGGGCCGCATCGCGAGCGCCCGGGCGATCGCGACCCGCTGGCGCTGGCCGCCCGAGAACTGGTGCGGGAAGCGGTCCGCGAAGGCCGGGTCGAGGCCGACCCGCGCGAGCCAGGCCGCGACGTAGGCCCGGGCCTCACGGGCCCGCGTCAGCCCGTGCGCGACGGGCCCCTCCGCCAGGGCGTCGCCCACCCGCATGCGCGGATCGAGCGAGGCGTAGGGGTCCTGGAAGATCATCTGCACGCGCGTGGTGAGCTTGCGCTCCCCGGCACGCACCGGGCTGCCGTCGACCAGCGCCCGGCCGCGGCTGGGGGTCGCGATCCCGGCCGCGATGCGGCCGAGGGTCGACTTGCCGCAGCCCGACTCGCCGACGAGGCCGAGCGCCTCGCCCCGGGCGACCGTGAGGCTCACCGCCTCGACGGCGTGGAGGGCGTGGTCGGCGCCGGCCCGGCCGATGGCCGCGAGCAGGCGCGCGGCGAGCGGCGCCGGCGTCGCGAAGCGCTTCGAGACGCCGGCGAGCTCGACGAGCGGCCGGGTCGCGGCGGGCGCGGGCCGGCTCATGGCGCCGCTTCCGGGAGCGGATTGTGGCAGCGGAAGCCGTGCTCGCCGTCGGCGCGGCGCTCCGGCTCGGCCGTCCGGCACGGCTCGGTCGCCCGCCCGCAGCGCGGGTGGAACGGGCAGCCCGCCGGGCGGGTCAGGAGCGAGGGCGTGGTGCCGGGGATCTGCGCGAGCGGCTCGCCCGGCCGTCCCTGGGCCGGGAGGCTGTCGAGCAGCCCGCGCGTGTAGGGGTGGCGCGGGCCGCGCAGGACCGCCGTCACCGGGCCGTCCTCGACGATCCGCCCGGCATACATGACGGCGACCCGCTGGGCGACGGACGAGACGACCGCGAGGTCGTGGCTGATCCAGATCATCGCCACGCCGGTGTCGCGCACGAGGTCCGTCATCTCGCGCAGGATCTGGGCCTGGATCGAGACGTCGAGGGCGGTGGTGGGCTCGTCCGCGATGATGACGGAGGGACGGTTGAGGAGCGCGCACGCGATGGCGACGCGCTGGCGCATGCCGCCCGAGAGCTCGTGCGGGTAGGCGGCGAGGCGCCGCGCCGGCTCGGGGATCCCGAGGCGCCCGAGGATCTCGACCGACCGCGCCCGCCGCGCCGCCGCGGGCCGGCCGCCGTGTGCCGCCAGGGCGAGGTCCATCTGGCGGCCGATGGCGAGCATCGGGTTGAGGGTCATCATCGGGTCCTGGAACACCATGGCGATCTCGCGCCCGCGCACCGCCCGCAGCTCCGCGGCGCGCAGGCCCACCAGCTCGCGGCCGCGGTAGCGGATCGAGCCGCCGACGATCCGCCCCGGATCGTCGACGAGGCCGAGGATCGAGAACCCCGTGATGCTCTTGCCGGAGCCCGATTCCCCGACGAGGCCGAGCACCTCGCCGCCGCGCAGGGTGAAGGAGACCCCGTCGACCGCCTTCACCACGCCGGCCCGCGTGAAGAAGTGCGTGCGCAGGTCCGCGACCGCGAGGGCGACGTCGGCGGTCACCGGCGCAGCCTCGGGTTGAGCTGGTCGCGGAGCTGGTCGCCGACGACGTTGATCGCCGTGACGAGGACCACGAGGGCGACGCCGGGAAAGACGGAGATCCAGTAGCGGCCCGAGAGCATGTACTGGAACCCGTTGGCGATCAGCATGCCGAGGGAGGGCTCGGTCGGCGGCAGGCCCACGCCGAGGAAGGACAGGGTCGCCTCGAGGGAGATGGCGCCCGCGACCTGGACGCTCGCCACCACGATCACCGGCGGCAGGGCGTTGGGCAGGATGTGGCGCCACAGGACGGTGCGCCCCCTCAGGGGCGTCGACAGGGCCGCCGCCACGTAGTCCTTGTGCCGCTCGGCCGCGGCGGCGCCGTGGGCGGTGCGCGCGACGTAGGCGTACTGCGCGACGACGAGGGCGGCGATGAGCTGGAGCTTGCCCTGGCCGAGAAGCGCCGAGAGGACGAAGGCGAGGAGGATCGCCGGGAAGGAGAGCTGCAGGTCGACGACGCGCATCAGGGCGCCCCCGAGCCGGCCGCCCAGATAGGCGGCCGTGATGCCGGCCGCGGTGCCGATGCAGAGCGCCAGCCCGCCCGCGACGAGGCCCATCTCGAGGGAGATGCGCAGCCCGAACAGCATCGCGGAGAGCAGGTCGCGGCCCTGCGCGTCGGTGCCGAGGAGGTGCGTGTACCCGCCCGACCCGACGTAGCCCGGCGGCCGGCGGGCGTCGCGCAGGGACAGCGACGCGAGGTCGTAGGGGTCCTGCGGCGCCACGAGGGGCGCGAACACCGCCGTCAGGACGATGGCCGCGACCACCACGAGGGCCGCGAGGGCGGCCTTGTTCTCGCTGAACTCGCCGACGAAGCGGCGCAGCGGCGAATCCGCGGGTCCCGCCTGCGTCACGACGCGGACCGCCGCCTGCGCAGGCGCGGGTCGAGGGCCGCGTAGGCGAGATCGACCATCAGGTTGATCACGATGAACAGGAGCGCGATCAGGATCAGGTAGGCGACCATCACGGGCCGGTCGAGGGAGGTGATGGAATCGATGATGAGCTTGCCGAGGCCCGGCCAGGAGAAGATCGTCTCGGTGACGACCGCGAAGGCGACCGTCGAGGCGAATTCGAGCCCGAGCACCGTCACGAGCGGGATGGCGATGAGGCGCAGGACGTGGTGGCGCAGCACCGCCCATTCCGACAATCCGGCCGCGCGGGCGAACTTCACCGTGTCGCTCAACATGATCTCGAGCGTGCCGGCCCGGGCGAGCCGGATCATCAGCGCGAGCTTGAACAGGGCGAGGTTGAGCGCCGGCAGCACGAGGTGGGCGAGCCCGTCCAGGGTCAGCAGGCTCCACTCGGTCCCCAGGACGGCGACGGTGGCGCCGCGGCCCCCCGCCGGCAGCCAGCCGAGCCAGACCGCGAAGACCAGGATCAGGATGAGGCCGATCCAGAAGGTCGGCACCGAGACGCCGACCACCGAGGCCGCCATCACGGCCCGCGCGGCGGCGCTCCGGGGCCGGTAGCCGGCATACATGCCGAGCGGCACGCCCGCCGCGACCGCGACGGCGACCGCCGTGAGCGTGAGCTCCAGGGTGGCGGGCAGCCGGGTCAGGATGAGGTCGAGGACCGGGAGGTCGTAGACGAAGGAGCGGCCGAAATCCCCCTCGAGGAAGCGCCGGAGGAAGCCGAGGTACTGCCGCCAGAGCGGGAGATCCAGGCCGTAGCGCGCGATCACCTCGGCGCGCACCGCCTGCGTCGCGTCCGGCCCGATCAGGACGTCGATGGGGTTGCCGATCGCGTACACGCCGGCGAAGACCAGGACCGACATGGCCAGCATGACGGCGGCGGCCTGGAGCAGGCGCTGGAACAGGATCTCGACCATGTCCCTCGGACGGACGGGGCTGCGGGGAAGGCTCGGGCGGCGGCTCCCGAGCCGCGCCCGTATCGCGCGAAACGGCCACGGCGCCTAGGGCCTTGCGCGCCGGCGCGCCCGGATGCCGGACCGGCCTCGCGGCCGGCGCGCCCGGCACCTATATAGTCACTCTGTTTGATATACTATTGCGCGGGCGCGGACGCTGCTAAGGTGCGGCGGGCCCAATCACCGGAGGCGGGGACGAGCATGAGCGGAATCGAGGCCGGGCGGCGCGAGGCGTGGCGCGCCCGCTACGGGGAGCATGCGGCGGACCTCGAACTGGCCTGGAACGGCGTCGTGGCGGGGTTGCTGGCGCACCGCTCGGTCCGCGCCTACCGGCCCGATCCCCTGCCCCCGGGCACGCTCGAGACGCTCGTGGCCGCCGCGCAATCGGCGCCGAGCTCCTCGAACCTCCAGACCTGGAGCGTCGTCGCCGTCGAGGATCCGCAGGCCAAGCGGCGCCTGTCCGAGGTCGCGCGGGGGCAGCGCCACGTGGTCGAGGCGCCCCTCGTGCTCGTCTGGCTCGCCGACCTGTCGCGCCTCGCGAGCCTGGGCCGGGCCGAGGACCGGCCGACCGAGGGCCTCGACTACCTGGAGACGCTGATCGTCGGCATCGTCGACGCGGCGCTGGCGGCCCAGAACGCCACGGTGGCGCTCGAATCCCTCGGTCTCGGCTCGGTCTACATCGGCGCCCTGCGCAACGACCCGGAGGCCGTCGCCGACATCCTCGGCCTGCCGCCGAACGTGCTGGCGGTGTTCGGGCACTGCGTCGGCCATCCCGACCCGGAGCAGCCCGCCGCCGTGAAGCCGCGGCTCGCCCAGGGCGTGGTGCTGCACCGGGGGCGCTACGATCCCGCCCTCGCCCGCGCGGCGATCGCGGAGTACGACGCGGCGCTGCGCGGCTTTCAGGCGGAGCAGCGGATGCCTGGCGTCGGCTGGATCCAGGCCGCGCTGGAGCGCGTGCGCGGCCCCGGCTCCCTCAGCGGCCGCGACCGCCTGCACGCCGCCCTCGCCCGGCGCGGCTTCGGGCTGAAATAGGCGCTCCCCGCCGTCCCGGACGCCGTCCGGGGGCGGCCTCGACCAGCCCCCGCGTCCGGCCGCGCGATCCGCCGGGCGGGTCCACGCCGGCAATACCGCACGGGACGACGATGCTGACCAACAAGGGGAAGTACGGCCTCAAGGCGATGGTCCACCTCGCCGGGCTGCCGCCCGGCGCCCGGACGGGCGTGGCCGACATCGCCCAGGCCCACCGGATCCCGAAGAAGTTCCTCGACGCGATCCTGGGCGACCTGCGCAACGCCGGCTTCGTGCACAGCCGGAAAGGGCCGGGCGGCGGCTACGCCCTGGCGCGGCCGCCCGAGGCGATCCGGATCGGCCACGTCGTGCGGGTGCTGGACGGTCCGCTGGCGCCGATCCCCTGCGCCAGCCGCACGGCCTACCGGCCGTGCGACGATTGCGAGGACGAGGCGCGCTGCGCCGTGCGCCTGGCGATGCTGGAGGTGCGCAACAGCATCGCGGCCGTCCTCGACACCCTGACGCTGGCGCAGATGCGGGCGATGCCCCTCGCCGAGGTCGAGGCGAGCCTCACCTACCAGATCTGACCGCGCCCGAGAGCCGCGCGGGCGCGCCGGGTGCGCCGGAAGGGACCCGCGGGATCGATGCCGGTGCGGAGGGAGGGCACGGCTCCCGAGGCCGGCGACCGGCGTTGCCCTTCACCCGAGACCCAGAGCATTTTCCGGCGAAGTGGACACCGGTTCGCCGCAGAAAATGCGGCAGAATCAAAAACCTGGAGCAGCGGCCGATTGCAGCGTGATCGGATGCTGCTCTCGCCTTTCCCTGAAGAGGAGAGACCCGCCATGCCGTCCGTCACGCGCCGCCTGCTCGCAGCCGCCCTCGTCCTCGCGGCGACGGGCGCCCGAGCCGAACCGACGCCCGCCGACGAGTGCGCGCAGGCGAGCCCGGCGCCCCTGCTGGCGCAGGGCTGCGCCGTCCTCGACGCGTTCATGACCGCGTTCAACGCCCGGGATCCGGCGGCCTGGGCCGCGACCCTGAACTTCCCGCACGTGCGCCTGGCCGGGCACGAGGTCCAGGTCTGGAACACCCCGGAGGACTACGCCCGCGCGAACGACGTCGGGGAACTCGGCAGGAGCGGCTGGTCCCACTCGCGCTGGGACTGGCGCCGGCTCGTCCAGCAATCGTCCGACAAGCTGCACCTCCTCGTCCGGTTCACGCGCTACGGCGCGGGCGACAGGCCGCTCGGCTCCTACGAGTCGCTCTACATCGTGACGCTGAAGGACGGGCACTGGGGCGTGCAGGCCCGATCGAGCTACGCCGGGGTGGCGGTGAAGGGCTCGGCGTTCTGACCTCGGCGCGGCGCCGCCCGTACCGTGCGGCCGCTGCCCCGCGGCGGGACCTAGCCCGCGGCGGGACCCGGCCCGCGGCGCGGCCTGGCGGCGTCAGCAGCCCTGGCAGATGGGCCGCGCGACCTTGTCGCCCGAATCCAGGAGCCGGTTCATGACGCTCTCGCCGTCGTAGGGCGGCCTGCCCGCGTCGCGGCCGGCCGGGTCCTTGGCGGCCGCCACCTTGTTCGCCGGGTTCCTGGCGGCCGCAGGGGGGGCGGCCGCCTCGCCGGCGCGCCCCTCCGGCAGGCTCGCGGTCGTGTTCGGCCCGGACGCGTCGCGGGGCGCATCGTTCCGGGCGAGGCCGCGCATGCCCGAGGGCCACTGGAGCTTCGTCACGTCGGTGGGGCGCTCGACCGACCAGCGCTTGCGGTCGGCCTCGGACTGGCGCAGCGCCGCGAAGGGATCGACCGCCGCGACGCGCGGGCCGCGCGCCGCGGGCCGCGGGGTCCGGCCGCCGGGCTCGTCGTCGGCCGTCGCACCCGGGGGGATGCGCGCGTACTGGGCCGGCTCGTGGAACAGGCGCGCGCATCCGCTCGTCTGCAACAGGAGGAGGCTGGCAGCGGCCAGGCGTCTCATCAGCATGCATCACTCCACGGCTGGGCGTCGATCGCCGGCTGCAATCCCGGCCCGCGCGCGAACTTAACAATAAATCAAGGAGTGTGGCGAGTCAGGGTTTATACCGGAGGCGGGCCGAACGGCATTGTCCCTCGACTGACGACGTGGCCCGCCGCGAGATGTCCTCGCGGCCGCTCCCTGCGATAAGGGGCGGATCAGCGGCAAATCGAACGCCGTGAGTCCAAACACACTTCGCGATCTCGCCGGCTCATCGAGGTTGCATTGCTTGCCGACCGGAGGTGTCGGAAAGACCGGCGCGGCTGCTGGCGAGGCGGCGGCCCGCGATGTGCTCGCGTGCGGCCGTGCTTTCTGTTGTCGCTGCGACCTCCGGCGGCTCGGCGGCGGCCGCGACGGCGGATCGCTCCGCGCGGCGAAGTCGACGCGGCGCCGAGGACGGGCGGGCGGAGTGCGTCGCCTTGACGTCCCGCGCCGTCATCGCGCCGCCCCGCCCCCCTGGATTTGGCACCGGATCCGCCGCGATGCTCCCGAGCCTTGCGCCCGGCGCGCCGCACAGGACGGCGACTTCGCCGGCCCGCACCCGGGCGGTGCGGGACGCGCCGGCGCCCGGGGGCCGGCCGGGAGCGGGACCGGGCGACCTTCGTGCGCCGCGAAGGCCGCCTGCCCCAACCACGTCTTCTCCTCGCGCGTCTGCCGCGGCATCCTTCGCCGGAAGCGAAGGGGGAGAACGCATGGGGCAGGTGTCGTCCGCGGGCGGGCTGTGGCTGCCCGCCGTGCTCACCGCCGCGACGATCCTGCTCTGGGCCACGGCCCGCCTGCCGGAATACCTCACGGCCCTGCTGTTCTTCGCCGCCGCCATGGTGCTGCGCGTCGCCCCGGCGGAGGCCGTCTTCTCGGGCTTCCAGTCCTCGGCCTTCTGGCTCGTGCTGAGCGGCTTCGTCCTCGGCACGGCGATCCGCCGGGTGGGCCTGGCCGACCGCATCGGCCGGCTCCTGGCGGCGCACCTCTCGGGCTCCTGGCCGCGCCTGGTCGGCGGCGTGGTGCTGCTGACCTACGCGCTCGCTCTCGTGATGCCGTCGAACATGGGCCGCATCACCCTGCTGATGCCCATCGTCCTCGCCCTGGCGGACCAGGCCGGGCTGTCCGAGGGCAGCGGCGGGCGGCGCGCGCTCGCGCTCGCCGTGGGCTTCGGGACCTTCCAGCTCTCCGCCAGCATCCTGCCGGCCAACGTGCCCAACCTCGTCATGGCGGGCGCGGCGGAGAGCGCCCTCGGGGTGCACTTCGCCTACCTGCCCTACCTCCTGCTGCACGGGCCGGTGCTCGGCCTGCTCAAGGGCGCGGTGCTCGCCGCCTGCCTGTGCGCGCTCTTCCCCGCCCGCCCGCGGCCCGCGCCGCCCGCGCCGGCGCCGGCGCCGCTGAGTCCGGCGGAGCGGCGCCTCGGCGTCCTGCTCCTCGGGACGCTGGCCCTCTGGGCGACCGACACGCTCCACGGCGTCCCGCCCGCCTGGGTCGGCCTCGTCGCGGCCTGCCTCTGCCTGCTGCCGCGCGTCGGCTTCCTCACCGGGGAGGAGTTCGCCGCCGGCGTCAACTTCCGCACCTGCCTCTACCTCGCGGCGATCCTGGGGCTCGCCGCGCTCGTCACGCGCTCCGGGCTCGGGGACGTGCTCGGACGGGCGATCCTGGCGACGCTGCCCCTCGACCCCGCCCGGCCGGCCCGGGATTTCGGCGCCCTCGTCGGCCTCACGGTGCTGTTCAACTTCGTGGTGACGGCGAACGGCGTGCCGGCGCTGCTCACGCCCCTGGCGCGGGCTCTCGCGGACGCCTCGGGGCTGCCCCTCGTGACCGTGCTGATGGTGCAGGTGATCGGCTACGCCACGCCCCTGCTGCCCTACCAGGCGGCGCCCATCGTGGTCGCCATGGGGATGGGCAAGGTTCCGGGGCGGGACGGGGCGACGCTCTGCCTCGCCGTGGCCGCCGTCACGTTCCTGGTGCTGGTGCCGCTCGACTACCTCTGGTTCCGGCTGCTCGGATGGCTCGGCTGAGGGGCGCCGACCCGGCGGGTGCCCGCCGGCGTGCGGGTCAGTCGCACAGGATCGCGAGCGCCGAGAAGGCGCCGGCGATCAGGAGCGTGACCGAGACGAGGAGAACCGAAACCGTGATCATGGGGCGCTCGCGGCAGGGCGGCCGGACGCGGCCGCGGGGAACGGGATGCGGTGGGGGCTCGGGCGGAGCCGGGGCTCGCGCACGCAGGGGCGGCGCGCCGAGAGCCGGACGGCCGCTCACCCGGGGGATCGTCTCAGGCCACGCAGGTCGTCGTGATGTAGGGCCACGTCCGCGCCGGGCAGGGAGGCGGCGCCTTGCGGGCGACGGACAGGCGCGGGTCGGCGCGATCCGCGGCCGCCCTGGCGGGGCTGACGCAGAGACCGCAGAGGGCGACCAGCGCGATGGTGATCAGGAACGCGATGTCGTCGAAGCACTGGCGCACGCCAACCTCCCGAATGCGATGGGCATTGCTCATTCGATGGCTTGCTTCTAAAGCTGCGCCATAACCGGAAGATTGCGCCGCGTGTTGCGTCGCCGGGACGACCGCCCGGCCGTGTTGCGTGGTGCGCGCACGGCGCTCGACGGGCCTCGCGGCAAGTCTCGCCACAGGTCGGGGGAGGCCGCTCGACTGCGGCGCTCCTTTGGGCGATAGGGCGGCCAGCACAGGTGATCACGGGTGACCGCCATGCGATTGTCGGACATGCCTCTTGCCCTGCCGGACCGGCCGTCGATCGCGGTGCTGCCGTTCCGCGACGTCGCCGACGCCGCCGGCGCGCGCAGCGTCGCGGACGGCGTGACCGAGCACCTCACCGAGACCCTGGCGTGCACGCCGGGCCTGTTCGTCAGCGGCCGCAACTCGGCCTTCACGGTCCGGCGCGGGGCGGTCGGGCTCGAGGAGGTCGGCCGGGTGCTGGGCGTCGCCTCCGTGCTGGAGGGCCGCGTCGAGAGCACCAGCGGGCGCGTGCGCCTCACCGCGTGCCTCAGCGCCACTGACGGGACCGGGGCGGTCTGGAGCGAGCGCTTCGAGGGCGACGAGGGGGCGCTCCCCGCGCTCCAGGCGGAGATCGTGGCGCGCACCCTCGCGACGATCGCCCCGGGCCGGCCCCCCGCTCGCCCGGCGGCCGCGCCGGGCCGCGCCGGAATCGGCATCTACGCGCCGTTCCTCTCGGCCTACGCGAGCTTCTCGTCGACCAGCCAGGAGAGCATCCGGCCGCTGCTGCGCTCGCTCGCGGCGGCCGCGCAGGCCCTCCCCGACGAGCCGCTGCCGCGCGCCCTGATGGCGCAGTGCCACACCTTCCTGATCGCCCAGGGCTGGAGCACGGACCCGGCCCGGGACGGGGCGGAGGGCCTGCGCTGCGCCCGCGCCGCCCTGGCGATGGCCTCTGCCCAGGACAGCCCCGCCATCCTGATGCTCGCCGGCAACACGCTCGCGTTCCTGGGCCAGGAATACGACGAGGCGCTCCGCCTGCTCGGGCGCTCGCTCGCCCTCAACCCGAACTCGGCGGCGGCCTACGAGCGCAGCGGCTGGGTGCGGTGCTACGTCGGCGAGCCGGCGCGCGCGGCCGAGCTCTTCCGCGCCGCCAAGCGCCAGAGCCCCCTCGACCGCGAGACCTTCCTGTTCGATTCCGGCCTCGCCCTCGCCCTGTGCATGCAGGGCGCGCACGAGGAAGCGGTCGCCTGGGCGCGCCGCGCGGTGCGCGACAAGCCGAGCTGGACGAGCAGCTACCGCATCCTCGCCGCGAGCCTCGCGGGGCTCGGGCGCCGGGACGAGGCCGCGGCGGCGGCAAGGGCGCTGCTCGCGCTCGAGCCGAGCTACCGCGTCGGCTGGGCCCTGCGCCTCTACCGCCCCTCGCCCGGCCGGGACCTGTTCGTGCAGGGCATGCGCGCCGCCGGCCTGCCGGAGTGAGGCCCGGTCGCTGATGCCGGGGGAGCCTGCCCGGGGGCCGCGGCGACCGTCAGCGCGCCCCGGGCGGCGCGGTGTCGGCCTTCTCCGTGCAGACGACCGGCCGGCCGCTCTGGTCCGTCCAGGTCACCTCGCGGCCCTTGCCGCGCAGCTCGCGGGTGCCGTCGCCGTAGCGGAAGCCCGAGCCGCTCGGCTGCTCGGGCAGCGTGACGGCCTCGCCGCCGGCCGGCACCACGCGCGCGGCGCGGGACTGGTCCGTGCCCGAGAACTCGACCACCATCGTGGTCTCGCCCGGGCACAGGAACTCGACCCGGTTCGGGGCCGCCGCCTCCATGATGCGCGGCCGAACGCGCTCCGCCTCGGCCGCGCCCGCCCCGGCCTGAGGCAGGATCCCGATCAGGATGCCGAGCAGCAGGGAGCCGCCCCTGCTCGTCGCGTGCGCCATGGCGGTGTCCCTCCGGTTCCCGACGGGGAAACGCGCGACGGGCGCGCCGGCTGCCCGCGCGGGCGCCCGGATCGGCGGCCCGGCGGCCTGAGAGCCGCGCTCAGGCGGCCTTGCGGCCGCGGCGGCCCGGCTTCGCCCCCTCGGCCGGCGCGGAGACCACCTCGTCCGCGGCCGTGGCCTTGGCGGCCGCCGCGGCCTCGCGGCTGCGGCCGAGGCCGATGCTCTTGGCGAGCTCGGAGCGCTGCGCCGCGTAGTTGGCGGCGGTCATGGGGTAGTCGTGGGGCAGGCCCCACTTGCGCCGGTACTCCTCGGGGGTGAGGCCGCGCCCGGCGAGGTGGCGCTTCAGCGTCTTGTAGGGCCGGCCGTCCTCGAGGCTGATGATCGCGTCCGGCGTCACCGTCCGGCGGATCGGGACGGGCGGCGTCAGCGTCTCGGGCTGCGCCGCGGCGGGTCGGCCGAGTCCCCCGAGCGCGCCGTGCACGGTCTGGAGCAGGGCCGGCAGCTCGGCGGGCTGGATGTGGTTCCTGGCCACGTAGGCCGAGACGATGTCGGCCGTGAGCGCAGTCAGATCGGCAGGTGCACCAGCGTATTCGTCGGCCATTCAGGCATTCCTCTTCGAGACACGAAGCTAGAAGCACAGCCGATCTTCAGATGTCAACACAGCCAGATCAGTTGCGAGCAATTGACCTGGCTGCACGTTGGCTTGAAGTACCATTCCGATACCAGAGGAAGCCATGGCTCCGCGGATACGTTGCAGACGAGGCGGGCATCCGGGACGGTGCCGCGCGCGCGCGGTTTCGCGCCGCGCAGGTTCGCGCCGCCTCACCTGCGCCGCTCAGGCGCGGCCGGGCGGATCGAAGGCGCCGTCATCCAGGGAGGCGCGCCCCTCGCGCGCGCCGAACTGCAGGTAGTGCAGCATCGGATCGATCCCGGCGCCCGCCACGTCCGGGTTCGCCGCGAGGTACGCGGAGGTGTCGAGCTGCCGCGAGGGGTCGCGGTTCTCCCGCCAGCCGAACTGGTCGTAGTGCAGGAGGGGGTCGATTCCCGCCGCCGCCACGTCGGCGTAGGCGGCGAGGTAGCCGCGGGTGTCGAATGCGGCGTTCGGGTCGCGGCCCTCGCGCCAGCCGAGGGTCGCGTAGTGCCGGTAGGCGAGCTCGAAGGCGCCGGCGCCGGCCTCGCGCGCCGCCCGGGCGACGTCCGGGTTCGCGAGCAGGTAGTACTCGGCGTCGAAGCCCGGATGGGCGGTGAGGTCGCCCGCCCGGCCGACCGCCGCGTAGGCCTCCCGGCCCTCGGCCTGCCCGAACGCGAGGTAGTGCGCGAGCGGGTCGACGCCCGCGGCCTGCACGTCCGGATTGCGCGCGAGGTACAGTTCGGCGTCGAAGCCGGCACCCGGGTCGCGTCCCTCCCGCCAGCCTCCCTGGTCGAACTGGGTCAGCGGGTTGATGCCTGAGGCCGCCACGTGCGGGTTGGCCGCGAGGTAGCCCGTCGTCGAGAACACGGCGTTCGGGTCGCGGCCCTCGCGCCAGCCGAACGCGTCGTAATGGGTCTCGGCGTCGATTCCGGCGGCGCGGACGTCCGGGTTCGTGATCGCGTAGTAGGCGTCCTTCACGAGGAAGCTCCCGTCGGCGAGGTCGCCCAGGAGGAGCCGGTAATCGTCGCCGCCGATGATCCGCGAGGCGTCCGCCTCCGGCACCGAGGACGCGAGGTCGAGGTCCCCCCCGTAGGTCGTGAGCGGGTGGTACTCGGCGGCCAGCGCGCCGAACGCCGCGAGGCCGGCGGCCCGCTGCGCCACGGTCGTGCCGGGCTCGAACTGGGCGCCCGCCGCTCCCAGGGCGCCCCTGAGCAGGTCCTTCTCGGAATCGACCCCGACGTAGGTCGGATCCCCGTAGCGGGCGATGCCGTCCTCGAACAGGAAGGCCCCCTCGTAGTTCACCGGGGTCGCGCTGTAATTGGCGACGGGATCGCCGAACTCGACGTAGTTCGTCAGGTCCTCGGGCGATGCCGCGGCGGGGACGGCGCCCGGGGGCAGGCCCGGCGCCGCGAAGGTGGTGCCGCCGAGATTCTCCCGGGCCGCCACGTAGGCGGCCTCCCCGGCGCCGAGGGAGTGCCCGGTGACCGTGACGTGGTCCCGGGCGATGTGCTGCGCATCGGTCGCGGCCAGCACCTGCGCGGTGAAGGTCCCGGCGTCCCGCAGGGCCTGCGGGACGAGGCCGCGGTAGAGCGCCAGGTCGGCCTCGATCTGCGCGAGCAGGAACAGGGGCCGCTCCCGCGCGCCCGCCGTGTCCGTCCCCTCGAACCCGATGATGATCCGCGGGTCGGCATCGTTCGTCACGAAGGCCGTGCCGTGAAACCCGCTCGACAGCAGACCGGAATCTAACGTGATGCCCTGGTAGCTGTACAGGCTCAGGTTGTCCGGAATCGGCAGCGGGAGATCGCTGTCCGGCCGCCCGTACATCCAGTGCGACACATCGTAATATTGCTGAAGCATCGACTCTGCCATGTCAAATTCCCCCCATCGCGTCAGAAGAGGACCGGCACCCCAGGGCAGATTGCTTTTCTGTTTGAATTCGAACGAAGTATGTTTGATAAAATCGTGCGGATCGACGGATCAGTCTGCCGCGACAGTACAGTGGCGTCGCGCCGGTAGCGAGATGTTTTCGTCGGGGGGATGTCGGGGGAGCTGCCCCGCTCGCGCGGCCCGGCGGCACCCGGGCCGGCGCGGCCGGCTGGGAACGGAGGCGCGGGCCCGCCGTTCCGCCTCAACACGGGTTCGGGGGTTTCTCAGATGGCGCGAGTGACGTATCGGATCGTGGAGCACGACGGCGGCTGGGCCTACAAGGTCGGCGACGTCTTCTCCGAGACGTTCCCGAACCGGCAGGCGGCCCACACCGCGGCCGAGCGTGCGGCGGCCGAGCAGCGCGCCCCCGGCGAGGACGGGGTGATCAGCTACGAGGACGACAAGTACGTCTGGCACGACGAGGCCGCCCGGGGCGGCGACCGGCCCGAGACCGACGTGGCGGACTGAGCCGGTCGCCGGGAGGCCGGGCGGGCCCGGCCGCGCCGCCGGAGCGGCGCCCGCGCCTCAGGGATGGTGGCGGCTCAGGAAGCGCACCGGGAGCGGCTCGGCCAGCGCCGGGAAGCCGGCGCGGAAGCGCGCGAGGTGGGGCGTCTCGAGGTGCGCCTCGAACGCGGCGCGGTCGTCGTAGACCTCGTAGAGCACGATCCGGTCGGGATCGTCCTCCGCCACGGTCACGTCGAACTGCCGGCAGCCCGGCTCGTCGGCGACCGAGTGCGCGGCGTCGTCGCGCGCGAGCTCCAGGAAGGCCGCGCGGGCGCCCTCCTTCAGCTTGAACTCGGCGATGACCACGAAGGCTGGGGGCATGGGGGCGTCCGGTGCGGCGGGATGGGACGCGGCACCCGCGCCTCGTCCCGAGGCCCGGGTGCCGCGCGGGTGCGGAGGCGGCCCTGCGCCGCCAGGGCGGCCCGTCCGGCTCAGGCCGCCCGGGCGCCGGTCGGCCGGGCCGCATCCTCCATCTGGCGCCGGAGCGCCACCACGTCGAGGTCCTGCTCGATCACGACGTCCTCGAAGCGCACGATCGTGTCCTTGCGGACCGGGCGGGTGAGGCGGACGTTGTGGGCGAGCCCGATCGGCAGGGCGCCGAGGGCGAGGCTCCGCGCGGCCGGGATGGCGTTCGCCCACACCGCGTAGCCGCCCTCCCCGTCCAGCATCTCGCCGGGCTGGAGGTCGCGCTTGGCCGTCGCCACGGCGTCGCCCCGGAACTCCTTCGAGGACCCCGTCGGCTCGTTGCGCAGGACCGCCGACAGCACGCTGATGCTGGTCTCGAGCCCGATCAGGTGGAAGGGGCGCCAGAGCGAGCCGTACCAGCCGGAAGGATCGGTCTGGAGGCCGTACTGGCGGAAGCAGGCGCGGGTGTACTCGTTGGGCGCCTTCATGGTGACGAACACGCCGTAGCGGATGTTGTTGAACACCTCGCGGCCGTCGGGCTCCTGGCTCGCCGCGATGTCGACGAGACCGCTGCGGGCGAGCCGGCCGCCGTCGGCGGCGGGACGGAACACCCGGGCGAGGTCCTGCAGGCCGGCCGGCGGGAAGGCGAGCCCGTCCTCCGGGCAGTCGAGTCCGGTGCCGTTGGCGACCGCCGCCATCTCGATGGCCGCCTTGGTGCCGTCGGTGAACGAGTTGTACATTTTCGGGTTGAAGTCGCCCTTCGCCACCTCCTCCTCGGTCCAGCCGAAGAAGCCCCAGACCGTGTCGGGCGTCGAGTAGCGGTAGCGGGGCTCGAAGTTCATGCCCTTGCCGGCGGCCGTGACCTCGAAGCCGCAGGCCCGGGCCCAGTCCACCAGCTCGCAGATCAGCGCCGGCTGGTCGCCGTAGGCCATGCTGTAGACCACGCCCTTGCGGCGCGCCCGCTCGGCGAGCAGCGGTCCGCACAGCACGTCGGCCTCGACGTTGACCATCACGACGTGCTTGGCTCCGTCGATCGCCGCGAGGGCGTGCCGGATCCCGGCGATCGGGTGGCCGGTCGCCTCGATCACGCACTCGATCCCCTCGAAGGCGCACAGGGCCGCCGCGTCGGGCAGCACGCAGGTTCCGCCGCCCGTGAGCGCGTCCGCGAGCGTCGCGGCGGCGTAGCGCTCCGCCGGCCAGCCGACCCGGTCGAGCGATGCGCGGGCCTTGGCGACGTCGAGGTCGGCGACGCCGACGACGTGCAGGCCCTCGATGCGCTGCGCCTGGGCCAGCACCATCGAGCCGAACTTGCCGGCTCCGATCAGGCCCACGCGCACCGGGCGCCCGGCGGCGGCGCGCTGCGTGAGGAGGCTCGAGAGGTTCATGTGGCTTCCTTCCCTGTCGTCGGGCAGGTCATGCCCGCGTGTTGGGCGGGCCTCGGCCCGCATGTTTGGCGGGGCTCGGCCCGCGTGGTGGGCTTGAGGCCCGCGAGGCCGCGTCCGGCACGCGGCGCCCGGTCCGGCGCCGGATCCGGCGCCGGGCCTCGGGCGGCCCGCGGCACCACCCCGCCGCGGCCGCCGGCGATCGATGGAGCGCCGCGACGGCCGTCACGCTACGGGGAGGCCTCCATGAAGGACTAGCGAGAATTCCGAGCGGACGATGTAGCCCGGCTAAAGGGTCGCGCCGCCCTCCCCGGCCTGCCAGCGGTCGCGCTCGGTCCGGAGCCAGGCGAGGAAGGTCTGCACCTTGCGGTGGCGCAGGTGGTCGTGGGGACAGACGATCCACTGGGTCACGAGGCCGATGGCCGGCGGCGCGCGCACCGGGCAGGCGAGGAGGCCGGCGCGCAGTTCGTCCGTCATCATCAGGGTGCTCTCGAGCGCGATGCCGAGGCCCCCGGCGGCGGCGTCCACCGCCATGTGGGAGCGGTCGAACAGCACCCGGCGCCAGCGCTCCGCCGGCTCGGCGCCGACCTGCGCGAACCAGCGGCCCCAGGGCACCTGCGAGCGCACCGAGTGGATGAGCCGGAAGGCGCCGAGCTCCGCCGGCTCGAGGCTCTCCGGGGGAGCCAGGGCGGGGGCGCAGACGGGCAGGAAGCGCTCCTCGGCCAGCCCCTCGACGTAGAGGCCGGGCCAGCGCCCGTCGCCGTGCCGGATCTCGAGGTCGACGTTCTCGGTGCCGAAATTCGTCGGCCCGCTGGTCCCGTCGAGGCGCACCTCGATGTCCGGGTGGGCGTCGAGGAAGGCGGAGAGCCGCGGCAGCAGCCACTTGCTCGACAGGGTCGGGGTCGCCCTCAGGTTGAGCGACATCACCGACCGGAAGCCCCGGATGCGCAGGGTCGCCTCGGCGATGCGCTCGACCTCGCCGCCGATCATCTCGAAGTAGCGCTCGCCCGCCTCGGTCAGCGCGATGCTCCGGCCGGCCTTGACGATCAGGGCGGTGCCGAGGTGGACCTCGAGCGCCTGGATCTGCTGGCTCACCGCCGAGGGCGTCACGCAGAGCTCGTCGGCGGCCCGCGAGACGCTGCCCATGCGGGCGACCGCGTGGAAGACACCGATCGACCGCAGCGGGATCTGCATGGCGAACCATTTAGCCTGGCTACACGGAGGGACAGTTAAACTGAATTGCGCTTCATGAACAGCCTTCCTAACCTCGATTGGGCGCGCCGGCCCGTCCCGGGGCGCGGGCGAGTTCCCCTCAAGTGGAGCCGCGGAGGAACACCGAGCGGCCGGCCGTCGCGGCCGCACCAAGGAAGATGCGCGAGGGGCCCGCGGAGCCGGCCGCCACCGGCGGACCCGGACGGCCGATGGCCCGGGCCGCCGACACCGAAACGACCGACACCAATCACGAGCCCGGCTCCCACGCAGGCGCCGGCACCACGCCAGGAGGAACCCCCATGCCGGACGAGACCGCCGCTGCCCCCGTCGCGCCGGGCCTGTCGCGCCGCGCCCTGATCGCGGGCGCCGCCGCCCTGCCCCTCGTCGCCGTCCGGACGCGGCCGGCCGCCGCGGCGGAGTTCACCTACAAGCTCGCCACCGGCCAGTCCCTGACCCAGCCGATCAACGCGCGCTTGGAGCAGGCGACGCAGCGCATCCGCGAGGCCTCGGGCGGGCGCATCGAGCTCAAGTTCTTCCCGGCGAGCCAGCTCGGCTCCGACACCGACCTGATCACGCAGGTGCGCTCGGGCGGCATCGAGTTCCTCAACATCGCCGGCTCGGTGATCTCGACGGTGGCGCCGGGCGCCGCCGTCACCAACGTGGGCTTCGCGTTCTCGACCTACGACCAGGTCTGGCAGGGCGTGGACGGCGAGGTCGGCGCCTACGTGCGCGCGCAGATCGAGAAGGCGGGCGTCCTCGTCGCCGCCAAGGCGGCCGACAACAGTTTCCGGCAGATCACCTCGTCGGCCAAGCCGATCCGCACGCCCGAGGACCTCAAGGGATACCGGATCCGGGTGCCGGTCTCGCCGATCTTCACCTCCCTGTTCAGCGCGCTCGGCGCCAACCCGACCTCGATCAACTTCAACGAGCTCTACACCGCGCTGCAGACCCGGCTGGTCGACGGCCAGGAGAACGGCCTCGTGGCGATCGAGTCCGGCAAGCTCTACGAGGTCCAGAAGTACGTCTCGGAGACCAACCACATCTGGGACCCCTTCTGGATCCTGGCCAACCGCCGGGCCTTCGGGCGCCTGCCGGCCGACCTCCAGGAGATCGTGCGGCGCGAGCTCGACCGGGCCGCACTGGAGCAGCGCGGGGACGTGGTCCGGCTCAACGCCTCCCTCAAGACCGACCTCGCCGCCAGGGGCCTCGCCTTCGAGGCGCCCGACAAGGCGGCCTTCCGCAAGGCGCTGGCCCAGAGCGGCTACTACCGGGACTGGCGCGAGAAGTTCGGTCCCGAGGCCTGGAAATCCCTCGAATCCGTCGTCGGGGGGCTGGCGTGAGCGCCGCCCCCGGAGCCCCCGGGGTGGCGGTCGCGCCCGCCGCCGTCCCGCTGGCGCACGGGCTCGACCTCGCCGAGCGCTGGCTGCGCCACCTGATCGAGGTGCCGGCGGCGCTCCTCGTCGTCGCCGAGGTGGCGATCCTGTTCGTGGGCATCGTCGCGCGCACCTTCCACGCCCCGATCATCTGGTCGGACGAGCTCGCCGCGATCCTGTTCCTCTGGCTCGCCATTCTGGGCAGCGTGGTGGCGGTGCAGCGCGGCGAGCACATGCGGCTGACCTTCGTGGTCGGCACCCTGTCGCCCCGCGCCCAGGCCTTCTTCGAGACGCTGGCGGTGGGGGCGGTGGCGGTGTTCCTCGCCCTCCTGCTGCACCCGGCCGTCGAGTACCTCGACGACCAGTCCTTCGTGGAGACGCCGGCGCTCGGCTGGTCGGGCATGGTGCGGGCCGCCGCGATGCCGTTCGGCTGCGCGGTCGCCGTCCTGTCCTGCCTCGTGCGGCTCGCCCGGCACGCCCCCCGCGACGTCGCGAGCGTCGCCGTGCTGCTCGGCGGCCTCGCGGGCCTCCTCCACCTCGGGGCGCCCTGGCTCGCGGGCATAGGCAACGGGGCGCTGGTGATCTTCTTCGTCGGCCTGCTCGGGGCCGGGGTGATCGCCGGGGTGCCGATCGCCTTCTCGTTCGGCCTCGCCACCGCCGCCTACCTCCTCGCCACCACGTCGACGCCGCTCACCATCGTGGTCGGCCGCATGGACGAGGGCATGAGCGGGCTGATCCTGCTGGCGGTGCCGCTCTTCGTCCTCCTCGGGCAGCTCGTCGAGGCCACCGGCATGGCCCGCGCCATGGTGGCGTTCCTCGCCGCGCTCCTCGGCCACGTGAAGGCCGGGATGTCCTACGTGCTCCTCGGCGCCATGCTGCTCGTCTCCGGCATCTCGGGCTCGAAGACCGCCGACATGGCGGCGGTCGCCCCGGTGCTGTTTCCCGAGATGCGCCGGCGCGGCATGCGGGAGGGCGAGTTGCTCTCGCTGCTCGCCGCCTCCGGCGCGATGAGCGAGACCATCCCGCCCTCCATCGTGCTGATCGCCATCGCGTCGGTGACCGGGGTCTCCATCGCGGCCCTGTTCACCGCCGGCATCCTGCCGGCCCTCGTCCTCGCCCTGGTGCTCGCGCTGGTGGCCCGCTACCGGGCCGGCACCGAGGAGGACGCCGCCCCGGTGGCCCGCGCGCCGGCCTCCGTGGTCGGCCGGACCCTCGTCGTGGCGGTCCCGGCCCTGCTCCTGCCCTTCATCATCCGCACCGCGGTGGTCGAGGGCGTCGCGACGGCGACCGAGGTCTCGACCATCGGCATCGTCTACGCCCTGGTGCTCGGCCTGCTCGTCTACCGCGGGGGCCTGAGCTGGCGGGCCACGCGCCCGATGCTGGTCAAGACCGCGTCGCTCTCGGGCGCGATCCTGTTCATCGTCGGGGCGGCGAGCGCGATGGCGTGGGCGCTGACGCAGTCCGGCTTCTCGCACGACCTCGCGGCCCTGATGGCCCGGGTCCCGGGCGGCGCCACCGGCTTCCTGCTGGTCTCGGTCGTGGCCTTCATCGTGCTCGGCAGCCTGCTCGAGGGCATCCCGGCCATCGTGCTGTTCGGGCCGCTGCTGTTTCCGATCGCCAAGCAGTTCGGCATCCACGAGGTCCACTACAGCATGGTGGTGATCCTCGCGATGGGGCTCGGCCTGTTCGCGCCGCCCTTCGGGCTCTGCTACTACGCCGCCTGCATCATCGGCCAGGTGCCGCCCGAGGCCGGGATGCGGCGGATCTGGATCTACCTCGGCTGGCTGCTCGTCGGCCTCCTGGCGATCACCTTCATCCCGTGGATCTCCCTCGGCTTCCTCTGACGGTGCCGGCCCCGCGCCCCGCGCCTCAGCGGGCCGCGCCGGCGTGCCGGTCGATCCAGTCGAGGAGGAGGTCGGCGATCTCGAGGCTGTTGTCGTCCTGCATCAGCATGTGGGAGTTCCCCTTGATGCCGATGTCGGGCAGGAGCAGGAGCTCGGCCCTGCCGCCGGCGGCGTTCGCCGCCGCCACGAAGGCGCGGCAGGTCCTGAGCCGCGGCGCCCAGCGCGGGAACGCGTCGACGTAGTCGCCGAACACCACCAGGATCGGCAGGTCCCGGTAGGGCGCCATGTCGTCGGTCGGCTCCGGGCACGCGCCCGGCTCGATCGACACGATGCCGGCGATGCCGCGTCGGCTCAAGGTCGCGGCCTGGAACGGGTAGATGCCGGATTGCGAGTGGCTCATGAGCACCGTCCCGCCGATCCGTCCGGCGAGGTCCGAGAGGGCGGGCACGGTCGGGTTCGGCGTCGGCAGGCTCGCCAGGCTGTCGGGGACCATCTGCTTCCAGAACTCGGCCTGCGCGGCGAGGGGGAAGCGCAGGCCCGGCATCACCTCCGGGTAGGTCTTGCCGAAGCGGAAGATCGCCCAGGCGCCCTCGTGCCCGGCGGAGAACACCGTCGGCAACTGCTCCACGGGCGCCTTGCCGGCGCGCACGGCGTTGATGGACGAGGGGTTCGCGGCCGAGCGCCCGCGCCAGACCTGGTCGATGACGTAGGTCGGGTGGCCGCGCCGCACGAAGTACTCGTCCCAGCCCATGCGGCCGTCCGGCGTGGTCTCCCAGGTCTTGCCGGTGAGGCAGCAGCCGTGGACGAGGGTGACGGGGATTCCGAGCGGCCCGGCCGGGACCTGGTAGCGCACGTACATCTGGTCGACCGTGATGGTGCCCGACGGCGCGTAGTTCGGCAGCGTCGACAGCGTGTCCGAGGTCACGTCGCGCCCGCCGACGAAGAAGCTGCCCTGCTTCGCGATCGTGAGCGGGCCGGGCTCCGGCCGGGCCGTCTGGCCGACGGCGGGCGGCGTGACGGCGAGCGCGGCGGCGATACAGGCAATGGTGATGAGCGGGCGGCGCATGATGGTTGTCCCTCCCCGGGGCTGTCGTTCGCGTCCTCGAGCCCCGGCCCCGCGGCGGCCCGCCGAGCCGGTCCGATCGTGCCGCGGCGCAGGCCCCCGGGTTGCGTGCCGGGGTCCCCGCGCCGGAGGGCTCTCGTCGTGCCCGCTCCATAGGTAGCGGATGAGGGCCGCGCGCCCAGGCCGGGCTCCGGACCCGCCGGCCGGCCCGGTTCCGCAACGGCTCACGTCGCGCCGCCCGACGCCGGGCTCGGCGCCCGCCCGAGGGCCCGACCCCCGCGCCGGTCCCCGCCCGGGACTGGGGCCGACAGGAGCGAAGTGTTGACGGCCCGGCCCGGGCGCCGTAGGCGCGCGGTTGTCCGACCGCTCGCCCCTCACCGGCGGCAGCGGGCGTCCGCGCGCTCCCGCCGCGACCCGTCCGCGAGGCTGCCGCTCCCGTGACCGACCACCGGAAGGATTTCCCGATGACCGAGCAGGATGTCGGCGTGGCGTTCGCCACCCTGGCCACCGCCCTCGCGGCGGCCCTGCACCGGCAGGGCGTCGCGGACGGGCAGGCCCTGCTCGCGGAGGCCGCCCGGGACGTCGAGGCCGTGGTCGAGGCGGGCTACCCGGCCGCGGCCGCCGCGATCCTGTCCGCCTGCGCACGGTCGCTCCGCGCCGCGGAGGCCTGAGCGCGACACCCCGGACCGCGCCTCGTCCCTCGTCCCTCGCCCCGCGGGCTTAAGCGCACGGCCCTTGCCCGCGCACGAGCCTTGCCAAGGCGCGAGCCTGCGGGTAAGACGGCGCCGGACTGCCGAGCCCCACTCGCGCGGCGGTCGCCGCCGCAATAGCTCAGCTGGTAGAGCATCTCATTCGTAATGAGAGGGTCGGGGGTTCGAATCCCTCTTGCGGCACCAGCACTCCTGCTCAGAAATTTAATCGCGGCGCCGGGGCGGGTCCTCGAGAATGCTGGTGCGTGGGAGCGAGCGCGGCGCACGAGCCCGTGACGAGCGAACTGCCGCTTGGCAAATGGGGCCGGAGGGTGGATCGAGAGCAGCGGACCGGGCTGCGCGGACGGGCTCGCGCACGAGCGCGGTGATCCGCAGCGCCCGCCCGTTGCCAGGCACGCGCGATCGCACCCGACGACATTTCTCAGACGACCCGGCGCTGCATCCAGAAGGAATGCCCCAGCATCACGTCGGTGAGGCTCGTGAGGGTCGTGGTCCTGAGGAGAGGATCGAGCGCGCCGTAGAGATGAGGCCGCTGCGAGATGTAGGAGCCCGCAAGGGCCCGGCGCCACGGCGTTTCGGCGAGGGGGGTGGGAGCCGGCCGGGCGAAGCCGCCGGCCGGCTCTCCGGGCCGCTCAGTAGCGGTAGTGGTCGGGCTTGAACGGCCCCGTCTGGCTCACGCCGATATAGGCGGCCTGGTCGTCGCGCAGCTTCGTCAGCTTGACCCCGATCTTCTCGAGGTGCAGCGCCGCGACCTTCTCGTCGAGGGCCTTGGGCAGGGTGTAGACCTTGTGCTCGTACTTGCCGGGGTTGGTCCAGAGCTCGATCTGGGCCAGCGTCTGGTTGGTGAACGAGGCCGACATGACGAAGGAGGGATGCCCCATCGCGTTGCCGAGGTTCACCAGGCGCCCTTCCGACAGCAGGATGATGCGGTGGCCGTCGGCGAACTCGATCTCGTCGACCTGCGGCTTGATGTTCTGCCACTTCAGGTTCTTGAGGCCGGCGACCTGGATCTCGTTGTCGAAGTGGCCGATGTTGCAGACGATGGCCCGGTCCTTCATCGACCGCATGTGGTCGAGGGTGATGACGTCCTTGTTGCCGGTCGCCGTCACGAAGATGTCGGCGCGGGGCGCGGCATCCTCCATGGTGGTGACCTCGTAGCCCTCCATGGCGGCCTGGAGCGCGCAGATCGGGTCGACCTCCGAGACCAGCACGCGGCAGCCGGCGTTGCGCAGGGACGCGGCCGAGCCCTTGCCGACGTCGCCGAAGCCCGCCACCATCGCGACCTTGCCGGCCATCATGACGTCGGTGCCGCGGCGGATGCCGTCGACCAGGGACTCGCGGCAGCCGTAGAGGTTGTCGAACTTCGACTTCGTCACCGAGTCGTTGACGTTGATCGCCGGGAAGAGGAGCTTGCCCTCCTTGGCGAGCAGGTAGAGGCGGTGGACGCCGGTGGTGGTCTCCTCCGACACGCCCTTGATCGACTCGGCGAGGCCCGCGAACCAGCCCTTCGGCGTGCCGGCCAGCGTGCGCTTGAGCAGCGCGAAGAAGATCTCCTCCTCCTCCGAGCCCGGCTTGTCGAGGAAGGCGGTGTCGCCGCGCTCGGCGCGCAGGCCGAGATGCACGAACATGGTGGCGTCGCCGCCGTCGTCGAGGATCATGTTCGGCATGCCGCCGTCGTGCCACTCGAACAGCTTGGCGGTGTAGTCCCAGTACTCCTCGAGGGTCTCGCCCTTGACGGCGAAGACCGGGATCCCGGCGGCCGCGACCGCGGCGGCGGCGTGGTCCTGGGTCGAGTAGATGTTGCACGAGACCCAGCGGATGTCGGCGCCGAGGCTCTTCAGCGTCTCGATCAGCACCGCGGTCTGGATCGTCATGTGCAGCGAGCCGGCGATCTTCGCGCCCTTGAGGGGCTGGCGCGCGGCGTACTCCTCGCGCACGGCCATCAGGCCGGGCATCTCGGTCTCGGCGATGGCGATTTCCTTGCGCCCGAAATCGGCGAGGCCGATGTCCTTGACGATGTAGTCCTGCGTGCTCGGCATGCGGTGGCTCCCGTGTCGCCCGTGCGTGCCGGGCGTATAGCAGCGCCCCGGCTAGGAGGCAATCAAGACATAAAGATGTCTTTATGCGTTTGCCGGCGCGGTCCGGCGGTGGCCCTTGCACGCATCTTGCAGACGTCGGGGCGGCGACGCCGCTCCGGCGGCGTCACGCGTCAGCGAGGCGGCCGGTCGAGGCCGCCTCCAGCCGGGGTCCATCCATGAGTCACGCCTCCCTCTCGCGCCGGCACTTCCTCGCCGGCGCCTCCGCCCTGGCCGCGCTCGGGCCGACCGGGACGGTCCTGGCGGAGGGGACGCCCTCCGGCAGCCTGACCTACGGCATCTCGATGTTCGACCTGCCGCTGACCACGGGCCAGCCCGACCGGGGCGCGGGCGGCTACCAGTTCACCGGCCTGACCCTGTACGATCCGCTCGTCGCCTGGGAGCTCGACGTCGCCGACCGGCCCGGCAAGCTGGTGCCGGGGCTCGCCACCTCCTGGGAGAGCGACCCGGCCGATCGCAGGAACTGGGTGTTCCGCCTGCGCGAGGGGGTCAGGTTCCACGACGGCTCGGCCTTCGACGCCGACGCGGTGATCTGGAACCTCGACAAGGTGCTCAACCCGCAGGCCGCGCAGTTCGACCAGCGCCAGGCCTCGCAGGTGCGCCCGCGCCTGCCCTCGGTCGCCGCCTACCGCCGGCTCGACGCGATGACCGTGCAGGTCACCACCAAGGCGGTCGACGCGCTGTTTCCCTACCAGATGCTGTGGTTCCTGGTCTCCTCCCCGGCCCAGTTCGAGGCGGTCGGGCGCGACTGGACCAAGTTCGCGTTCCAGCCCTCCGGCACCGGTCCCTACCGGCTGAGCAGCCTAGTGCCGCGGGTGCGCCTCGAGCTCGCGCCGAACGAGGCCTACTGGAATCCCAGGCGCATGCCGCGCCTCGCCAAGCTCACCCTGGCGTGCATCCCGGAGGACCTCGCCCGGGCGAACGCCCTGCTGTCGGGCACCGTCGACCTGATCGAGCTGCCGGCGCCCGACGCCGTGCCGCGCCTCAAGGGGGCGGGGATGCGGGTCACCGGCAACGACACGCCCCACGTCTGGAACTACCACCTGTCCCTGCTGGAGGGCAGCCCCTGGCGCGACCTGCGCCTGCGCAAGGCCGCGAACCTCGCCATCGACCGGGAGAGCGTCGTCGCCCTCATGGGCGGGCTCGCCACCCCGGCGGCGGGCCAGGTGCAGCCGTCGAGCCCGTGGTTCGGCAAGCCGAGCTTCCAGGTCGGCACCGACGTCGACGCGGCCCGCAAGCTCGTGCGCGAGGCCGGGTACTCGCCCCAGAACCCGCTGCGCACGAAGTTCATCATCCCGACGGGCGGCTCCGGCCAGATGCTGTCGCTGCCCATCAACGAGTTCGTGCAGCAGAGCTGGGCCGAGATCGGCATCGCGCTGGAGTTCCAGGCGGTCGAGCTCGAAGTGGCCTACACCGCCTGGCGTCAGGGCGCCGCCGACCCCTCGCTCAAGGGCGTGAGCGGCAGCAACATCGCGTACGTCACCTCCGACCCGCTCTACGCCATCCTGCGCTTCTACGATTCGAAGCAGGTGGCGCCGACCGGCGTGAACTGGAGCCACTACCGCAACCCGGAGGTCGACCGGCTCTGCGACGCGATCCGGGCGAGCTTCGATCCCGCCGAGCAGGACCGCATGCTGGCGCGCGTCCACGAGATCGTGGTGGACGACGCCGTGCAGGTCTGGGTCGTGCACGACACCAACCCGCACGCGCTGTCGGCGCGGGTGAAGGGCTACACCCAGGCCCAGCACTGGTTCCAGGACCTGACGACCCTCGGCTGACCCGGCGCGCCCTCAGCCCCCGGCGAATACCCGCGCCACCTCGGCCTCGCCCAGCACCCGGTAGGCGCCGGGTGCGAGGTCCTCCGGCAGGTCGAGGCCGCCGACCCGGTCGCGGTGGAGCGCCACCACGTGGTTGCCGAGGGCCGCGAACATTCGGCGGACTTGGTGGTAGCGGCCCTCGGTCAGCGTCACGGCGGCGCGGTCGGGCCCGTGGGCCTCGAGGGCGACCGGGAGCAGGGGCGCGTCCTCGCCCTCGAGCATCAGGGTGCCGGAGGCGAGCGCCGCGCCCTCGTCGCCCCGGAGCGGCCGGTCGAGGGTGACCCGGTAACGCTTCGCCACCCTGGCCTTCGGCGAGATGATCCGGTGCAGCAGGGCCCCGTCGTCGGTGAGGAGCAGGAGGCCGGAGGTGTCCTTGTCGAGGCGGCCGACGGTCGAGAGCGCCGGGTCGCGCCGGCGCCAGCGCGGCGGCAGCAGGCCGTAGACCAGGGGCCCCGCCTCCTTGTGCGAGCACGTGACCCCGAGGGGCTTGTGCAGCATCACGACGAGGCCGGGGGGCGGGTCGAGGGCCTCGCCGTCGACCCGCAGGCGCGCGGCGAGGTCGGGGGTGACCGCGATGCGCTGGTCGGCGGCCCGCAGCGGGGCCCCGTCGAGCACGATGGCGCCGGCCCGGGCGAGCGCCTGGATCTCCCGGCGCGAGCCGTAGCCGAGGTTGGCGAGCAGGCGGTCGAGGCGCACGGACCCGCCGCTCATCGGCGCGCCTCGAAGACCTTGAACCCGCCGGAGGCCGCCCGCGGGGTCACCTGCCGGAACGCCTCGGAGAGGACCGCCTCGTAGGGCAGGTGCGCGTTGGCGGTGAGCCACAGGGTGCCGCCGGGCCTGAGCGCCCCGGCGGCCCGGCGAATGAAGGCCTGGCCGAGGGCCTGGTCCTCGGCGCCGCCGTCGTGGAAGGGCGGGTTCATCACCACGAAGTCGAGCCGGTCCGGCACCGCGTCGGCGTCCCGCGCGTCGGCCCAGGCGAAGGCCGCCCGGGCATCCGCGACGTTGCGCCGGGCCGCCGCCACGGCCCGGCGGTCGATGTCGACGAGCGCCAGGGCCTCGACCCCGGGCGAGGCCAGGACCGCCCGGGCGATGACGCCGAGGCCGCAGCCGAGATCCGCCCCGCGCCCCGCGAGCGCCGGAAGCGCGCCGAGCAGGAGCGCAGTGCCGGGATCGATCCGGTTCCAGGCGAAGAGGCCGGGCTGCGACCACAGGCCGGTCTCCGCGAGGAGGCGCGGCGCCCCCTCGTCGATGGCGGCCTCGAGCCCGGCGGGCTCCGCCGGCCGCCGGACCCGGCAGATGCGGTGGTGGCGCCGCGCCGTCTCGTCGACGGCGCAGCCGAAGCCCGCGAGCTCGCGGCGCAGGCGCGCGCCGCCCTTGTCCTTCGGTGCCAGCGCCGTCAGGGCCCCGCCGGGCGCGAGCGCCCGCAGGGCGTGCGCGAGCGCGTGCCGCCGCTCCAGCGTGCCGGGCGGCGCCAGGATCGTGAGGCTCCCGAGGTGTCCGGGGGCGAGCTCCTCCAGGGCGGCGCTGCCGGGGATCAGCGGCGAGAGCTGGCGCGCGCCGTCCGGCAGCGCGACGAGGTCGGCCGGCGGGTGGCCCCAGACGCCGGCCGGGATCGCATCGGTCATGGCCTCTCCGCCGGGCGGGCGCGCGGCCGTCAGGCGCGCTTCGTCTTCAGCAGGCGGCCCACGCCCCGGATCGGGGCGGTGATGCGCCAGGACAGGGAGGATTTGAGCCGGTCGACGCGGCCGCTGTGGTAGGCGACCTCCTGGCGCAGGGCGGCGACCCGGGAGGCGATCGCGGCGCTCTCCCCCGCCAGCAGCCGCCCCGAGCGCTCCGAGGATTCCTCGATGAAGGCCGCGTCGACGGGCTGGCCGCCGACGCGGTTGACCATCGGCGCGCGCGTGCGGATGTCGACCGGCTCGCGCCAGGCGATGCTGCCGGAGAACGGGTCGGAGTAGAACGGCGTGTAGTAGGCGCAGTCCTCGAAGAAGTAGTGCGTCACCTGCGACCAGCGGGTCCTGTCCGGGTTGGTCTGGCGGTCGCCGCCGTGCAGGATGTTGGCGGCCCAGATCAGCGCCTGGCCCTTGCGGGCGAGGAAGCGCTCGGGCGAAAGGCCGTGCGCCGTCACGAGGTCGCTCCAGAGCTGGCCGTAGAGCCCGACGTTGCGGCGGCCGAGCGCCGTCGTGCCGAGGTGCTCGTTGTCGAAGACCGGCCAGGTATGCGTGCCCGGGTAGTAGACGAGCGGCCCCGCATCGGCCTCGATGTCCTCGAGCGCGACCCAGACGCCGCACATGAAGCGCTCCGGCCGCGAGTTGAAGTGCGCGGCATCGGAGTGGAAGTGCTGCTGCGTGCCGACCGGGAAGTTCAGCGTCTGGAACGGCTGGGCCTGGCGCCCGAACAGGTCCGAGAGCAGGGCGAGGAGCGCCGGGTTGCAGGCGATCGCCTTCACGTCGTCGTTGAACGTCCAGGCGTCCTGGATGCGCAGGCCGTCGCCGCGCGCGAAGCCGGAGGCGCGCCACTCCGCCCAGTCGTAGCGCGGGTCGAGGTCCGCGCGGATCGCCGCGGCCCGGGCGGCGAAATCGGGGTCGGGAAAGTCGACGACCGCGTAGCCGTTCTCGCGCAGCGCCTGCGCGACCGGGAGGTTCTCGGGCCTGATCGGCGGCGCGAAGCCCGGGCGCCCGAAGAACGGCGACTCGAACGCGGGCATGCCGGGCAGACGATTGGTGGCGGCGGACATCCGGTTCCCCCATGGGCCCGGCCCCTCGCGGTCGCGGGATCGCGGACGGCCGCGTCCGCGCCGGCGGGCGCGCGGGGCCCGGGGCGGGGGCGTGTAGCACGGGCGTCGGTCCCGCACCAGAACGCGCCGGGGCACGAGCCCGCGGCGCGGCCTCAGCCGCCGCGGCCTCAGCCGCC